>JAIWHF010000038.1:0-18808 GCA_048629905.1 Methanosarcinales archaeon
GACAACTAGGACCCCGATACTCCTTAGGGAACATAATAAACAACCCCTGCGCAACTAGCGCATATTAAATCAACCGTTGGCCTGACCTGGATGAATCCTAATAGGCCAACGGTTGCGTCTGTTTAGTAGAATTAAAGAAGCGCTAATGGCTAGTTTCACGTGGAGATTCACACAATGATCGGTGGTTATGCCATGATCGTCCATGCCCAGTCTGTTGACGAACCGCCTTCTATCATGGTATCATCCGGCGGCCTTGAGACCGCTCTTGTGAATACTGGGCGGCTTATGTGTTTTTCTCGGAGGAGAACAAGATCAGCGCATCAAAATTTAGAATAAACAATCAAATTCGAGCTAAAAACGTGCGCCTTATCGGCGCCGATGGCATCAACATCGGCGTAGTGACGATTGAGGAGGCGTTTGAAGCCGCCAGGACTGCAGATCTCGACCTGGTTGAAATTGCCCCAAACGCCGACCCACCTGTATGTCGGGTGCTCGACTTCGGCAAGTTCCTCTACGAGAAATCGAAGAAGGACCGTGAGTCAAGAAAGGCGCAAACCAAAGTTGAGATCAAGGAAGTACGGCTTCGCCCGAAAACTTCCGAGCATCATCGGTCATTCAAAGTTCGAAATGCAAGGCGTTGGTTGCTAGAAGGAAAGAAAGTCCGAGTGCGTATCCGCTTCCGTGGGCGTGAAATCACATTTCCCGAGATCGCACTCGAGGATTTACAGGGCATAGCGGACGAACTTTCCGACGTCGGAATCGTTGAACAATCCCCGACGATGGAAGGCCGCACGATGCTCATGACACTGGCGCCGGGCAAACCAAAGCAGTAGCGATTTTAGACAACCAGGTTCGTGTCGATCGACAGCGGTACCGTCCGCGGGGTTTGTGCCCCACAGGTGGGTCGCTAAGAACGAGATTATCATTATTAGAGGAGTAGGATTGTGGCCCGTAAAGCCAAGAAGAAGGGGAAATATAAACTCAAGACGCACAAAGCAACCGCTAAGCGCTTCCGTTTAACAGGTTCCGGGAAACTGGTGCGCACTAAGGGAAACAAGAGTCACTTGCGCAGAAAGAAATCCGCCCGTTCCAAGCGGTTGTTTTCTAAAATGCTTCCTGTTGAATCGAAGGGTATCACCAAGCGCGTTCACCGCTTAGCTCCCTACCTGAAGAAGTATAAGTCCAACCCGAACGCCCGTACGGGGGGCTCTTCCAAATAGCCTACCCATTGTTGTGGCTGTTGAGTGCATACAACAGGTGTCCTAGAGACATCGGCGCTCAGGGGTCCACAGGAGAGTGAAACGTGCCACGAGTTAAAGGCGGAACTATCACACGCCGTCGCCACAAGAAAGTAATAAAACTTACCAAGGGAATGTACGGCTCTCGCAGCACCTTATACCGTCGCGCCAACGAGGCTATGCTAAAGAGCCTGTGGTATGCATATCGAGATCGCCGCACCCGCAAACGCGATCTGCGTCGTCTTTGGATTGCCCGCATCAACGCCGCCGCGCGCCTCAATGGAACTACCTATAGCCGTTTGATCTACGATTTGAAGAAATCGGGTATAGGTTTGAACCGGAAGATCCTCGCCGATCTTGCCGTTCGTGACCCAAAGGCTTTTAGCGAGGTCGTGAAGACTGCGGCCAAAGGGTAGCGAACAACTTCAATCTCGTTCATAAAAGGGACGCATACGCGTCTCTTTTTGTTTACCTCCAAAATAGAGGTTCGCGGATTAAACCTCCCGCAGGTTTCGAACCTGCGGGAGGTTAGCTACGTGTTGAGCCCGGAGGTTCAGCTCCGGGCGGAGTGATACAATCAAACGGAGGGGAACAATATAGAACTGCCTGGAGTGCTGTATGACAACGCAGGTATTGCAGCAGACGCTACCCCAAGGGCGAACATTCTGCTTAATCCACGGCGCCGCGCAATGATTACATCAACGTCCAATCAACGCGTGCAGTGGGTGCGAGCACTGCAAAGTAAGCGGCGCGCCCGCAAGCGTGAAGGCCTCTTTATCATTGAGGGCACTCGATTAGCAAACGAGGTTGTTTCCTCCCGCTCACCCGCAAAACTCGTTTTATACACGGACGCATTCAAGCAAGATAACCCGCGTCTAATAGATGCGTTGATCCATCTAGGAGCAGAGGCCGAAGAAGTCTCTGAGCGGGTTATGAAGGCCTGTTCCGACACAGAATCCCCACAAGGGCTTCTTGCGGTTCTTCCCTTTCCCTCCTCTACACCTCCTGCCAATCTTAGCCTGGCGCTTGTCGCAGACCGAGTTTCCGATCCCGGCAATCTCGGAACGATCTTGCGCACTGCGCAAGCAGCGGGCGTCGAAGCCGTTTTCCTCAACCCGGGCACAGTTGACCCCTTTAACCCTAAAGTTGTGCGCGGCGCCATGGGAGCACATTTCCACATCCCCATTATCCAAGAGCAAACTTCTGAGATCGAGAAACACCTTCGCGGAATGGATGTTTGGGTCGCTGAAGTTGGCCTGGGGCCTCCATACTACGATGTGGATTGGGGCAAGCCTTCCGCGATCGTGATCGGGAGCGAAGCCCACGGCCCCAGCGATGAACTTCGCTCCATCGCTAAAGGCAGCACACACATTCCCATGCAAGATTCGACCGAGTCATTGAACGCCTCTGTCGCCGCTGCGGTTATCCTGTTCGAAATTGCCCGAATGCGAGGAAAAGAATGAAGATTCGCGCGATCACCGGCTTCATCGATCCGGGTTGGCCAATCGATACCGATTTCATCGCTAAAACAGCCCACTGCCTGAAAGATTGTCGATCGGCGCTTCAGGACACGGGCTTTGATGTTCAGACTCTACGCATTGCTACGCCGCCGCCTTCAGAGATGTCAACCCCGGTTGCACCTGCCGATCGACCAGACCTGGCTCGCCGGCTTGAAGCTGAAATATTCATTCAGGGCATCGATTATGCGGCGATAGGGCCCGCCCTGCCCGATGAGCCGGATGGTTTTCGTATACTGCCAAAATTGTTGGCGGCAACGGATACGGTCTTCTCCTCCGGACTCTATGCGGATCCAACAGTCGGGTTATCGCTCACGGCGGCGCGGGCGTGTGCTCGAGCCATCCAGGAGATATCAACCATAGGCGACGACGGTTTTGGGAACTTACGCTTCGCCGCGCTGGTCAATGTACCCTCAGGCGTCCCTTTCTTCCCCGCAGCGTATCACCGCGGCGGACCGCCCTCACTTGCGATCGCTACCGAATCAGCCGATCTCGCCGTCAGCGTTGTCAAAGACGCGGATTCGCCCCAATCGGCGAAGAAACAACTGGTTGCGGCAATCGAGACGCATGCAGCAAACCTCGTCCGGGTCACCGATGCCATCGCCAGCGATCATGATTTTCGCTTCCTTGGAGTCGATTTCTCCTTCGCCCCATATCCCGAATCACAACGCTCGATCGGCACGGCGCTCGAGATAATCGGAGCATCCGCTTTCGGACATTCTGGCAGCGCAGCAGCGGCAGCCTTCTTGACCGACTGCCTTGATAGCGCCCAATTCCAACGCGCGGGCTTTTGTGGACTCTTCCTTCCTGTTCTGGAGGATACCGTCCTAGCTGCGCGCGCCAGTGAAGGGATCCTTACGATCGCCGATTTACTGCTCTACTCCACTCTTTGCGGAACCGGTCTAGACACCATCCCACTTCCGGGAGATGCGAGCACAGAAGCATTAACCGGGCTTCTTCTCGACCTCGGCGCAATCGGCCTACGCCACACCAAGCCACTCACAGCACGGCTCATGCCCATTCCCGGAAAATCCGCGGGGGACGCGGTTCATTTTGATTTTCCCTACTTTGCGGATAGTCGAGTTCTGCCGCTCCCTGATGCGCCTCTCACCGGCCTTCTCGACAGCTCTGACACGCTCGACATCGGCCCTTATAAATTTGAATGACATCACTTAATGTATTCAGCCGACCAGGCAACCACAAAGGTCAAAACTCATAATGGACCTGTCCGCTAATTTAAACTCATCCCAAATTGAAGCGGTCACCGCTCCCCTCGGGCCGGTTCTGGTGCTTGCTGGACCAGGTTCCGGGAAGACGCGCGTCCTAACCCACCGCGTGGTCCAGCTCATCACTGCAATGGGGGTAGTACCGCGGTCGATTGTCGCCGTCACCTTCACAAACAAGGCCGCCAAAGAGATGAGCAAACGGGTACAGGAACTGCTTGCACATGACACGAATGCAGGGGGCGGATTGCCGAACCTGGGCACCTTCCATGCTCTTTGTGCACGCATCATCCGCCAGGAAGCCGATTATCTGCCGCTAACGCGCGACTATGTGATCTATGATGACTCCGATCAACAGTCCCTGGTTCGAGAGGCAATTAAGGATTTGCGACTTGATCCTAAACAGACGCGGCCGGGGCGTATTCTGAATGCAATCTCAAAAGCAAAAAATGAACTGATCGAGCTGGAAGACTTCAACACCGATACATACGCAAACGAAGTCGTGCGCCAGGTGTATGAGCGCTACCAACAGGCTTTGCTGGCGAATAACGCTCTAGATTTCGACGATCTGCTTTTCTGGGTTTATCGCCTGCTGCGAGATCACGATGATCTACGAAGCGCCTATCGGCGACGTTTCCAACACCTCCTCGTTGATGAGTTTCAGGATACCAACACCGCGCAATATTCATTGCTGCGCCTGTTGGCGGGGGAAAATCCAGATCTGTTCGTCGTCGGCGATCCTGACCAGTCTATCTACCGCTGGCGAGGGGCCGATTACCGCAATGTGCATCGCTTTCAAGAGGACTACCCTCAAGCGCGCACGATCCTCCTCGAGCAAAACTATAGATCCACCCAGACCGTTTTGGATGTTGCCACCGCGGTGATTGACCGCAACCCTGGTCGTCAGCGGAAGCTGCTATTTACAGATCGGGGCTCCGGGACCCCCGTTGTCCTTCACGAATCCTATAACGAAAACGATGAGGCCGATTTCGCAGTGGAGATCATCGCAACCCTGACCCTTGCTGGCGAGGTTGATCCCGGAGATTGCGCTGTGATGTACCGCACCAACGCTCAATCCCGAGCCCTGGAGGAAGCTTTCCTGCGCGCCGGCCTATCCTACCGCATCGTTGGCGCACAGCGATTCTATGGCCGTCGAGAGATCAAGGATCTGATCGCATACTTACGTTTGATTCACAACCCCGTCGATCGCGTCAGCCTGCTGCGGGCTCTAAACACACCTCCGCGCGGCATCGGCGCAAAAACCGTCGAGCTCTTGCTCGAGAGTTCCCAGAAGCGCGATGTCGATCCGGCGGAGATCCTGTTCGCTCTTGCCCGCGACAAAGATCCTACCTTGATGGATATTTTCAACCCGCGTGCCCGACGCGCGCTGATCAGCTTCGCTGAATCCTGGCTTCGTTGGATCGAGATGAAAGAGAACAGCGGCCTTGTCTCTCTCATCGATCTCATCCTCGAAGAGACCAGCTACCGGGCATACATCGACGACGGAACCGAAGAAGGCGAAGCCCGTTGGGAGAACATTCAGGAACTGCGGCGGGTGGCCTATGATTATGAAGACGTCGACCTGGCATCTTTCCTCGAAAGCATCGCCCTCATCTCCGACCAGGACACCTTGTCTGAGGAACAGAACGCACCTACCCTGCTAACCCTGCACGCCGCAAAGGGGTTGGAATTCCCGGTAGTGATCATTATCGGGCTGAACGATGGTGTCCTGCCTCACCAACGCTCCTTCGATGACCCGGAAGCCATGGCAGAGGAAAGGCGCCTGCTTTACGTTGGTGTAACACGCACAAAAGATCGCTTGTACCTCCTGCGTACATTTCGCCGCCGCATCGCTGGCCCTTCCACGTTGAGCGAACCCTCACGCTTCTTGCACAACATTCCACCAGGGCTCTTGGACGGCGATCTTCTTGGCTCCCAGAGCTGGGAACAGACATCCTATAAACAGAAGACGACCTGGGATCTGACCCCAAAAATCCCGCTCGAGCCTCAATATAAATCAGGGATGCGTGTTCGGCACAAAGTCTTCGGCGAGGGCATCGTCATGTCCACGCGGATCGACCACGATGATGAGGAGGTTAGCGTCGAGTTTGAGGAGATTGGAACCAAGCACCTTGACGCCTCAATGGCGCAATTGGAAATTCTTGATGGTTGAAGTTTTTCAAGATATAGAGAACAATGTGTTCAGGTTCTCTCGCTACGATGCACACCCATACTTAACTTCACTGGAGATTTAGAGATGAACATCTTCTTGACGGGAGGCGCGGGTTATATTGGATCTGCTGCCGCCTCAACTTTATTACAGGCTGGACATTCGGTGACCGTTTTCGACTCCCTGGTTACAGGACATCGTGAAGCCATCCCGCACGAGGCCCGGTTTATCCAAGCCGACCTCGGCGACCGTGCCGCGCTTGATGCTGCACTAAACGCGGAACAATACGACGCGGTGATGCATTTCTCCGCCTTTATTGAAGCGGGCGAGAGCATGACGAACCCCGGAAAATATTTCCACAATAATCTAGTGCTCTCGGTGGGCTTGATCGAAGCCTGTATTCGCGCCAACGTTAAGCGTTTCGTGCTCTCTTCTACGGCAGCGGTATATGCCTCGAGCGACCAACCCCTCTCGGAAGAGTCGCCCCTTGGTCCATCAAACGTATACGGTCAAACCAAGCTGATGATCGAGCAGACTCTCGAGTGGTATCACCAGATACACGGCTTGCGCTATGCCGCGCTGCGCTACTTCAACGCCGCTGGCGCTCTTCCCGATCGTGGCGAGGCGCATCAACCCGAAAGCCATCTCATCCCACTTGTCCTGCAGGTCGCCCTTGGCCAGCGGGCTGAAATCAAAATCTTTGGCAATGACTACCCAACACCAGATGGCACTTGCATCCGAGATTACATCCACATCGCCGATCTCATCGATGCTCACTTGCTCTGCTTAGCGGCGCTCGATGACCAGGGCCGTTTAGTGTACAACCTTGGGAACGGGGCTGGTTACTCCGTCCGTGAGGTCATCGAAGTATCCCGGCATATTACAGAACACGAGATCTCGACTCTTGATGCTCCCCGACGGCCTGGTGATGCCCCCCGTCTCGTAGCAAGCTCCGAGAAAATTCAGCGCGATCTCGGTTGGTCGCCTAAGTACCCCAAGCTCGAGCAGATCATCGCCAGCTCCTGGGAATGGCATCGGACCCACCCGCAAGGGTACAAGACACAAGCTGATTAATAACAGTAGATCACGAGGGTATAATCTCGATGTGAAATCAGCGAAGAAACGTGCGACCGAAGTCCGCTCTCGTCTACTGGAGACCTATGGCCAGCCGGTCTGGCGTGATCCACTACCGCCACTCGACGAGCTGGTCTCCACAATCCTCTCTCAAAATACAACCGACACAAATCGCGATCGCGCTTTCGAAACCCTTCGCGAGCGTTTCCCTACCTGGGAAGAGGTGCGTGACGCAGAGCCGTCCGCTGTTATTGCCGCCATTCGCTCCGCGGGTCTTGCCAATCAAAAAGGACCTCGTATCCAACTAGCACTGCAGCAAATTACCGAGGAGCGCGGCGATCTCAATCTTGACTTCCTAGAAGATCTGCCGCTTGAAGAGGCAAGGGAATGGCTGCTTCGCTTCAAGGGCGTCGGTCCAAAGACCGCGGCTATCGTGCTGCTTTTTTCGCTCGGCAAGCCGGCTTTCCCCGTAGACACACATATCTACCGCCTGACAGGGCGCCTGGGCTTGCGTCCCGATAATATCACCGCCGAGCAAGCACACAGTCACCTCGCAGCGCTTTTCGACCCAGCGATGTATTATGATGTTCATCTCAACCTTATCCGTCATGGGCGCGAGATCTGCCATGCCCGTTCTCCACAATGCGAGCGCTGCTCATTGAACGATCTCTGCCCTTTTTATCAAACGCGGTCCCGGGAAATCACGAATGAGTAATTCGCCAAAACATACGGATCCCCTTGAGAACTTGCGTAAGGTCCGCCTCGCGCTGGAGACTCTTGCTGCAAATTGCGAAGGTTCACAAGCCGCAATCGCCCGCGATGCGCTGAACGTTCTCGAGCAAGTTGAAGGACACCAGGGCGCAGGCGAACAAGCACGTCTGGCTGCACTTTTCAAAGTCTGCCGCGCGTTGGGGTCATCTCTCGAGCTAAGCGAAGTATTGAGCGAGACGATGGATTCGGTTATTCAACTGACGGGCGCGGAGCGTGGCTTTCTTGTGCTCGTCAACCAGGAAACCGGCGAACTAGCGTTCCGGGCAGCACGCAATTTCCAACAGGAGAACCTCAATAAGAACGAAATGGAAGTCAGCCGTTCGATAATCAAGGATGTCATCCGTTCCGGCGAGGGGGTTTTGACCACGAACGCGCAGGTCGATGACCGCTTCTCCACACAAGATTCGATAACTCGGTTTGCGCTCCGCTCCGTTCTCTGCCTACCCCTGCGAACGCGCGGCGATGTTATCGGCGTCATCTATATTGACAACAAAATCAAGTCTGGCGCCTTCAATAGAGACGACCAGAAACTTCTGGAGGTTTTCGCCGTTCAAGCAGCAATCGCAATCGAAAACGCGCGCCTTTATACCCAGGTGGATACTGAATTAGCCAAACGGGTATTCGAGCTGGAAACCCTTCGCTATATCGATAAAGAACTCAACACCGGCCTTGATTTCAAGCGTGTTTTAGAGCTCACGCTGGAATGGGCTTTGCGCAGCACAGGATCAGAGAATGGCTGCATCGGGCTTCTGGACACAGCCGGTTCGCTGTCTATCCTCGCCGGCGAGTGTGTAGATGATTTAATGGACGCGAGCGATCCGCGCCTCGCTCCAGCCTTGCATCAGGGTCATGCGGTTACATTTCAACAGGATGATAATTTCAAAGCCTTGATCGTGCCCGCCCAGCGCGAGGAGCGCACAATCGCACTCATCGGCGTTAGGCGGAGGAAAACGGCCTTCTCCAAAGATGAGGAACGCTTCCTCTTCCACATTGCTGAACGCGCCGCCCTCGCCATCGAAAACACCCGCCTTTTTGATGCGGCCCGTGCAGCGGACGATGCCAAATCGCAGTTTATCTCAATCGTGACGCATGAACTAAAAATCCCAATGACCTCGATCCGAGGATACGCCGACCTTATCAAACAAGGTACAGCCGGTCCGGTTACGGATCAGCAAATGGAATTCCTCGACACAATCCGTTCCAACGTAGATCGTATGGCCAATCTGGTATCGGATATATCCGATATCTCGCGAATTGAAACCGGGCGACTCAAAATCGACCTTGCTGCCATCCCAATCGGCGATTACATCTATGAAATTGCGTTGGGTTTCCGGCCTCAATTCGACGCCAAGAAACAATCTGTTGAATTTTCCATCGAAGACAACCTTCCCATGGTGCAGGCAGATCGAAACAGATTGGCCCAAATCCTGACCAACCTACTTAGCAATGCCAATAAATACACGCCCGAGGGCGGCTCCATCGCCATCACTGCTTCGCTCTCCAACAGTTTCATTCGAACCGAAATAAGCGATACTGGCATCGGGTTAAATGGTGAAGATCAAGCGAGGCTCTTTACGCAGTTTTTCCGCTCCGAGGAGCCAGCCGTACGAAATGAAATTGGCTGGGGCCTTGGTCTGCATGTAACCCAGCGACTCGTCAAGCTTATGGGCGGAGAAATTGGCGTTCAGAGCGCACCCGGTGAGGGCAGCACTTTCTGGTTCACGCTTCCGGTGACAAAACAAAACACCAAAAATCCAATATTATGAGCAAAAAACAAAGAAGTGACCGCTACCGCCTGCTTCTCTACCGTGAGGTTGTAGGCCGTCATGCACGGAAAGCTCTCCTCCTTGCATGTCTTTTCCTCGGCTTATGGATTCTCGTAGATAGAGGGTACGCCCACTGGCTTGAGCGTGATACACAGCGTTGGCTCTTCGCTGGCGGACTTGTCTCCTTCGCATATTGGTTGTTTGCCCGTTTTGGACCTTATCGGGCATATGCACAAGCCCATCACGACCATCTTCGCCTGCAGACACCGATATTCCGCTTGAACATTTCCTACCGCCGAATCATCAACACTCGCCCGATCGTCTTCGGCAAGTTGTATCCTCCCGAAAGTATGCCTCGTCGCGACCGGCGCCCATTGAAGCCTTTTCTCGGCGCCACAGCTCTGGGTATAGATCTGCGCGGATGGCCGCTGCCCACGTGGCTGCTTCGGCTCTTCCTAAGCCGTTACATGCTGGCAAACGACCAAACCGGCTTCGTCCTGCTCGTCGATGATTGGATGCGCTTCAGCACTCAACTAACGAGCTTGCTGGGCACCTGGCGCTCTTCACGTCAACAGCGACCACCCAGTCCGGGCTTCGGGACATCCGACCTGCTATCCGATTGAATCCTCCATATCAACAGTTCCGATCGCTCGCTTTGACACGTCACTGCGCTGAGGTCTATACTCGCGCTTGATTCGCTGGAGAGATTAAGGAGAGAGACATGCCGCTCAAACTTACCTGGTACGGACATGCCGCCATTGGGATCGACGTAGATGGCACAAAGCTACTCGTGGATCCTTTCCTGAACGACAACCCCGCTGCAGTGGTCAAGGCAGATGCGGTTGATGCAGATTTCATCCTCATCTCCCACGGACACGGCGATCATGTTGGAGATGCCGTAGCAATTGCCGAACGCACCGGTGCGGTCGTAATTAGCACTTATGAGATTGCTTCCTGGTTTGCTAACAAGGGCATCGAGACGCATGCGCAACACATCGGTGGAGGATTCCACCACCCTTTCGGTTACCTCAAGTTGACCCAGGCTCTGCATGGATCCATGCTCCCGGACGGATCGTATGGCGGAAATCCAGCAGGCTTCCTGCTCACTACATCAGGAGACGAGACGCTTTATCTCGCCTGCGATACAGGACTTTTCGGCGACATGCGCTTACTCGGCGAGGAGGGAATCGACCTGGCGGCCCTACCTATCGGGGACAACTTCACGATGGGCCCCGACGATGCCTTGCGAGCGGTCAAGCTGCTTGAGCCAAAACATGTAATTCCGGTGCATTACAACACCTGGGAGCTTATCGAGCAAGATCCTCACGCGTGGGCAGAGCAGGTAAAGAAAGAGACTTCGGCGATTCCGCACGTCCTACAGCCTGGCGAGAGCTTCCAGCTCTAAAACTCGTGAGGATCAATAAAAATCAACGGCAATATCCCCGATTCGGGCAACATCCTTATGCATAAGACTCTCGGCTGGCGCGACCATATTTTCATTAACATCTACTGGCTCGGTTTGAGTATCTCCGCTGGCGTTATCACGCCTGTCTTATTACCGTATCTCGTCACTTTATTCGTCTCCCACGATCAGAAAAACACCTACCTTGCACTGCTGCGGGTCGCCGGCCTTGCGGTTGCCATGCTCGTGCAGCCTATAGCGGGCATGTATAGCGACCGCAGTACGCACCGCTGGGGCCGCAGACGGCCATTCATCTTGTGGGGCACTATTCTTGATCTAGTCTTCCTGGCAATCATTGGCGCATCTGTGCTCTTCATCGGATCGCCTCTGGATCAAACAATACGTCCGCTCCTGGGTTTCTCCGCCGCATTTGCCGTTTTACTGCTTGGTCTCGTTCTTTTACAAGTTTCGTCCAACACCGCACAAGGGGCGCAGCAAGGTCTAATTCCCGACCTTGTCCCCGACGATCAGCGTGGCACATCCTCTGGAGTGAAGTCGTTGTTCGAGATCTTGCCGAGCTTACTAGCGGTCTTTATTGGTCCAATCATAGATGCCGGTCGGATTTGGCTTACGGTCGGTATCATCGGCGGTTCGCTTTCATTAACGATGCTGCTCACAATGATTTTTGTGCGCGAAGAACCCTTGCGCGAGAAGCCCAAGCGGGGGAATGCTTCACGTTCGTTACGTATCTTCGCACTCACAGCGCTCTTTGTCGGTGTTACGCAAGGTGCGGTTTGGCTTATCCGCACCGGAGGCCTATTTCTCAGCAGCCGCGATGTTTCTACCGACTTGCAGATTGCCATTATGGGATTATCCGGTTTGATTGTCATGGCCGGATCGATACTCGTGGGAGTTTATTTTGGTGCGCGGGTGGGCATTGGTGAGGACGCTCGATCAAATTCCCCCTTCATCTGGTGGATCATTAATCGCCTGCTTTTTCTGGCTGCAGTGGGATCGATTCTTGGTTTCTTCCAATTCTTCATCAGCGATGTCCTTCACGTCGAGAACCCGGCTACGATGACCACCATCCTCCTCGCCATTGTGGCTCTGTTCTTGATCCCCTCCGTCCTGGGCGGCGGATATCTGGCAGACCGAATCGGGCGGAAACGGCTGATCGCTTTTGCCGGTTTAATTTCAACAGCCGGGACACTGCTCCTGCTTTTCTCACGGACAATGCCGATGGTGATCGTAAGCGGCTGCCTACTCGGCGTGGGGGCGGGCACGTTCATGGCCTCCAACTGGGCCCTCGGCACAGACCTTGTTCCTCCCAAAGAGGCTGGACGTTACCTGGGCATCTCTAATCTCGCCGGCGCGGGTGCGGGGATCGTCGGGGCAGGAATCGGCGGACCTATGGCAGATTTCTTCAACCGGATACAACCCGGCCTGGGATATCTCGTTATTTTTGCCATCTACGCAGGTCTCTTTCTGCTCTCGGTAGTCGTCTTGCGCTGGATCCCCGAGCCAAACAAATCGTTACACCAATAACCTTCGCTACAGTAGGTGTTTTCTCCTCTGGTCTCTATAAAGTCGCTTGGGGAATAGGCATCACTCGTTGTACAATCCAATAAGACGCCCAAATCAGCGCTTGGAGGAGACACATGATGTCCAATGACGAGCGTATCGGCGAGATTATCCACTATTACCACAAAATTTCGGTTGCCGTCATCAATCTAAATAGACCCCTGCGTGTTGGAGAAAAAATCCAATTCGTCGGTGCTCACACCGATTTCCTGCAGGAGATCCACTCAATGCAGATCGAGCATGAGGTCGTCGAAGAAGCGCAGGCCGGAGACGAGGTCGCTGTGAAAGTCGATCAGCGAGTTCGGCGCGGTGATACAGCCTTCAGCGTCGCAGAGTGAAGGGTGCATCAACCCCTCAATTTTCTGTTTGATGGAAGCTTAATGCCTTGGGGATTCAGAAAGCGGGATCAACCATCGCACTATTGAAGGAACGAATTACTGCACCAGCGGCAGCGCAATAGTGAATGTTGCCCCTTGGTCTGGGCCCTCACTCTCCACCCAGACGCGACCACCATGGGATTCGGCAATCGCCTTAACAATGGGTAGCCCTAACCCTAGGCCATCATGCTGTCGAGTCAGGTGATCTTCCACCTGGTAGAAGGAGTCAAAGACAGTTTCCAATTCATCAGGGACCAGCCCGATCCCGTCGTCGTGCACGCGTAGCCAAGCTTCATGGCCGTGCTGCTCCAAGGTTAACCTTAGTTCCCTTTCTTTCGGTGTGAAGCGGATTGCGTTATTAAGTAAATTGGTTAGGGCCATTGTTATCTTCTGTTCATCAACCATCGCTTCGAGCGTTTCTGGCGGAAGACTGAGTTTAATGGTCTGTTCTCTGGCCGTCACCAACTCAAGAGCCTCTTCATACACCAGCTGAACGATGGGCTGAAGCGGCCGTTTCGATAACACCAGGTTTGCCGATCCAGCCTGCAGCATATTCAAGTTGGTCATATCTTCGATCAATACTCGCATGCGCATGGCGGAGTTTAGAACCGCATCTGCGTATTCAGAGACATCTTCTCCTGATAATTCTTTGAGCAGGGAGGCATTACCCAGGATCAAGCCTAGAGGTGTGCGCAGCTCATGAGAGGCAATGGCAATGAAATCGGTTTTTAATTGATCCAGATTCCCCAACGCGTCATAAGCCCGGTTGAGCGCCTCGAGCTGACGCGCGTTGCTAATCGCTACTGCAGCCAACGAGGCAATATTTGTCAGGGTTAGTAAATCTGCCTCATCAAAAATTCCCTGGCGCTTGTTTACCGCTTCCAGCACACCCGTCACATCGTCGCGGATCCGTAGCGGCACACCGATCAAAGAGCGCACTGAGAAACGCTCCCCATCTCCGGCTTCGGGATAGCGTTGCCCTGTGGCGCCCAACTCGTTAAGAATGAGAGGTCGATCCTCTCGAAAGACCGTTCCCGCGATTGACCCTTCCTTCGGCACTGGAATTTTCTGAAGAGTCTCCGGGTCAGCATCCGTAGCTGCGGCGATATATAGATCACGGGTTTTATCGCCGACCAGCAAAATTGAGGCGGCTTCACTCTCGACCAGGTCGGCGGCGGAGCGGACGATGAATTGAAGCAAGCGATCGAGATCCAGCGTCGAGTTAAGTGTGACGCTGATCTCGACCAATCTAGATAGCCTCACAACCATTTGGCGAAGGCGGGTCAATTCGTCTTGAGTCTGAGTATCCATCGTTTCGTAAGTTTATGTCAGCAAACTATACTTGTCTACAAGACCATTGTCGCTCATAGGCGAACGTTGTATACTTCATAAGCTCGTTAATCTCACGTTCACAAAATAAGGATTACTCCCCATGAAGGTGTCCTGTCTTCAAGAGAATCTAGCCCATGGATTAAGTATAGTATCACGTGCGGTGGCGCCCCGTAGCACTCTGCCAGTGCTTAGTAATATTTTAGTGGCAACTGACAACGGTCGACTGCGCCTCTCCGCTACCAACCTCGAATTGGGTATCAGCTATTGGATTGGCACTAAAATCGAGGAGGATGGCTCGACAACGGTGCCCGCGCGCACTTTTGTCGACTTGGTGAACACGCTGCCCAGCGACACCGTATCCATGGAGCTTACAATCCGCAATCAAACATTGAATGTGCGCTGCGGCTCTTTCAACAATGACATCAAGTGTATCGACGCCCAAGACTTCCCCCCTCTGCCGCCTTCAGAACTAGATGATGGGCTGGAGTTAAACGTTGAAAATCTACGCTCGATGATCCAACAGGCGACTTTCGCTGCCTCTATGGATGACGCCCGTCCGGTCTTAACCGGTGTTTTACTTGAGGTCGAAGACGATAAAACGACGATGGCGGCCGCTGACGGCTTCCGTCTCTCAGTGCGCACCGCACAACTCTCTTCCGCATCTTCCAACCAAGTCAGAGCCATCATCCCGGCGCGCGCCCTGAGTGAACTAGCTCGTATCATCGGCACTGGTGATGAAACCATCAGTATGACGTTGCCAGCCAATCGTGGACAGGTGATCTTTCGCGGGACTGATTTTGAACTCGTCTCACAGCTAATAGACGGAACCTTTCCAGACTACCACAGCATCATCCCCACAACCTTCGCCACTCGAAGCGTGCTCTCAACTGGCGCTCTTCTAAAAGCATGTAGGGCTGCCGATATCTTCGCCCGCGAAGCGGCTCATTCTGCTCGTCTACGCATCACTCCTGGAAGCGACCTCGAGCCGGGGCAAGTGGAAGTCTCAGCAACTGCCGCCGAAACGGGTTCTAACGAGACCATCGTCGATGCCACTATCGAGGGCGAGGCAGTAGAAATCGCCTTCAATGTGCGCTTCCTGGTGGATGTCCTGAGCGTTATCGATACACCCAACGTCGCCATCGAGACGACCTCAGCATCCTCCCCCGGCGTCGTGCGCCCTGTCGGTCGCGACGATTTCCTGCATGTCATCATGCCCATGCACCTTGGGCGGTAACCAAATCATCGCTTAGAAACTTCTAGTTGCTTACGAAGCCCCCGGCATTGGTCGAGGGCTTTTTTTTGATCAGCTTTTTTTGCCCAACCTGGTCGTTGATCAGCCTCTCTTGAAATAATGCGCTCACACTACAATCAGTGTTCAACTCGAAGACGCTTCCCGTGCCGAAACAGCAACTCGCCTTTAGGGCGAGTGGGGATTAAATGAGTTTGCCGCTTGCAGGTAATAATCAGGATGCGTTTTCTTTGAGAACCGCTAACTTTCTATGTTTACTGCCGGCGAGGTTTTCCTTCGTCTGACCAGGCGTGTTCGCCGATGAGGGGGACAAAAGCTACCGGAGTCAGCTTCTCGCAGACCAACTTCTTTCCCTCACGCCTCCAGAGCTCGAGCGCCTGCCCCATGCGACCGCCCACTGGAGCAACCAATCTTCCACCGTCGCTCAGCTGATCCTTGAGCGGCTTGGGAACCTCGGGCGCCGCCGCCGTTACAATGATGGCTTGATACGGCGCATGCTCAGGTAATCCGCACGATCCATCGCCCACGACAACTTCGATGTTCTCCAGCTGCAGTGAACGCAGCAAAGACCGCGACCTTTCGGCCAACTCTGGAATCCGCTCTATGCTGTAAACTTTTTTCGCTAAATGCCCCAGGATGGCCGCCTGATATCCCGATCCGGTACCGATTTCGAGTACAGTCTCATGGCCCTTTAAGTTAAGGAACTCGGTCATCAACGCAACAATGTATGGCTGGGAAATGGTCTGGTGGTTTCCGATGGGGAGAGGCGCATCGATATATGCCCGGCGCGCTTGATCTTGAGGTACGAACTCATGCCGTGGAATGGCGAGCATCGCCTCAAGCACACGCTCATCACGGATCCCCCGGCCGACCATTTGCTGGTCTACCATGCGCTTCCGTTCGCGTGAATATGCTTCCATCTCAGACATGCTCGCTATTTCCGATTATACGCCGGGGCTGACTTCCGAGAAAACACAATTTGCCCGGTAAAATACCCGGGCAAACGTCGAATAAGGATTTTTCAGTGAACAGCATCAGCCATCAGAAGCAAATCGCTGCTCATCCCACACATCCGCATCATTGTGATACCCGGCTTGCTCCCAGAAACCCAATCTATCCTCGGGTATGAACTCCAAACCTCTCAGCCATTTCCCACCTTTCCAAAGGTAGATATCTTTCAGCCCTTCCCTTCCGGGGATTGCTCCGACGACTCCGCGCAGCGGATACCCGTGATCGGGCGTTAGCGGTTGCCCATCGAAGTGGGTTGCCAATAAGAAATTATCCGACATGGCTATAGATATGGGCATGTTTGTCGAATAACCATAATCACAATGCTGTAACAGAAACTTCGCCGATGGTTTGACTTTAATAATCTCCTGCTGCACGAGCGTCTGCAATGAAACGCCCTCCCATTCCGTATCGAATTTACTCCAGCGGGTTACGCAGTGGATGTCCATCTTGACCTTTGTGCGCGGTAATTCTAAAAACTCATCCCAAGTCCAGGTCACTTCTTGATCCACCTCACCCCATACCCTGAACTCCCACGTGGAGGGGTCAAACGTTGGGACCGGGCCATAATGCAGAACCGGGAATTTAACCGTCAACGATTGTCCGGGAGGGAGTCTGCCCTCTTGTGAAATCTTCCCTTCTAAATTTCGTCGCGATCCTTGCCCTTCCGACATCACTTCGCCCTCCATATTTCATCCATTATATCAACTTCAACAATCGCGCAGTAAACACCGCTGCAGGATAAGTCGTTATGGAATCCCACGTGTTTTAGAAAGGGTTCTCTGGGATTGCTTTTTCCAGGTTAGGGGAAATAGTGCACACTCAGGTGGGGTGGATTAACCCACCCCGGCTGAGTTATTACACCAAGGATCGTCGGGAAACTAGCCTTGGAATTCGTTCAGCGCACGTGCACACTGCCAATACCAAGATCGATGACCATTTCCATCTGGTTCTCAGCGGCAGCATAGCCTGGGGAGAGATAGAAATCGCCATCACGTGTGTAGTCGCTTGGAACCAGCACATTCCCAATACCAACGCCGGCACGAAAGCGAACACCCACATCTTCAGGAATCACAACTCGTATCTCGCCTATGCCCCCATCGAGATTAATGTCCATGTTGTCCATAGATGGCAACAAGAGGATCATTTGCCCTAACCCCTGCTCAACGTTTATTTCGCCGATCTGGAGATCCTGGAGATCGAGCTCCGCCTTCCCCACGCCGAAGTCAACGATCAGATCAGTGGCCACTTCAGGGTGTAGGGCGAGATCCCACGACGGTTGGTCGCTCCAACCGCCGAAGAATGGCGCCACGATGACACCTTCAGTCCGCAGATCGATCGTCGCCCGTGTGCCAGAGATATCAACAGTTTTGCCAATCTCCTCACCACTGAAAGGTCGAACCTCGCCTCGTAGCAACACATTCGACCCTTTTGGTAATGCGTCAACGAGAAGGTATCCAAGCGCGGGATCGAGGGAAATAGTGGCCTCCTCTACATTTCCCAAAGGGATCTCGAAATTTTCAGATTCGTATGTCCATTGAGATTGGCTACCGAAGAAGACGATGCCGCCAGCCAAGATGGCGAGAACCACCGCTGCTGCAATTACCGCTCCCCAAGCCGAGCGGCGGCCGATAAGTATGTCGAGGCCAATGGCGATAAGCAGGATCGGCCAGAAACGCATGATAACGTCCCACAGGTTCAGCTCTATCAAATCCAAATTGTTCAACAGAAAAATCACGCCAAAGGAAATCAGGATAATTGGTCCGGTAATACCGGGTCGACGATGGCTATCATTCATCTCGTTCACTCCTCACTCAGCATAGGTGCGAAGCTCAGCACTTGCCCATCCCGTCAAAGGTTATGATCCGCGGAATCTCGGGACTCTGCGCTGACAATTTCGCCTATCCGAATCATCCCGTATCCGCCTGCGTCGCACTTCAGCGCGGACGGAAAAAAGAACTAAACAGGATCATCAAGCCGGCACCGATCAAGATGATCGGCCACAATAATCCGGAGAACTGTCCTCCACCCAGGAAAGAACCGAAGATTGCGAACATGATCAGGCTCGCCACGATGGCTCGACTGCCATCTTTCAGCGCC
>JAIWHF010000039.1:0-18756 GCA_048629905.1 Methanosarcinales archaeon
TCTACTCCAACTCACAGTGGTATGGATATCAGATAATCACTCTCAGATTAAAGCTCCCAGAACTCATGGTTCTTCGCGCACGATCTGCTCTATTACCTCACCAGAGGGATCGCGCACATTGACCACCAGCGGCATTTTTCCGGGCAGCGCGTGGGTGGCGCAGGCCAGACAAGGATCATAATTGCGGAAACTCATTTCGATCCTGTTCAATATTCCCTGATCCACCTTCCCTTTATGGATGACAGACCTGGCCATCTCCTTGATCGAAACTGAAATCCCGGCGATGTTATGGGTCGTGGCCACGATCAAATTAGCCCCGGTCACGATCCCTTTTTCATCCAGTTGGTAATGATGGATTAACGTCCCGCGTGCCGCTTCGATCACGCCCACACCTTCACCAGGCGCGTCTAGCTCAACGCGGATTGGTCCCTCCATCAGCTCAGGATCTTGAATGATCTCAGCAGCCTTCTCCGCTGCAGTCAGCATCTCGATAATCCGAGCCCAGTGATAAGCAAAAGTAGCATGAACAGGAACGCCGCCGAAAAAGTCCTTATAAGCTTCATATTCCGCATCTGCTAGCGGTGTTCCCATTCCTCTGCAGACATTAAGCCTGGCCAGGGGACCCACCCTATACACACCGCTCTCAATACCGGCAGTGTATCCCTTCCAACCGATTTTCCGCAGGAACGGGATTTTTACATATGTCCAGGGCTCTGTGCGCTCCTCGATCAATTCCAGAAGCTCTTCCGCCTGCGCCAACTCTACCTCTTCGCCATCAGGGCTCACTACCCGGACACGACCGTCATAGAAATTAATTGAACCTTCCGCGTCAACCATGCCCATGTAATAGGTCGGCAGCGAATGGTCCTTGTCATCCAGGAGATCCCTGAAAATCCCCTTTGCTAGATAGATGTCTTTAAAAATCTCCAAAGTTTGCTGAGCGAAAGCGATGCAGGACAGCAGCATCGCCTCAATATCCTTCTGCTCCTCGGGTGTAATCGCTTTGGATTGACCACCTGGTAAAGCAGTTACCGGATGAATTGAGCGGCCGCCGACGGCTTCGATGATCCGCTGCCCGTAGGAACGGTGCTTGATGACTTCTTTGCCCAGCTCTACCCCGACTTTATTGATAACCCCGAGGATGTTTCTTTCCTGCGGTGGTGTATCGACATCAAGGAGGAAATCCGGACCGCCAAGATAATAGAAATGCAGCAGGTGATCTGAAAAGATGTAGGCGTTGTACAGCAACTCGCGCAGTTTACGCGCTCTGGGTGGCGGCTCGACGCCGTAGCAAGCATCCAGTGCCTTCACAGATGCTAGGTGGTGCGCTTCAGGGCAAACGCCACAAATCCGTTGAGTGATTTGGGGCATGTCTTCTCCATATCGACCCTGGCAGAATCGTTCAAAACCGCGCAGTTCCGGTATTTGGAAGAAGGCGTCCTTCAGTTCTCCACGCTCATCGAGGAATAATTCGATCTTGCCATGCCCCTCCAAACGGGTAATCGGGTCAATCGTGATGCGTGTAGTTTTCTTACTCACGGCATACACTCCCTAGCGCCGAGGCTGCAAGACTGAAACGATAAAACGTACCAATCACGTCTTCAATCTCCTGCAATATGGCGTCTTCGTCTTGAAGGACAGCCTCTCCCTCCTCACCGACGCCAATTAATGAGGCGATCGTATTTAACATCGCCGCACCCTGATCGGTCACTCCCGCAGTAGGACCTGCGCAGCCCGTACAAGGCATATTCGCATTAGGACAGGCAGCTCCGCAGCCGCCGCGGGTGGCGGGACCCAGGCAAATCAAACCCTGATCCAGCAAGCAGATCTCCGGGTCAGCTTCGATCTCGTGCGGGCGGTAGATTTTGGTAATTGGCTGCTCTGTTCGCTCGCGTGGGCACTCATCACAAAGATTCTTCTCCGAAGCGAAAACCGTCCCTATTTCAGGCAGCTTCCCGCTAATAACCGCCTCGAAAACGGCGCTGATGATCTCACGCGGCGGTGGGCAACCTGGTATGTAGTAATCAACACTGACGACTGCGTCCAATGGCTGTAACCGATTTAGAAATTGTGGTAGTTCAAGATTGCAGCCGTCAACCTGTGAGGTCTCTACAGGAATAGGGTCATGATCCTTGTAAATCGTGGAGAAGATTTCTTCACGATTGGAAAGATTTGCCAGCCCGATCACCCCGCCTGTGTGGGCGCAGGACCCATAGGCAACCAAAATTCTGGCTTTTTTACGCAGCAATTGGGCGAGCTCAATATTCTCCTGCGTGCGGATTGCTCCATTGAATAGAACCAAATCAATCCAGCCATCCGGATACTCTCGTAAATCGTCATACTTCACGTCAGCAGCACATGGCCATAAGACAATATCCGCTGCCGCGGCGAGGTCTAGAATCTGTTCATCGACTTCCAGAAGGGACACATCGCATCCACCGCATGACGCAGCCCAATAAATACCGAGCTTTAATTTAGTCATCACACCCTACCGGACTCGGCCCCAATTCTTGAAGCTTTGTGGTGAATCCCTCCACCGTTTTCTGGAATTTTCCCCCTTCACTGGCGCTAATCCATTCCAGATGCACCCGCTCCGGGTTGACGCCTGCCTGTTCCAACGCCGCTTTTAACAACTGCACACGCCGGCGAGTCTTGTAATTACCATTCACATAATGACAATCGCCCGGGTGGCAGCCACCGATTAAGACCCCATCGGCCCCTTTTGCGAGCACTTCGGTCACCATCCCTGCGTCAACCCTGCCTGAACAGTTAACACGCATAGGGATGACATTGGGCGGGTAAATCAAGCGACTCACGCCGGCTAGATCTGCGCCTGCATACGAACACCAACGGCATAGGAAGGCCACGATCTTGGGTTCATAGCCATTTCCGCCAGTATCAGACATCGAGGAGCGCTGCCTCTATCATCTGGAATAATTGGACATCGGTCATGTTCTTCAACTGCGCAGCTCCAGTCGGGCAGGCTGAGACACATGTGCCGCAGCCCTCGCAAAGCACCTCATTGACCTCCGCGACTCCCGCTTCACTGATCGAAATCGCTTCATAAGGACACATCGACACGCAAACACTGCATCCACCGCAAATAACTTCATTGATCGAGGCCACCTCGGGTGGATGGATAAGCTTCTCTTTAGACAGTAAGGCGACGGCTTTCGCTGCTGCCCCGCTGCCTTGAGCGACGGCTTCCGGGATGTCCTTCGGCCCCTGCCCTGCGCCGGCCAGGAAGATACCTGCGGTCAAACTGTCAACAGGCCGGAGTTTCGGATGCGCCTCTTTGTAGAACCCCTCCCCACCACAGCTTATCTTCAAGCGCTGGGCAAGCGCCTTCGCTGTGGGATGAGGTTCAGTTGACGTCGCCAATACCACCATGTCCGCTTCGACTTCCATGCGTTCGTTGGAGAGTGTGTCGACACCCCAGACTACAATCTTTTCATCCTCCTGGTAGATGCGGGCAACTTTGCCGCGGATGTAGAGGATGCGTTCTTCTTCAATGACATGCTGGATGAATTCCTCATATCCCTTTCCACCAGCGCGGATGTCGATGTAAAAGACAACCGTCTCACTATCGGGCACTGCGTGGCTATAAAGCAGGCAGTGCTTGGCGGTGTACATGCAGCACATCTTTGAACACCACGAGTTATGCAGCTCTGGGTCGCGGGATCCTGCGCACTGAACAAAGACGATTTTCTTGGGGATTTTACCGTCCGAGAGCCTTCGTACCTCGCCTCCGGTTGGGCCTGAGGCAGAGAGCAGGCGTTCGAATGTGAGGCCATCGATTACGTCGGGGATACGGCCACCGCCGTACTCTGGCAGAGACGTTAATGGGAGCAATTCGTATCCAGTGGCAACAATAATCGCCCCTATGTCAACCTCGATGATCTCGGGATGCATATCGAAATCGATCGCCTTCGGTTCGCAGACTTTAAAGCATTCTTCACAACGAAGCGGGCGGAGACCCAGACACGTGTGCTCATCCAGAGTATAGGAGGAAGGGATCGCCTGTCTGAAAGGAATGTATATCGCCTTGCGTTCTACAAGGCCTCGTTCAAATACGCTCGGTACACTTTGCGGACAAACATCCACACAATCCCCGCAGAGATTGCATTTCTCCGGATCGACATAGGTTGGGTTCTTGCGAATGCGAACCCGGAAGTTTCCGATATAGCCGGAGACTTCTTCCACTTCGCTATAGGTCATCAAGGTAATCTTTGGATGTCTGGAAACTTCGACCATCTTGGGGGTAAGAATGCATTGGGAACAATCAAGAGTCGGGAAGGTCTCGGAGAGCTGCGCCATATGCCCCCCAATCGAAGGTTCCTTCTCGACCAAAATGACATCGAAACCGCTCTCAGCAACATCCAGCGCGGCCTGGATCCCACTGATTCCGCCGCCGATCACCAGACATGTTTCTGAATGATCAACGAGTATTGGTTCAAGCGGGACATTTCCGCGTACTTTCTCGACCGTAAGTTGCGAGATGCGGATGGCCTTCTCAGTCGCCCGGGCTCTATCTTCATGCACCCAACTGCATTGCTCGCGTATGTTCGCCATCTCGCAGAGATATGGATTCATGCCCGCGTCTGTTGCCGCTGACCGAAATGTGGGTTCGTGCATGGAAGGCGAACACGCTGCGACTACTATTCCATCCAGCCGATGCGCGGCGATCGCCTCTCGGACCATTCGCTGCCCAGGATCTGAGCACATGTAATCGTAGTCCGTGGTAAAGACAACGTCGTCATATTCCCGCAAAGATTCGGCGACCGCCTCCGTATCCACGGTTCGTTTGATATTCATACCGCATTGGCAAACGAAAACCCCGATCCGGCTCACGCTTTGATCCCTTCTCCGTACTCGTAACCGGATTCGAAAGCTCGCTCGTTTAGCTCGAGGAAACGGGCCGGCACGGACTCGCGAACGGATTCCAACAATGCTTTCTTTCTGATCGCCGGACTTAGAGCGGCGATTGCACCAAGCATGACGACATTGGCAACGATTTTGTTGCCGAGCTCCTTGGCGATCCGTGTGGCTGGGACGATGTAAAGTTGGATGCCTTCATCCGCTTCGATGTCCTGCACCAGATCTTCGTCGACGATCAACGTCCCGCCTGGCGTGATTTCATGGCTATAACGAGTGAAAGCTTCCTGTGACATGACCACGAGCAAATTGGGGCAAATGATTTTTGGGTAGTTAACAGGGTCTTCGGAGATAACGACGTTCGCGTGGCAGGCGCCGCCGCGTGCTTCTGGTCCGTAGGACTGCGTCATCACAGCGTTCTTGTTATCATGAAGCGCAGCTGCGCGGCCAGCGATCATCCCAGCGGAGATGATCCCTTGACCGCCAAATCCGGCAAACCGCAGTTCAGTCCTCATTGCAGCTTGAACAACCTCCCGGATAACTGCCGCCACTTAACAATCAGCTACATGCCGGGTACCGGGCGACGCATCTCCCCAGCATAAACGGAGATTAGGCGGTCGCACACTTATTCACAAGTACTAAGTGTCAGAGAAAATCAAGCGTAACGTCAATGAATTACAGATAATTAGCATCTAAAATATTGTTTACTTGTAGGTTCACAAGCGGGGATCGAGTTTACCCCCGCATATGCTGATTGTATAATCCAACCCTAGTCGCAAATAATTGAAGTCTGGGAGACGCATACAGCAGGCCTTCCAAGATCCTATCGGGTCTTATGAGCCCCTGCCCCACTTCAGAATTAAGGTCACTCAGTTTGATGACGAACGTGCGAGGATAATCATGGCCCGACTGCACGAACATCAAGGGAAAAGCCTGCTCGCTGGCGAAAAGATCGGCATCCCCAGAGGCGAGGCCGCGCGCACACCATCAGAAGCGAAAAGGATCGCAGAAGAGCTTGGCTGTGAAGTTGTTGTCAAAGGACAAGCTTGGGTGACCGGGCGCGCATCTCTCGGGTTGATAAAGTTTGCTGACTCACCCGAAACCGCCGCAGCTGCGGCGAGTTCGATTTTAGGCAAAGAAGTCAGCGGATTTGAAATCGACACAGTGCTGGTTGAAGAGAAACTCAATGTTAAGCAGGAATTCTATGCCGGCGTCATTATCGATGATATTGCCCAAGCGCCCAGAATTATCTTCAGCGCAAAAGGCGGATCGGGCGTGGAGCAGATCGCAAGCGAGCATCCTGATGCGCTTGCTCAGGCGCTTGTCGATATCCAAACCGGATTTCCTGACTACTACGCGCGCGATCTAGTTCGCCAGGTTGGCATTCAAGGAAAGCTCCAACTGGCATTGGGACTATTGCTGTCCCGGCTTTATCTCGTCGCTCGCAATTCGGATGCACGCGCTGCCGAAATCAACCCCATTGTGCTCACGGAAGACGGAAAACTCATCGCCGCGGACTGCCGTATCACCGTCGATGATTATGCCGTGTTCCGGCATCCGGGGTTGGAGATCGAAGTCGCCCGCGAGTTCGACCGGCCGCCAACGGAGCTCGAGCGTGTCGCCTGGGATGTTGAGAAGGGTGATTATCGCGGAACCTTCTACTTCATTCAGATGGAGCAGGATTTCAAGCGTGGGGATAAAGTCATCGGTTTTCACGGCGCCGGCGGCGGGGGATCGATGATGAGCATGGACGCCATACTGAACAAAGGGTACAAGATTGCCAACTTCGTTGACACAAGCGGGAATCCCCCAGCATCGAAGGTATATCGCGCCGCCAGGATCATCCTGGCCCAGGGGCCCATCGATGGCTATTTTTCCTCTGGCTCAGGTGTTGCCTCTCAGGAGCAGTTCCACAGCGCCCGCGGTCTCGCAAAGGCATTTCTTGAAGTCCCATTGAATGTCCCCGCGGTGATCCGATTAGGAGGTAACGCGGAAGATCGAGCGATTGCGCTCATGGAACGGGTTAACAACGCTCTCCCTGTGCCCATCGAGGCCTATGGGAAAGACGACTCACCTGATTTCTGTTCAGATCGCCTGGATGCCCTAGTAAAGGATTTTCTTCCCCTCGAAGACGCTGCGCCTCCAGTTGAGAAACCCCAACCTGAAGAGCCGTACCAATTTGAAACTGTATCTGGTGGCACTGTCCTTTTCGACCACGCTGCATGTCGACAGTGCGAGACCCATATCTGCATTGAAAGCTGTGTGCCAGAAATACTTGTCCTCAAAGACGGTCTCCCTGTGCTAAATATCAGCGTGGAGGAAGCCCGAAAAGGTGGCTGCATCGAGTGCCTCGCCTGCCAGGTTGAGTGCTACTTTGGAGGTAACCGCGGCGGTTATGTCGAACTTCCCATACCAGGGTTGGATTAATTTATTTCAATAGAGAACGATCACGGGAGCGGATATGTCGATCCTGATCGATGATAAGAAAAGTGTCCTCATCCAAGGTATCACAGGGCGTGAAGGGCGAACGAGAGCCTCCCTGATGAAGGATTATGGCACCAATATTGTCGCCGGTGTCACGCCCGGTAAGGGCGGCCAGGAGATCATCGGTGTGCCCGTCTACGATACGGTTCTCGAAGCCAGTGAAGCGTGTGGTAAATTCGACATCAGCGTGCTCTTCATACCAGCTCCGCTGGTCCGCAGTGCAGCCCTGGAGGCAATCGAAGCTGGCGTAAAACTGCTGGTTATCGTTCCAGACCGAGTCCCGATCTACGATGTCCTTGAGATTGCACACAGCGCGAAAAAGCATGATGCGCAGTTCGTGGGACCAAACACGCTGGGAGTTCTCTCCCCGGGTAAAGGCGTACTGGGGATGATCGGTGGTCGTGCGGCATCCGCACGTTCCTGGTTCTTCCCCGGACCGGTAGGTATTACCTCACGCTCCGGCGGCATTACCTCATCGATGGCCTATTACCTCGCTCAGGAGGGTATCGGCGCGACCACACTTGTTCACGTAGGTGGAGATGTGGTCGTCGGACTACCCCACCCCGAAGTTGTTAAACTCTTCCAGAAGGATCCGGAAACAAAGGCGATCGTGATGTTTGGCGAGATTGGCGGCAGCCAAGAGGAGCGAGTCGCGGATCTCGTCGAATCGGGCGAGGTGACAAAACCAATTATCGCCTTCATCGGCGGGAAAGCCGCCAAGAGCGGCACACGCTTCAGTCATGCAGGTGCTATTGTTGAAGGCAATCGAGGCACATACGAAGGAAAGGTAAAACGTTTGCAGGAGGTAGGAGCCACAGTTGTGGACGCCTTCGGCGATCTGCCTCATGCCACCAAATCCGTTCTTGAGAAACATGGGATAAAACTATGACCGATCTAAGTTGGAAAACCTCGATCACTGAGATCAAACCAAACGAAGTCCGGCTTCGTGGTTACCGAATCGATGAACTGATGGGATCTATCTCGTTCGCAGAGGCTGTATACCTCGCTTATAAAAGTGAATTACCTTCAGCGGATGTAGCCAGAATGATGAATGCCATACTGGTCTCATCGATCGATCACGGGGCTTCACCTCCTTCTGCGCTTGCTGCCCGCACAGTTGCGTCCACTGGTGCACCCCTCAACGCCGCAGTGGCTGCCGGAATTCTTTCCATCAACCGCCACCATGGCGGCGCAATACAAGGTTGCATGAAGATCCTGCAAATCGGGATCGATCGCGTCCATCAGTCTGGTGAGACCGTCGACAAAATCGCAGCCGATCTCGTTGCCGAATATAAGGCTTCCGGTAAACGGATCGCGGGGCTGGGCCATCGCATCCATACCGATGACCCACGTACAGCGAAACTCTTTCAACTCGCTCAGGATCTGGGGATTTCAGGAGAAGGCGTACAGATGATTACCGCCATCCAATCCTCTTTGGCAGATGCTGGAAAAGCTCTCCCGATCAACGTCGATGGAGCCATCGCCGCCGTGCTCCTTGATATCGATATCCCCTCTGAACTCGCGAATGCGATGTTCTTCATCGCCAGAGTTCCAGGTCTCATTCTTCAGGCTCATGAAGAGCAGACTCGTGAGCGGCCTATGCGCCGCATTCATCCCACAGAAATCTCATACGACGGCCCCGCGCCGCGATCTTTGGATTGACAGGAAAGTTATTCACGCATGGAGGTCTGTGATGCCAAACTCGATAGCCGATCTCATCCCAGAAATCAACCAGATTCAAGACGACAATTTGCGAGGAAAGGTCATCGCGGTTTGGGAGGATGCCCTCGCAGAAGGAGGTTGGCAGCTTGACGATTTGGAGACGATGCCCTACACGCTCCTGGTAGATAATGTTGAGATCACCTTCCCCGAACATGTAAGTGTGGTCTGTAGATTGTGCATCGCCATGGAAGGAGTCCTCGCTGATGCTTATGGAGAACGGTATTCTATCGATAAGGATGTCCTGATCGCCGGAGCGCTGTTAGCGGACGTTGGTAAACTTCTTGAGTTCTGTCGCGAGGGTGATAAGTTCGTCTGGGCCAGCACCTATGAATATCTACGCCACCCCTTCACTGGAGTCGCCCTGTGCTATAAGCATCAGATCCCAGAAACTGTCATGCACATCGTGGCGACCCACTCCTGGGAGGGCGACAAATTCGCGCGACGGCCAGAATCAATTGTCTTCCACCACGCCGATTTCACCGACTTCGACCTGACAAAATACGCATCAAAACACCCATGATGATGAAACCAACGGGATAAAGAGGATCGCATGGGACAAACGTTCGCTGAAAAGGTTCTCGGGCGCCATTCCGGCAATCGCCAGGTAAAACCTGGTGATATCGTCGAGATTACACCACAGGTCGCGTTATCGCACGACAACACCGCCGCCATCGTGGGCATCTTCCAACGAATGGGCGGCAAGAAGGTATTTAATCCGCAGATGCATGCGATTTTCCTCGATCATGCTGCCCCTGCTCCAACAACTAAACACGCAGAAAACCACCGCATCATACGCGATTTCGTGCGTGAGCAAGCGATCCCCCACTTCTTCGATGTCGGCCGAGGTATCTGCCACCAGGTTCTTGTTGAGGAGGGATTGGCACTTCCTGGCGAGATTGTCCTCGGCTCAGATTCGCATACGCCCCACGCAGGGGTCATGGGCGCCTTCGGCGCTGGCATCGGCCGCAGCGAGATGGCCTCCATCTGGGCGGTCGGCACGCTCTGGCTGCGAGTCCCGGAGAGCTTGAAGATTATCGTTACCGGAAAGATGCCGGTTTGGGTTACTCCAAAGGATCTGGCCCTGAAAATCATCGGCGATCTCGGAGCGGACGGCGCATTGTACCTGTCCGTCGAGTGGCACGGAAACGTGATAACGGATATGAGCCTGAGCGAACGTGCGACCCTCACCAATATGGCGGCTGAGATGGGCGCCAAGAACAGCTTCATCCCGCCAGATGATAAAGCCCTCGCTTATCTCTCTGACCGGGCCAAACATGATTTTGAACCTGTTCTTCCGGATCCAGATGCAGCTTACCTGCAAATTCTTGAAATCGACGCCGGTAGTTTAGAGCCGATGATCGCCTGCCCGCACACCGTCGATAACGTTAAACCATTGTCTGAAGTCGTGGGCACGAAAGTGGACCAGGCTTTCCTGGGAACCTGCACGAACGGCCGTCTGGAAGATCTCGCTTCTGCCGCAGAAATTCTGCGCGGGCGGAAGCTTTCTCCCGGGACAAGGATGATCGTCATCCCGGCTTCCTCCGCAATCTTGCGGGAAGCATTGCGCAAGGGGTATGTCGAGGATTTCATCAACGCTGGTGCACTCGTGGAAAGCCCTGGCTGTGGACCCTGCATGGGCAACCACCTGGGTGTCCCCGCTCCCGGCGAGGTGACGATCAGCACCGCCAATCGCAATTTTCAAGGTCGGATGGGGACGAAGGAAAGTGAGATTTACCTCGCCAGCCCGGCCGTCACCGCCGCCTCCGCTATCGCCGGGAAGATCACGCACCCGAATACCCTGGATTGAGGAAAACGATGGAAATCATCCGTGGTCGTGTATGGAAGTACGGCGATAACGTCAACACCGACGTCATTTTCCCTGGAAAATACACTTACACCATCAGCGAACCAGCAGAAATGCCGGCGCACGCCCTCGAGGATTTGGACCCCAACTTCGCCGGTGGGGTTAAAGCCGGTGACATTATCGTTGCCGGGAAGAATTGGGGCTGCGGCTCCTCGCGCGAGCAGGCAGTAACCTGTCTGAAAGAAGGCGGCCTGGGGGCAATCATCGCTGAGTCCTTTGCGCGCATCTATTACCGCAACTGTCTTAACGCCGCGCTTCCGGCGCTCATCTGTCCTGAAGCCGTCCAAGCTATCCAGGATGGCGAACAGATTGAGATCGACCTGGACAAAGGCGAGATCCGCACAAGCAAGGGCATTTACACGTTTAACCCTCTCCCCGAAATTGTCAGGGAGATATTCGATGCCGGTGGTCTTATCGCCCACACGAAGAAACGACTGGAAGCCGTGGATTAGCATCCCATCCAATCTACCAGATGCCGGTTGCATGCCTATGGAGAACCATCTACTTCAAAACAACGAAGTGGCTCAATAAACGAGAACAAACTGAGAGGAGTATTAATCAATGTCAAAATATCGAATCGCATGGATGCCGGGAGATGGCGTAGGCGTAGATGTAATGGACGCCGCACAGATTGTCCTCGACGCTATAAAACTCGACGCCGAATATGTCCCTGCGGACATCGGCTGGGAATTCTGGTGTAAGGAAGGCGATCCGCTCCCAGAAAGGACGATTGCCTTATTGGAAGACTGCACCTGCGGATTGTTCGGCGCCATCACCTCGAAACCCACGGATGAAGCAGAACTTGAGCTTGCTCCGGAACTCAAGGGCAAAGGGCTATCCTACCGAAGCCCGATCGTCCGTCTGCGGCAGCATTTCGATTTATATACAAACCTTCGACCTTGCAAGGCATACCCGGGCAGCCCGCTGAATTATCGCGATGACATCGACCTGGTCGTCTTCCGGGAGAATACAGAGGGCCTGTACAGTGGGGTCGAATTCCATCCCCTCCCAAAGGAAGTTCGGGAGACAATGAAACAATTCAACCCGGCAATCGGGCGTTTCGATGCGATTCCGGGAGATGAGCTTGCTGTCAGCCTGCGAGTGATCACTAATCGTGGAGCACACAGGATCATCCGTCAGGCGTTCGAGTATGCCCAACGCTTTGGTTACCCAACGGTTACGCTGGTTGAAAAACCGAATGTCCTGCGTGAGACAAGCGGTCTGATGATACGAGAAGCCCGCAAAGTCGCCAGCGATTACGCGAAAATTGAACTCTGGGAAACTAACATCGATGCGCAGATGATGTGGCTCCTTAAAAACCCCGACAATTACGGTGTTCTCGTAACGAGCAACATGTTTGGGGACATCCTATCCGATCTTTCGGCTCAGTTGGTCGGCGGTCTTGGTTTTGCCTCCAGTGGGAATATTGGTGACAAGTTCGCCGTCTTCGAGCCCACCCACGGATCGGCGCCGAAGTATGCAGGTCAATATAAAGTTAACCCCATCGCCATGCTCCTTGCTGTGAAGCTCATGCTCGACTGGCTGGGAGAGACCGACATGGCTCAGTCGCTTGAAAATGCAATCGCGAAAGTGATCGCTGAAGGAGAAGTCCGCACATACGATATGGGTGGTGAAAGCACGACGCTTGAAATGGGCCATGCTGTTGCCAGTAAACTATAGCCGCTAACATCTAAGCTTTGATTTGGGAGGATGCGATGACCTCAATCAGCCGGAAAATGGCTGAATTTACCGACGGGCTGCGCTATGACGACATTCCGCATGACGCGATCTATGAAGCGAAGCGCTTCTTGCTGGACAGCGTCGGCTGCGCGTTGGCCGCAACTCAGAACGAGGACATGCAGGCCATGTATCGCTTCACAGAGAAACTCGGCGGCACACCGGAAGCGACCGTAATCGGGACAGGCTCTAAAACGAACGCCCCGAATGCCGCACTGATGAATGGCCTGCTCATCCGCGCCCTTGATTACAACGACATCTACTGGGTTCAAGACCCGAGCCACCCCTCGGACCTCCTTGGCGCTGTTCTCGCTGCCGCAGAAGCTAATGGGCGAACCGGTGCGGACCTCCTCGTCGCCACCGTCATTGCTTATGAACTGGAAATGCGCTGGTGTCATGCAGCCACGCCGGGGATTCGGGAAGTCGGCTGGCACCACGCTTCACTAACGCAATTCGTCAGCCCGCTCGTCGCCGGCAAGTTGTATGGATTGGGAATTGATCAACTCATCGCCGCCATGGGAATTAGCGGCAGCAGCCACTTCACACTCGGTGGTGTGGTTGCCGGGCACCTAACGAATATGAAAAACACCGCTGACCCTCTCGCCGCACAAGCCGGTGTGTACGCCGCATTAATGGCTCGGGAGGGTTACGAGGGACCTGTCCATGTAATCGAGGGGAAAGAAGGGTTGCTCGAAGTTCTGAACAATGTAACCTGGGACACGGACGCCCTACTCGATGGACTTGGCGATGAATTTCTCATCACAAAGTGCAGTTATAAGGCCTTCCCCACGGAGGCGCTCACACACCAGCCCATAAGCGCGGCGCTCAAAGTCATCGATGAGCACGAGATTAAGCACGATCAGATTCAAGAGATACTGGTTAATACAACTACCCGCGGCGCGGACATCCTCTCCGACCCGAGTAAATACAAACCCGACACTAAGGAAACCGCCGACCACAGCCTGCCCTATGTAATCGCCGCGGCCGTCGTTGACGGGAACGTTTTACCCGAATCGTTTGAAGAGGATAAATTGAGAGATCCAGACATAAGAGCGACGCTTCAGAAGATCAAGGTTGTCGCTGACCCCGAGATCGACGCTTTGTTTCCTGCTATTAAGCGCGCCTCAGTAACGATCACGCTGCAAGATGGGAGCAAACACAGCGCGCAGACGGACTATGCGAAGGGCTCACCGGAAGATCCGCTGAGCGATGATGATCTGTTTGCGAAATTCCGAGCGAATGCCCACAAGACGATGAGTGAGGGAAGAATTTCTGACATCATCGAACAGACGATGAGCTTTGAGAGCCTACCCAAACTCGAGCCCTATATGAATCTGCTCGTCTCAGAGAAAGCTTGAAAATACATCAAACGATTCCAATGAAAGTACCTGGCCCAAACGCAGTGAAGGCGAAAATTCCAGGAAAGAGATCCTTCGTCGTTGTGCTCTTCAGAATGCCGCTCCCATTTCTAGCAGAGATTTCCATGTCAGGGATCGGCATAAATTATCCGCAACACAGCGTACTCCATATCTCATAGATAGAATCGAGGTTTGATTTGAAGTATCTCTCCAGGATTCATCCTTATTTGTTCGCTGCCTTCCCGATTTTAGCCCTTTTTTCAGTCAATGCCGGTGAATTCGAAGAGGAACTAGTTTTACGTGCGCTGCTTCTCACAATTCTTGCAGCTGGCGTCTTTCACCTCACGGCTCGATTATTCCTTGGTGAGTGGATACTTGCATCGATATTGACGACCTCGCTCCTACTCTTTTTCTTTTCATACGGCCATATCTACGAATTCATGAAGAATTGGCACCTCGGCGATTGGGTCATCGGCAGGCATCGATTCCTGCTTCCAACACTCAGTGTGTTGCTCGCGTTGTTCTTGCTGCGTCTATTTCGCCGTCGTCGTGATACCGCCGTCTTTTTACCTGCTTTCCTGGGTTTAATGGGGGTTTCCCTCATTGCTGTCCCAATATTTTCACTTGTCGGTTACATGCTCAGCAAAAATCTAGCGCCAAAATTCTCCTCTGATTCCTCACCTGCAAATGAGAGTCTCGCGGGCGAATCCATAGCTGAGACCAGGCCAGATATTTTCTATATCATCCTCGATGGCTATGGTCGTGGGGATACACTGGAGACAATTTACAATGTAGACAACGATCCTTTTCTTGACTCTCTGCGCGATAAGGGATTCTACATCGCCGATCAAAGTCTCAGTAATTACATGACTACCCTCAAGTCCCTCACAGCATCTCTCAATATGTCATATCTCGATGTGCTAGCTGATGACTATGACCTTAATCTAAAAAGTAACGATCCGTTTGTACAGCTATTTAGACATAGCCAGGTGCGCTCTTTCCTTGAGGAACGCGGTTATCAGATGGTGGCATTCGACAGCGGCTGGCCTCGAACTCGCATCAAGGATGCTGCAATCTATTTACAGACAGACGACCAGGCGCAAGCGCCAGCCTTCATGTCATGGTACGTAAATGAATTCGAACTCCTCTTATTGCGGACAACAATCTTGCGACCGTATATCGATTTCAAGACCAAGGAAATCGGGGAAGCCTCAAGGTTGGACAGTTATCTATACCAGAATCACCGTCAACGAATTCACTCAACTTTTCAATTACTGGAAGAGATCCCGACATGGGATGGTGATTACTTTGTCTTCGCACACATAATTAGTCCACACCCTCCCTTCATCTTTGGCCCTGATGGCCAAGCCCTCACTCCACCCTGGGAGTTTACAATTCACGACGGAAGTGACTTCCCGGGTACCACGGAGGACTACATTACGGGTTACAGCGCGCAAATTAAATATATTAATAAACTGGTGGAGATCCTGGTTACACAGTTGATTGCGGATTCCGAAAATCCACCGATCATCATCATTCAAGGCGATCACGGACCTCGAGCCTTCATGGACTGGGAATCTGTAGACCAGACCGACGTCCAAGAGTCTATGAGCATTCTGAACGCTTATTTTGTGCCTGACCAGTTAGGAATTGATTTTTATAAGTCGATCTCTCCTGTCAACAGCTTCCGAGTTCTCTTCAATCAGTACTTCGATGCCGATTACACCTTGCTTGAAGATCACAGTTACTATACTACCGACTCAAACCCTTATAATTTTATTATTGTTGATGACCAGGCAAGATAAATACGAGACGAACTCTGTACATAAGATCTATAACAAGCCTGTTCCTCTCTGCAAAATTCGTATTGGCAATCGCAGGATGCGCCTCGATCGGATCAACATTTCCGACTGGGGAATACCTTGATGTTGCCAGTCATAATACCAACTGGATGGAGGATGGAAATTTCACTTGATGGGAGGCTCTTGAGACAGACACTGGATCATTCATTCGAAGGACCTTAAGAAATTCGCTGACATCAGCGGGACATGTAAGCGGAATGATTGATCGGTCGTGGAATTATTGGCTTATGGAAGAAGATCACTAACGATGCTGTACTATGAATGAATATTCCCTCAGGGACTAATTCACAAACGCCTTTTGTGTCCAATAAACATAACTGCTTCCCAGCAGAGCGATGGCGATCCCGATATCCAATATTGCCACAGCGATCAAGAATGGGTAATTGTTGTGGGCCATCCTGGATAAGGTTACACCTGCCAGGATCATAATCGTCAACGCTGTAAAGAATCTCGGGCTGAAAAATTGCCAGATCTTTGGTTCAGATAAACCTTCAATCCTGACCAGATTCTTTTTAATGCTGTTCGTGAATAAGTATTTTGCTTTCAATCCGCCGAGGGCGAGCCCCACAAATCCGGCTACCCAGGGCCATGCTAGTCCTGGGTTCATTGATTCTGCTTCAATCAACAGGTCAATACCCTTTTGCAGCAAGCGAATGCCGCCGATATACCAGACAAGAGCGGCTAAGATATTCAGGGTTCGAGCGGAAACTGTAAACATTCGATTTCTCTCAATCCAAGGATAATTGGTTTTTGTTGCTCAATATTAATTGTAATCGAATTAATTGCCTAGAACTTATCCTGTATTAAGGGAAACCCCAGCATCGAGGCGGACGAGGACCTGATGGTAAAATCGAGACAATCCGGAACCAATAGCGCGGAGGCTCAAGAATAACAGTGTTTCAAATAGCATGAAGATCCTGGCCATTAGCGACCGCGTAGATGAGCGAGTTTACTCGGAGCACATCCTCCACAATTACGGAGATGTTGATCTCTTTGTAGGTTGTGGTGACCTACCCTATTACTATCTTGAATACATCGTCTCGATGGTACATCAACCGGTTCTTTATGTTCACGGAAATCACGATGTGGAGGTTACTCATACTGCAACAGGCCGCCGCGTTGCATTCGCAGAAGGTTGCGATCTCATCGATGGACGTGTCATCAATATCAAAGGTTTAATCTTTATGGGGTTGGGCGGATCCGTACGTTATACGCCGGGAACTCCCTTTCAATACACCGAGGGACAAATGCGCGCTCGCGTCGCTAGGCTACTACCCCGATTGCTTGTGAACAAACTGCGATACGGTCGATTTGTCGATGTGGTCATCACACACTCACCGCCGTATGGGATTCACGATGGCTCAGACCAAGCTCATGTGGGTTTTAAAGTGTTTCTAACGCTGATGACCTGGTTTAAGCCGCGTTACTTATTGCACGGGCATACGCACAATAGACGCTATAACGCTCAGACGATTACAACCTACGGTGATACAAAGATAGTTGGGGTTTTCCCGGTCCACGCTATTGAGGTCTAGAGATAATCCGCGCAGAGTCAAAGACAATACGATAAAGATAACAGCCGGCTAATAATTTATCCAGCTAGAAGCTGACCCTGAATTATCACGGCAATTTTCAGATTGAATTCAATCGCTACCGGCAAACCATCACCGGCAACCTTGATTCTCGCAGCACTTGATCCACGGTACTGCCAAGCACAACCTCTTGCACCGGCTGCATCCCATATCCACCCATGATGAACATGTCACATTCGTGTTCTTCGGCTGATGCCAGGATGGTTCCAGCCTCAGGACCACTCCTGTTTAAGGCGAGGGCCTGCGCGCCATGGGCTTCAAGATACTGCTGGGCTTGATCCAACGTCTTCGGCGTAACTCTCCGCCCCTCGGTTATGGTTAACAGCACCAAGCTTGTTGCCCACTGGATATTCAAATAGGTCCCAATGAAAAGCGCCTCCATAGCTTTGGGGCTGCCGTCGAAGGCCAGCAAAGCTCGGTTCATCGGTGATGGTTCACCCGACACTGCTACGACGGGCCTGGGACAGCGTTGGATCATCGTTCGGAAACCTGAGCTCAACCTGGCCATTGGGTACCGCCCAGGCGGGTGTGCCAGGCTCACAACCGCAAGATCGACCCAGCGAGCGCGTTCGCAAATTTTCCGGGAAATACCACCAATCTCGATAGCCATCTGCCCCTGAATTCCGACAGCCTCGCACCGGTCGAGAAATTCAGTTTGAACCACTCGTGCCCGCTCCGTGTTCTTTTCAGAATCTGAGGGAAGCACGTGGAGACCGCGTAACCTTCCGTCTTCGCGCTGTGCCATTAACAACGCCTGCTCAAATGCTTGCCAACTTTGGGCCGTTCCATCGATAGGAATCAAAATCTCTGTGAATAAACGATTTTCCCTGCGCGCCGCCACCCTCTTTTTTCTCCATTCACCCGGAGCAGGACCGGCCTCAAGCTCGTCAGGTGTTATTTTGTTAAAGATTTTTGCCCGTAACCGTGATATTTTTCGAAGGAGCCCGGGGCTGAACCGTTCGGCGAGATCACTTACTGCTTCTTCAGGTTCGATATCCCACCCCAACGCTTTCTCTAAATCAGCTCTGTGCTCATATACCCACAAGTAGAGATCTGTCACCGTGCGATCCGGAAACTCTCTCAGTAGACCTCGATCTCTGATTGCACTCGCCACAGGCAGGTAGAACTCATCGAACCAATATACGACGGCCTCCTCCTCAGAGATATGCTTCTTTCTTTCCTTGCTTAAGTAGTCACGAACTAATGAAATCTGGAGGTTAATCTCGTGATACTGACCTGGAGCTGTAACGCTCAAATCAGCC
>JAIWHF010000040.1:0-18182 GCA_048629905.1 Methanosarcinales archaeon
GGATGGGGGGGGGGGGGACGATCACATGGCCCCCGCCATCCCCCATGGGGGGCGAACGGGGGGAAAGAAAAGTTGCAGCAACTCTCGGCGCCAACATCATCGCTGGCGCTGTGAACAATTCGTATGTTCTTCGCCCCTACTGTTCCCCTGACAACGATCAATTTGTCTTTACATTTCAAAGGGGCGTCTCAAATGAGCACTTGATAGTGCTCATGGGATTTCCATTCTTCCCAGACTCGTGAGGGATTGCTGGTTTCTTTAGAGGTTCGGGTTTTTGATGGGGGATGAAGTTTGCTCGTTCGGATCTGGTGGATCGATTAAAAGCCCGAGACGCGCGGCAGCAGCCTGCAGCTTGGGCCAATCTGAGGATTGTACGATTGCCGTCGTAGGGCTGAGGATCTCTTTTAAATAACGATTTGTCGACTTCTTGCTGCGTAGCATCTCGAGTACATCTGGGGATTGGACGCGTAAGATCCAGTATTGCTTAATACTCGCTTCTGTGCCTCTCTCAGCCCAGCGAGTTAACGCCAGATCAACCGGCCGCGGCAGCGGGGATTCGCAGGTCTTCTCCAGGATCGTGCGTATATGTTGATGGGATAAACCTTGCTCTTTGGCACGCTGCAGGGTGCTAGGGGTGAGGCGGTACTCATACTTATCATTTTCAACCGACACCCAATGAGAGAAGCGTGCGATCTGATAGCGAACAGCTCCATTAACCCCACGAGGAACGATAATGCGACCATCGGAGTGGATGACGATCGCTTTATCGGGCTCTTCAACGTGGACAGGCGCGTTCGGATCATACAGCAGCGCCGATACTGACGTGAGGCGAAATGAGGATGTCGAAGCCGATTGAGAATCTTGCCCGAGATCGACGGCTCCAAGCCAGTGAAGTGGGCCGGTGATAACGGAGCGAATAAGGGCGCCATCGACCATATTCCAGTTCTCGATGCCATTGAGGAAAATTCCGCTTTGATTCTGAAGATACCAGGAATCAAAATCACCACCGGGCCGTTGAAAGGCTGGGGAGGTTTGTCGAATCCTCTCCACGAAATCATGTAGATCCCACCAAAGCCCGGGCTTTAAAGGCTGCAGGAGATCTAGCACCCCTTGACGTGAGAGCCCGGGATCATTGGGCCAGGCATCAGTATTACATACGATGTGAGGGAGTACAGCCAGGTCATTCCAGGTCACAGAGTTTTTCCAGGCCAGAAGCAGGTCGCGTATTGCCTGCGAGCGCGGAGCGTCTATGAAAGCGCGGGTTCTCTCAGGATTTGGCGTCCAGGGTGGACCCTCGATTATTAACATCTCCTGCAGGATTGTGAGCAGAAGAGTATGCAAACTGGGAATTAGAAGAAATCGCTCCAGTGTAAGGCCAGGCTTCCGGGAGAGATCGAAGGAGGGGAAGGGAGTGCGGCGCATGGCAGCCAGAAGAGTTGTGGCATCGTCAACTGCCGCCGATGTGGCCAAAAAGATATGTTTTGGGTCTTGTGTCAGCGGTGATAGAGAAGGAGCGCTGTAATCAGGAAGTGATTCACTCAACATCTGCAGCAAATCTGTTGGGATATAGGCGAACTCCTGCGGACCTTTGAGTGTGTCTGCAAATGCCCGTCCGATCAGGGCGCGATACCAAAGCACCTCAACCGGAGAAGCAGGGCTGCGCCAGGGCTGTTCGCGATCGCGCTTTCCGGGTCCCATTTCCCGCAATTCTCCAGAGTCCCGGATCAGGTCAGGAAATGCCATCCTGCCGCCAGCTTGGGCCATCCCGTCAAGGGTTTGTTTGGCTGCATCGGGTAAGCTATCGAGCAGTTCGTCGAGCGTGTTGCGGTTGAGCATGGAGAGCGTTATTTCGTCGACGACGGATCGATGGGAGCCCTGGGGTAAGTCGAATCCCCACAATTCACAGAGAATCCGCAGGTAGCCAGTATCCTGATCTTCGAGTGTGTGGGCTAAGGATCTCATATGGAGTGGAATCTACAATGCTTATGTTTTTTTGAGAAGGTTATCCACTCTAGATGACAACGCGTAATGCGTTCGGAAGGACCTTGATCTGAATTTCGGTTACAGTGGAATCGAACCCGGCGAAGACCTCGCCATCCAGATGGATAGTTACAGGCTCCTCAGACGTCAATTGCAGTTCGCGGAAGTGACCCATTCGAACCGGCTTGAATCGACCGTGGGTGCCATTCATCACTTCCGGGATCAAGCGGAACATCATCGGGCGGGACACATTTTCAATCATCGCGTAGTGAAATAAGCCATCGTCGAAGATAGCATCCGGGGCGACATGGAAGCCGCCGCCTTCCCTGGGTCCGTTGCCGGCGACGAACATGAGGATATTATCGTCGATCTCTTCCTGGTCCGTTATGATCTTCATTCTGGGTGCGTGGTGGTGGAGAAAGATCGTTTTAATCACCGCCCAGAGATACAACGTGAATCCCTGCAACCGGGTGATTTGATAGGAATAAACTGTAACCGCGGCGTCAAAGCCAATTCCGATCGTGTTGTTCCAGTACTCTGATCTGCCAGAACCATCCGTGACCAAGCCTACGTCGACGGTCTTTGTCTCCCCGTTGAAGACTCGCTCGAGTGCGACCTCAATTTCCTCCGCGACTCCGACATTTGCGGAAAAATCATTCCCAGAGCCAATTGGCACTGAACCGAGCAATGGTCTCTGATCTTCAGGGATTCGCATCAAACCGTTGATAACTTCATGGACGGTGCCATCGCCACCAATAGCGACGACGATATCGAATCCATCGTTCGCGGCCTGCTCAGCGAGTTCGATTGCGTGGGTGTGGTATTCGGTTGTGGACCATTCTGCACCGTCGTGTCTGTCGATGATGTGCTGCACAGCTGTTTCGAGATCCGAGGACCGACCCCGGTCAGCGAGGGGGTTGAAGATCAATTTCACACGAGGGCTCATGGATGTTTCCTCCTGGTCGTTCACTAAAATTAACGCGGACCGTTGTTTCTCGGGTTCACCGTGTTCTCAATTTAATGCATGTCGCTCGTGGAGAGTTCAATAATCGAGTGGTGCTCAGTTGAAATTAATAACTATCACCGTATGGTTAACAACACCAGGTGGCCGCTTTCGATACTGATGCCCGTGAATCACCCATAGTTGTGGCGATCTTCCTGCAGGACTGCAATCTGTGGTTGTACCACCATGGTAGCTTACAGATCCGCGCCGCACCATCCTTTCTTCAAACGTGCGATTATAAAATAATCGAGAGTATAGCCCAAACTTGCTGTGCTATTTCATTAGGCAGGTGAGCGCTGGAATTTTTAAGCGTATCGCTGATTGACTCTCGGGCGCGAGGTGTCTAAAGTGAAGGTGTAATGAGCCTCAGGCCATCTATGGGCTGCACGTCCCAGTAAGCCGTGGCAACCTCTGGCCAATCTGACTGATCACCAGCTAGTTACGGCGATCATGATGAATGCGCCGACCGACTGGAGGAACGCCCTTTCGCTGCGGCGAAGAAGTTGGGACCAACCGGCGAACGCGGCAATGCCGGCCGCCCGCTGAATGGCAGGGGGCTCACCCCTTTAATTCTTTCAAGGAACAAACAAAGATATTGTGAAGGAGAAGCCCCCATACGGGAGCTAAATTTCTTCGCGGCGTATAAACCTAAACTCTTTAGGATTTCATTCGCCAGGCTGGAGATCTGGAGATCAAGAATATCTATAGCGTGGGTTCCGCTGGGGCGATACCTTCATCTGCGGGCACACGAAGCTTGAACCAGGCCGGGATGAGAGCAAGGGAACCGATGAGTAAAGTGGCGAGGAACGGTATCTTAGGGTTGGTGGCTTCCCAGATCTGGCCACCAATCCAGGGCGCAGGAAGCGCAATCAGGCCAATGAGTGCAGGCACCACAGCATAGGCAACGCCGCGAAGATGTGCGGGTGCTCCACGAGCGATGAGCGCATTAACGGCCGGGTCTAGAAGAGCGCCGCCGATCCCCATGATGATCCATGAGAGAGCAAAGATTTCGAAGCCTTCTGCGAGGATGAAAATAAGGAATGAGGAGAGGAAGATCGCCGTACCAAGCATGAAACTGTTCCGTTCGCTCGATTTATCGGAGAGCCACCCGCCGATTGGGGCAGCGAGAACCCAGGCGATGCCATGCAGACCATCAATTAAGCCAATGCCCTGCTTGTTAATGAGGCCAATATCGTTCAGGTAAACCGGTAGGAGGTTGAAGGAAAGATAGGACGCAAAGACACGAATGCCCTCGGAAACTATGATCCAGGTTAACAATCCCCCAGCCAAGACAATCGGGAAGATTTGCGTGAAGGATTCCCTGAGCGACTTAAGGCTGGGTTTTTCCGCAGGCGCGGTGGTCTTCGTTTCCTCTGATCGCAAAAGGAACATAAAAATAATTGCGGCGATGCTATAAAAGAAAACCGCGGCGAGAAACATCGTGCGAGTCCCATAGTTCATTGCCAGGTAGCCGCCCAGAGGTGGAGTGAGGATCCAAGCCGCGGTGATAAATGATTTGCTGAGTCCGAAAATACGGCCGCGTGTCTCCGTGGGACAAGTGTCGGCGATATAGGCTCGGAAGGATGGTTGGATCAAAGCTGTTGCCACTGCCAGGATGATGGGACCGATGAGAGTCACTTCCCAGCGCTGTGCGAAAGCGAACGGGAGGTATCCGAGGATCCCCGCAAGACTCCCGAATAAGATCGCCCGTAAGCGGCCGATTGAATCAGATATCCAGCCACCGAAAATCCCGAGCACTAGAGGCACAATCATCGCCAGGGTAAAAAAAAGCCCGACCTGGCTGACGCTCGCTCCAATTTCACGCAAGAAGACCGGAATTTGTACCGCGGTCATCGCCCGCGTCGCCTCGGCGAAAGTGAGTCCGATGAGAAAGAGGATCATTTTGCGAGAGAGCAGCGGTTGTATTGATTTATTCATATGGAAGCTTCGTGTCCCCCTTTGAAGCAAGATGCGGAGGTTTTTCTATATGTGAGACTTGGATCAACCCACACATGTTTCAATAATTCTTGTAAGACTTACCGATTCTGCCACGAACTTTTAGGGATAGCAAATTGAGTATACCAGTGGTTTTAAAGTTTGATTATCAACTGCAGCGATTGATCAATTCCGCAATGGTATCCGGGTTGCGGCCTCGTGGACGATGGAGAGCTTAGGTGGTGAAGTCGAGAAGGTCTTTTAACTCTTCCATGACGATCTGATGGTTTTGGAAGTGGATTCCATGGATCCCCAGATCACGCGCTCCCTGGATGTTTTCATCGAAGTCGTCGATGAAGATGGTTTGTTCCGCTTCGACGCCCAACCGATCGAGGGCTAATTGGTAGATCCGCTGATCGGGCTTTGCTAATCCTACCTCGGCAGAAATGACCATGTCGTCAAAGATATCGGCGATATGCCAGCGCTCATCGATGAAGCTTCGAGTGGAAGGCCACCCATTGGATAATAGCCCCATTTTTGTTTCGGTTTTGCGGGCGCGGATAAAACGGATCAATTCCATGTCAATCTGATCGCCTGACCAGAATTCATCCCTCACGAGTGTTAATTCAGCACTCGAAAGTGTGAGTTGCTCGCCTACCCGCATCCAGATATCGTCATTGGATGCTTTGCCTACGGTGGCTTTGCGACTTATCTCACTTTCGAAGACGAGTTCGTATATTTTCCCATCTGGTAAATCCAGCATCCGGTCCAGACAATGACGCGGCTCCCAGTCCTCGGTGCGTAGAATGACGCCTCCTAGATCCCAGAGGATGGCTTTGAAGGGGGCGGGTTTGTCCATGCTATCCTTGCTCCAATTCATTAAAGATAAAGTGATTGCTCTTTATATACCCCGAGTAAGTTGCCACATATTATAGTAGAGATACAACGAGGGATAGAACTTCTCAGGCCATGTTAGATTGCACGCTGGTGGATTCTCACTCCTTCTGGAGTTCCTCTCCAGGACGCAGTTCGATCTCGTAGGTGACATACTCCCGCTCTACATGCATACCTGCCTTCTCATACAGTCTTGTCGCTCCGGCGAGATTGTTTGAGTCTACGCCTAACCCAACGCGCGGTTTCCCGCGGCGATAAAATTCACCGAAAACTTGCCTCAACAACGCTAACCCCAAGCCACGGCGTCGCCATGGGCGCCGGACGCCAAGGACACTTACCCAACCTTTGTCCGGGTCGTCATCTGCCTCCGCCCGACACGTAACCATGCCGGCAATTTCATCTCCATCCATGGCCAGGAACCAAAGAGAAGGGTCGGGCTTCCGGATTTCAAACACGTAGTGTTTCCATTGTTTGAATCCCTCTTCAAAGGGGGTTTCCACATATCCCCAATGATCCTCGAATGCCTCGTCTTCGGCCCGGTAAGCGGCTTCGGTATCCTCCGGGTGCTGAATATTTCGGATTGAGATTCCGTCCGGCCATATAGGTGCTGGGGGCGCTGCATCAAGGTCGAGCAACATGTCCCACCCATAGCGGATGGCTTCCATGCCCATATTCTGAAGCAATTCCTTCGCTGGATTGTAGGTATTTACGGTTCCCGAGCGCGCCGAGACGCGTGCGCCCTTGGGAGCGCGGGGTATTGCCTCGCGGGCGCGTTCCACTGCCCATTCCATCATCGCTGTGCCAATGCCCTTGCCTTCCCACTGTGGATGGACGCGACCCCAAATCCAGGGGTGGACGGGCGGCTCATGTACGTCCCATACCTCGATGCAGCCGACGATTTGTCCTGTCGAGGTAATCACAAGTCTGGTGTCGTGTTGAAGATCGAAGTTCGGCATTTGCCATTCCTTCGCGTAGCGGTCCTCCGTAAACTCGGGTGCGCCGATCATCTCTTTTGAGCATAGGTTAAACATCTCCACTGAACCCTCGATGTCATCCAGGTTTGCAGGGCGGATCGTGTAACGAGCTTTAGCGAGTTTGTTGAAAGCCTGTTCAGTCATCTTCTTCTCCATAGAAATATCTCGAGTGCGTGCCTCTCAATATTCACACTTCGTTTATACCATCGGCTTGCGATAGGCCATCCAAAGCTTGATGTTTTGAAAGCCAAGATTCTCATATAAGCCCAAAGCGCCGCTTAGATTGTCGGTATCCACTCCCAGCGCAGCTTCCTCCATCCCCTCATCTTTGAACATCTGCAGGCTTTGAGCTAATAACGACCGGGCCAGTCCACGCCGGCGCCAGGGGCGACGAACGCTGATGTCTTCTGTGTGACATCGTTTGCGGTTGAAGCGTTCATTTTCCTCGTCATTGATATAGTTCAAAACCATGCCGGCGACTTGCTCGTTGTCCCATGCGATTTTCCAGCGTTCGGGTTGAAATTCTGGGCTTTCAATCCACCATTGATATTCAGAGTCCGTCCCCGGGACGTGCCCCCAATGATCTTGGAAAGCTTCATCGGCGGCATCGTAGATGGTCCGATACTGATCAGGATTAGCAGGACGGAGCTCGAGACCCTCGGGTAATTCGATTTCAGGGATATCAGCATCAAGAGGACGTACCATCTCAAAAAAATAACGGACAGGTTGGTAACCTGTTTTTTCCATCAGCGCCTGCTTATCGCTCTCGGTGTCCGCTAGGTTAACTTCGAAAAAGCGCAAGCCGTCTTTCGGAGCGTGGTTTGCCAGACCTCTTAAATGGTCCTCGGTGTAAACCAGCAAAGTTGACCCAACCCCCTTTCGCCTCCACTCGGGGAGGACGCAACCATGGTGTCGAAAGATGACATCGCCGTTTGACTTCCGGAGCCAGTTCATCTGGGCATAGCCGATTAAATCCCCGTAGATCTCCGCGAGCAAAACATCCTGAGTTGGATCGAAGTTCTGCATGTGGGTGAATCTGCGCGCAACGTCGTCGGCAGTGATGACCTCAGACACGCTATCCGCATCGAAACAGCGCTGGACGACAGCGGCGATCCGTTCATGTTCCCGCGGACCTGAATAGCCGCGGAAAGCTAAACCCGATATTTTGGGTGCATAAGCCAGGTTCTTCAGATCAGGATTAAAATTCTCTTTCATTTCACACCTCAGACACTCTATCCGCATCAACTATCCGATCGACGCATTCTTCTTTTTTTGCACACCTGGATCGACTGCTCTCTACGCGAATGAGTCGTTTTGGTGAAACAAAAAACCGCGGGCGCTGGAGTGCGCCCGCGGCTGTCATTAGGACAGAATCGTCAGGGTCTATCTGTCGATAGGCGCACTCCGCGTAGGTAAAACGAAACCAGAGCCAATATCTGTGTGGCTTCGAACCGCCGCTACAAATTTCTCCATAAGCATCATCATAATAGGGTGCGCCCTCCTTTCATAAGATAGGGGGATTTTACAACATCTTCTTGACCTTGGTCAAGATGGATTTAGGCGAAGGCTGGAATTACCGCACGGCATTAATGTAATCGGCGAGAAGACCGTAGGCGGTTGTATGAGGTCCCGGATCGGACTCGGTGATCGTGAGCGGACCGAGGGTGTCGCTGTGAAAAGTAACAGCAGAGGAGGTCCCCATCACATTGTAGAGTGGGTCGGTGGGGTCGAGCAGCTCGGGGCGTACAGATGTCGCTATCCCTGCATCTGTTCTTTCAGCCTTGCAGATGAGCTTCCAGCGCTTCCCCTCAGCCGATGCAGATCGGATATCTTCACTGTGGAGGGACTCAATCCCTTTGCGCTCAACGGCGGAAGGTTTCAGATTTGTGCCCATGAGCACGGTGACGAGCGCCGCAACCTTGATAGCTGCGTCCCAGCCCTCGATGTCTCCTGAGGGATCGGTCTCGGCGATGCCGATCGACTGGGTGTAAGCGACGGCGTCCTCGAAAGTCTTTCCCTGCTCCATTAAGGTCAGGATGAGATTAGTCGTCGAGTTCAGGACCCCGCGAAAGGACTGGAGTTCTGCTGCAGGGAGCGTTTCTCGCCAGAGTGAGAACACTGGTGCGCCATCCATGACCGCAGATTCGAAGAAGAATTTCCGCCTATGTGCTTGCGCTAATTTCGTAAGTTCGCGGAAGGCGTGAACGACCGGACCTTTATTCGCCGTTATGGCGTGCATGCCGGCGGAGAGCGCGGTGGAGATGTGTTCAATCGCCGGCTGACCGTCGTCGTAGCTGACGGGGGTGTTCTCAAAAAGAACGTCCGCATTGCAGGCCCGAATGAATTCAGAGCCATTTTTTGGTGTAGGTTCAGTGGATAGCGAGTCGAGCGAATCACCCACTGCGATCATTGCCAGCGCACGCTCAAGGTCTATCCCCGTTGGGTTAATCGCCGCTCCGTGCTGACCCGTCATGATTCCAACAACTTGATAATTTAAATCCAGCTGGGTTAGAAGTTCATCGCTTTTCACCAGCAGCAGCCGCGCGAATGCCTGGCCAACGTTCCCGAAACCAAGGAGAACGAATCTGTGTGTGTCCATGGGAGAATTGCTCCAGAATAATCTGGGTTGGATTATACCAACGGCCAAGGGTAGGGGCGGCCTGCGCCGGGTGAAGGGAAGACGGGCGATCGCAGGATTCGATCGATACGTTCTCGAAAGCTGTTAAATTCAGCCCTGGAAAGCAAGCACGATAGGTCGTCGTAAACACCGTTTTCTGACTCCAGCTGATCCCGCAACAGACGCACGTGCTCGAGCAGCAACTCTGGAATGGGCTCACCGGCGAAATCCCAGACCACCGTGCGCAGTTTCTCTTCATCATGGAAGCATAAGCCGTGATCGATCAACCAGAGATGATCGTCCTCGCCAAGGAGAATATGACCAGATTTGCGATCGGCGTTGTTGATGATGATGTCGAATAACGCCGTGGGGTGTAATTGCCCCTTCTCATCCTGGCTGAAAGTGAAGTAGTGACGATCGGGATCGACATCGATGTAGAGCTGCAGCGAACCAGGACCAGCGGGTGCGTCCTCGCGCAGCACAGTCGGCGGGACGAGTTCCCAGCCCAACCCCTGGCTCACGAGGTAGGCTGCCACTTCCCTGTCGGCGAGAGAGCCATGGGGAAAATCCCAGAGCGGCTGTTCGCCGCGTGCCGGTTTGTATATCGCCGGGATTTGGCCATGATCCCCTTCGATCTGGACGAGAAAGGTGAAGTTCGATCCCCAGGCTACCTGACCCACTACGCTAATTTCACCGGTATTGAGGAGGTGGATAATCGCTTCAAGGTTATCAGGCTCGAAAATGTTCATCTGTGTGTTTATTCATGTGCGTGATCTGTACAGGAGGTTTTGGAAAGCCATAGCGAGACCGGATGGAGTTCGAACGTCAGCGTTTATGGCCGTTTTTCTTGGGGCAGAAATGACCTTGCGGGTCGATAGGCTCGCCACAGTTGCCGCATATAGGTCTGCCGCGAGCGGACAAATCCAAGCCCCAGCTGCACATCCGGCGAAATTGCGAGCGGCTGCACCAGAAACGAGCGGTCGAAGCCTGCTCAGGGTCTTCATTGAGCGGTTGGATCTCACGAGCTACAAGGATGAGCATATCGCCTTCCTCGTCATAGCCTAGCCCGATGTGACCCACGCGGAAGGCGGGATCGATAGGCTCCTCGAGCGCCATCTCACCTTCGACGTAATCCCGTGAAGATTCAGGTAGATCAGGAAGCCGCTTGTGCAGCTCACTCAGGAATTCATCGAGGCCAACAGCGAGCGATTGAATCTGCTGTTTTTCGATAAGCAGTGTGACCAGTTGATCCCCGGCGCGCCCCTGCAAATAGAAAACGCGTTTCCCGGGGCCGCCAATAGCCCCGGTTGTGATCCGATCGACGGGTTTGAGTTCGTACTGGATGCCTGCCATCTAAGATCCTACACCAAGTTGCTGAACCGTTTGGTTTATCCTCTCAGTGCCGAATTGAGTATATCAAACCACCGGTGTGCCGTACGTCGCGCGGGTGTCGTTAAAACCCATAACGCGGATGCCGCTGTTGCTTATCGCTAGTACGCTTATTGAAGCAGGGGAGATCGTGATGCGCTGGAAGAGATCCAACGCCATACCGAGATAATGAGCGATGGCGAGTTTGATTGGATCTGAGTGGAACACACAGGCGATGATCGCCTTCTCGCGGCGATGCATATCACGAAGCGCTTCGATCTCAGCTACGACGCGCGCTTGAGCTTCCGGGAAAGACTCGCCCTCCGGGAACCTTGCTAACGACGGAGTATTCTGGATGATCGGCCAGAGTTTTCGGCGGCGTAAAGCTTTGAGCGATTGCCCCTGCCAGGTGCCGTATCCAATTTCGAGTAGACCTTCGCGGATGAGAATATCGAGACCATGGTCGCGAGCTAATGGCTCAGCGGTTTCGACAGCTCGTTCCAGCGGGCTAGCATAGATCGCCTCGAACTTGACCGAAGAGAGTATTCGACTGAGCGCCTCGGCCTGACGGCACCCTTCTGAACTCAAGTGGACGTTTGGCATTCGCCCAGCAAGTTTGTGTTTCCCCAGAAAATCATTGTGTCCGTGACGGATGAGATAGAGGGTGGTCATTAATTCTCCGTTAGGATGATTTGCTTCTGCGTACTGTATGTTTTTTCTTGATCGCATCGATCTCTTGATCGGCGAGATCGGAGGGTTCGAGCGTGGAGTCAATATCTAATGCCTTCCGCTGAGCCGCGCGCCATCGATCCAATCGTTCAGCGACCTGCGCCTCGTAACCTTGTTCGGAGGGGTGGTAAAAATAAGTCCCGAGGAGAGAGTCAGGCAAATAACCCTGCCCGATGTGGTGCCCGGGATGCGTGTGTGGATACCGATATCCCTTTCCGTGTCCGAGAGCTTTCCCATCGCGGCTGGCATCTTTCAGGTGCTGTGGGACTTCGATTACACCTTCTTCCTCCAGGTATTTATATGCCTTGAAATAGGCGCTAGTGGTATTCGATTTTGAGGCAGTGGCCAGGTAGAGCGTTGCCTCCACAAGAGCGTACACACCCTCAGGTAAACCAACAAATTCAAAAGCTTGGACTGCGGCGGAGGTGACGACGAGACCCATCGGGTCAGCCAGGCCGATGTCCTCCGAAGCCAGGATCAACAGACGCCGCAGGATGAAACGCGGGTCCTCGCCGGCGTAGAGCATTTTCGCCAACCAATAGAGCGCAGCGTCTGGATCTGAACCACGCACTGATTTGATAAAAGCCGAGACAGTGTCGTAATGCGCATCGCCGTCTTTGTCGTATAAGACCGCACGGCGCTGGATGGATTCTTGGGCAACTTCTAGCGTGACGTGTATCACGTCGTTCTCATCAGGGGGTGTGGATTCCACGGCTAATTCGAGCGCGTTGAGCGCATTGCGTGCGTCTCCACCCGACACGCGGATCAAGTGATCCAGAGCGTCCTGGTCGAGCTGGATTTGTTTGCTGCCGTAGCCATGCTCGAGATCGGTGAGGGCACGTTGGATAACCCGGTTTACATCCTTCTCCTCAAGCGGACGCAGCTGGAAAATTCGTGAGCGCGAAACCAGGGCTCCGATCACTGTGAAGTACGGGTTTTCAGTCGTCGCACCGATGAGGGTGATGGTCCCGTTTTCGACGTGAGGTAGAAGCGCATCCTGCTGAGCTTTATTCCAGCGATGGACCTCGTCTACGAAGAGGATTGTTCGCTTGCCGTATAGTTTGCGCCGCTCCTCTGTCGCTTTAATGATGCGTCGGAGATCTGCTTTCCCGGCCAGAACTGCCGAGATCGTGACAAAATGGGATTCTGTGGTGTTGGCGATGATCATCGCCAGCGTGGTTTTTCCGGTTCCGGGAGGTCCCCAGAGGAGTATAGAAGAGAAGAGACGATCTGCCTGGATAGCACGCCGAAGAAGGCAGTCTTCTCCGACAATCTCTGCCTGACCCTCGAATTCATCCAATGTGCGCGGCCGCATACGTGCGGCGAGCGGGGCTTCGCGGGCTATGCGATCCTTCATCGCGTGGTCAAATAGGTCCATTTGGTCATTGTACCATCGGCTTGTGCGGGGCTGAGAGTATCTATGTGTCGATGTGATTTCATCGCATCTGCCGGGTATGTTAGAATTCGCGGAATGCGGACTTGCCCTGAGTGTACTGGCTGCGCACATGTGTTGAAATGAACAAGGCTGGAATTGTCACCTCAGCCAATACGGCAAAAGAAGTGATCAAGGATTGCATAAGGTAGTGGATCCGACAACTATGACTTGTATGTTGCTCTTGGCCTCAGCTTCACCTCGCCGTCGTGAGCTAATGGAATTGACCGGCTGGGATGTGGAGATTTGCCCGGTTCCGGTCGACGAGATGGCCCAGGTCGATGAGCAGGCGGAGGCGCTGGCGATCCGTCTTGCGCGAACGAAAGCTCGTGCAGCTGCAGCCGAGAGCCCTGCCTGCGAGCTCGTCCTCGCAGCCGATACTGTCGTGGTAGACGGCGGCACAATTTTAGGCAAACCGGTGGATGCAATTGATGCTGAACGGATGCTTCTAATGCTTCGAGATCGTGAGCATGAGGTCATCACTGCGCTGGTATTTCTCCAACCAGCCAACGGGGAAGAAATTGTTGAGACGTGCACAACTGTCGTCCACATGCGAGCTTATGACAATAATGCACTTCAGGCCTATATCGCCGGCGGTTCTCCGCTGGATAAAGCCGGCGCGTATGGGATACAGGACCGCGAATTCAACCCAGTGGAGCTGGACCAGATGCAGGGATGCTTCGCGAATGTGATGGGGCTCCCTTTGTGCCACTTGCAGCGCGCTTTGGGGCGCTTGGGGCACGATCTGACGGTCGATCTCCCCACTCGCTGTAAGGCATATACGGGGTATGATTGTAGCGTCTACGAGAAGATACTGAGAGGTAAATTGTGAGACGAATCCCGATCCTGCTTCTAATCTTAGCGATGCTCATCAGCAGCTGTGGGCTCTTTAGTCCCACCGACCCGGGGTCGAACGGGACGCCTACACTCCCAGATCCTATACAGACCACTGAGTCCGCCCCGGATCCAGATGCAGCCGCGCAGCACTTCCTGGAAACCTGGAAAGCGGGCGATTATGCTGGGATGTACGCTCTCCTCAGTCCCCTTACCCAGGATGGATTGAGCGAGGAGGACTTTACGAATCGCATTCAAGAGATCATGCGGAGCGGGGCGTTTGTGGATGTCGATTTTCAAATTGTATCCGCTCTTGTACATAGCCCACAGCGCGCTGAAGTGCGTTATCACATCGTTCTCACAAGTGCGGCTGTAGGCGAGATCAGCCGTGAGACGCGCATGGACTTAACGCGCTCCGCTGGCGAGGACTGGCGGGTAGCCTGGACCGACGCCATGATTTTGCCCGAACTCGAGGGGGGCAACGGTTTGAGTCTCACCGCTATCACCCCAACGCGCGCGAATATCTATGACAAGGACAACCAGGCATTCGCTGCACAGGCGGGCGCGGGTCAGGATAATGGCGCCGCATTGTGGATCGTCCCGAATGAGATCGGCGATGAAGACGCCGAGGAGACCATGCTCTCAACTTTAAGGCGACTTTTTGTGTTAGCTACCGTAGATCCGATCCTCGAGCGCTACGACGCAAACCGCGACACAAATTGGTTCACCCCGCTAGGCGTTGTACCTTATGAGGATTACAACACCGTCGGCGGTTTGCTCGAATCGGTGGGCGGCGTTCGAGCGAGCACGTATAGCACTCGCTACTATTACGGCGGTGGCCTCACCCCATTTGCCGGGGGAGCGTCGCCGCATGCTGTGGGTTTTGTGAGTCAGATTCAGGAGGCCGAATACGAAGACCGCCTGGCGCTGGGTTATCAGGGTGATGAATTCGTCGGCCGTATCGGGATCGAGGCGGCGTTCGAAGATGAGCTGCGCGGCGTGCCGGGAGGGACACTCTACCTGGTCGATCCCAATGGTCAGGTGATGCAAGTGATGGCTTCCCGCGATCCCGGATTGCCCTATGCAGTGTATACGACGCTCGACCGTGATCTGCAAGAAGTAGCGCAGCGGTCGATTGAAGGTTTCGAGGGCGCTGTGGTCGTTTTGGAACGCGACACCGGTGCGGTGCTGGCCATGGCCTCCTCGCCTGCGTTTGATCCCAACCTTTTCGATTCTCAGAACCCTAATGGAGCGAATGGCGGTTACCAGATGTTGAACACTGCCAATCAGCCCTATATCAACCGCGCTACGCAGGGTCTCTACGTTCCAGGATCAGTATTCAAGGTCATTACGATGGCTGCCGCGCTGGAGACGGAGTATTACGAACCCGACACAGTCTACAATTGCGGCCTAGAATTCACCGATCTGCCGGGTATCACCCTCTACGATTGGCGTTACGAGAAAGAACTGTCCGCTGCTGGGGAATTGACGCTTAAAGGGGGGCTGGAAAAATCCTGTAATCCCTGGTTCTATCACATCGGTTTGGATCTCTATGTCAAGGGTCTCCCTAGCGCTATTCCGGATATGGCTGCGGCATTTGGGCTGGGAGCGACGACGGGTATCGAGATTGGGGACGAGGCGGGGCAGGTTCCGAGCCCGGAGAACAGCGCCGAAACGCTCGGCGAGGAGTGGGCGGCGCGGCATCCGGTGCAGCTGGCGATCGGTCAGAGTGTTCTCCTGGTGACGCCCCTCCAGGTCGCCCGTTACGCTGCTGCAATAGGGAATGGGGGAACACTTTATCGTCCGCAACTGGTGTTGGCGATTGAGAATGCCGAGGGTGACGTGCTGCACGAGTTCGTGCCAGATCCAGCGGCGCAGCTTCCGGTGAGCTCGGAAAACATTGCTGCGATACAGGAGGCGATGGTAAACGTTGTCGATAAATCCGGGGCAACTGCTTACCGTAAGTTCCTTGGCCTAAACCTCAATGTCGCCGGGAAGACGGGCACTGCATCTACGGATGGCGCAGGTGACCCACATGCCTGGTTCACAGGTTATACCTACGAGGAGAGAGAGGACAAACCCGATATCGCCATCGCGGTTATCTTGGAAAATCAGGGTGAGGGCTCGGATTGGGCTGCACCGGTCTTTCGGCGAATCGTCGAGACGTATTTCAAGGGTCGACCGCTTACGCTCTATCCCTGGGAGTCTCGTATCTGGGTGGAGAGGACTCCGGAGCCGGACGAAGAAGCCGAGGAAACTCCGGCCCCATGATAAATGCCTGATTCTGATCTTCTCCCCGGGCTGATTGTTAAAGCCCAATCCGGTATTTTCGACGTTGAAACCGAGCAGGGGATCATTCCCTCGAAATTGCGCGGCCGGCTCATGAAGGAACGAATGGAGAGCGATGCCGCAGCGCTCGGCGACCGTGTTCAGATCAGCAAGCAACCGGAGGGCTTGGCGACGATCGAAGTCGTAGAGGAGCGTATGCGTGTGCTCTCCCGCAAGTCGCCAGGTCGCTCAGAGATCGAACAAGTTCTGGTTGCGAATCCGGATCAAGCAGTCTTCGTCTTCTCGTGCGCCGACCCCGACCCTAACTTTCGAATGCTGGACCGCTTGCTCGTCGTTGCCGAACGAGAAGAAATTCCAGCTTTGATCTGCGCTAATAAGATCGACCTGGTTGTCCCGCGCACTGCCAAGCAAGCCTTCGGTATTTATCCGAAGCTCGGTTACCCGGTCCTTTACACCTCCGCCAAGACCGGTAAGGGCGTTCGCTCCGTTCGCAAGGCGCTGCAAGGAAAGATCTCAGTTCTGGCGGGTCCTTCGGGCGTGGGAAAAACAAGCCTGCTTAATGAAATCCAACCCGGATTGGGATTGCACACGAGCGAGATAAGTCAAGCCACCGGGAGAGGCCGGCACACGACGGTCGTCCCCGAGCTCTTGAAGCTTGAGGGGGGAGGCTATGTGGCAGACACTCCTGGACTGAAGGCTTTTGCCCTCTGGGACATCGAGCCGGAAGAGCTCGACGCCTATTTTCCAGAGATCAGAACGCTGGTAGCTGGGTGTGAGTTCAGTGATTGCACCCACACCCATGAACCAGGCTGCGCCGTGACCGCTGCTCTTGAAAATGGAGAGATCGATCCGGAACGCTACGATTCCTACTTGCGCATGCGCTCCGGAGCCCTGGAGTAGATAGTACCCTGGTCCTGTTGCGCTAAAAGCAAGAAGTATCTAAGCTTGTATGTGGTTCGTATAGTCAAGAAAGGGGCTCCTCCATCAGGATACGCCGCGTCCTGCCCTACTGCATTGTTTTAATACTATTGCTTGGCATTGGGCTACCAGTTATGGCCCAGAGCTTGTCTGGTCGCTATTATTCTGAGACCGGGCACACACTCGATGCCGAGTTCGTCGAGTATTTCGACAACCATGGCGGTCTGGGCATTCTCGGCTTCCCCATCACAGATGCTTTTGTGGATTACTGGACTGGATTGGTGATCCAATACACCCAGAACGGCCGGATGGAACTTTTCCCAGATCCAACCTCTGATGACATGCAGGTTCGCCTGAAGGAATTGGGAATTTTGTTTGTCGGCGACCGGGCATTGGATGTCGCTGATCCGCTCTCCATCAGGTCCAACGCCGATTGCGAGTTCTATTCGCTTACGGGCCACAGTATCTGCTTCATGTTCCTGGATTTCTACCATGAGCATGGTGGACCAGAGCTATTTGGTTACCCTGTATCAGAATTCACCATTGAAAATGATCGCCTGGTTCAATACTTCCAGGGATTCCGTCTGGATTGGTATCCGGAAAATCCACCAGGTCAGCAAGTCCTGGTGGCGCCTCTCGGGCGGGTCCACTTTGAGGTGATGGATTACAACGACGATCTCCTGCGGCCAAAAGCTCCCAGCAATGCCTTGATGTATGAGGTCGTTGAACTCCAACCACACGCTTCTGTGGCAAAACCCATCACCGGAAGTTCAGATACGCAGCTGGTGTATGTAGTCGTCCGGGATCAGAATCTCCTGCCGGTCTCCTCTGCAGCGGTGACCCTTGTTGCGCATTTCCCGGATGAAGCGCGTACGCTCGTTTTCCCGCCTACCGACGATGCTGGTATCACCCAATTGGAAATTGAATTTGAGGGGCAGACGCCCGGTGTCCAGGTTGATTTGGATATCTACGTTTCATCGGGAACCGTTCTCACAAGAACGAGCGACTCCTTCCGCATCTGGTGGTAATTGCCAAACGAATAGGTCAGGCGCCCACAACTGTGGGCGTTTTTTTGTTCCATTGGGAGATCGGGATTTATTAGGTGTTGGCAGGTGGACAAAAGGGTTTCCCAACGCAGGTGATAGGTCGTTGGAAGGGGCGAGCCGTACGTGTGCTGGAGGTAGGTTGTGTTTTTTTGTGGAGTGCGGA
>JAIWHF010000041.1:0-17730 GCA_048629905.1 Methanosarcinales archaeon
TGGGGACAATGTGAACCTGACGGTGGAGCTGATCACGCCGGTGGCGTTGGAGAAAGGTTCGAAGTTTGCGATCCGCGAAGGCGGTTTGACGGTTGGAGCGGGCGTTATCACAGAAATTTTAGAGTAGGAGATTTGCGCCTAGAGAAGTTCAAATTGGCGCAGTAATAAGAATATGGCCAAGAAAGATGTTCGCCCAGTCGTTACCCTGGAATGCACCGAATGCCAGGAACGAAATTACACGACCGAGAAAAATCGTCGAAATGACCCGGGTCGTTTGGAATTTAAAAAGTATTGTAAGCGTTGCCGAAAGCATACACTGCATCGCGAGACCAAGTAGGGGTTACTAAAACCCCGTACAGGCGAGTAGCTCAATTTGGCAGAGCACCGGTCTCCAAAACCGGGGGTTGCGGGTTCGAGTCCTGCCTCGCCTGCCTGATCGAGCTGCGACGCCTGAAGGATAATGGCGTCGTTTAATCTGAGGAGCGTTTGAGTGGCAAAATCTAGAGCCGCCTCAAAGAAGAAATCAAATCCCGTAATCCGCTATTTTCGTGAGACAAGAGCGGAGTTGAAGAAGGTTACCTGGCCTACACGACCGGAGGCTACCAAGTTAACGATCATCGTATTGATCGTTGTTGCTTTTATGAGTGCGCTGCTGGGCACCTTGGATTATATTTTCTCAAGACTGATGGGATATATCATCAGTCTTGGATAGATTGGCGAACAATAATCATGGAAGAACATCTAAAGAAAGATGGTAGTCCTGAGATCGAACCCGAGATCGAAGAAGTGGTATCGGGTGAGGATAAGAGTCTTGAGGATACCTCGATAGAATCAGAAACCTCAGTGGATGAAGTAAATGAGGCATCTGAAGGCGCAGACGAAGGCTTAGCCGAGAAAGAATCTGCTGAGGCTGAATCTGAAGATGCCGTCGACGAGCCTGCTGAAGATCATTTGATTCCAGAAGAAAGTGACGAATCCGAAGATGAAACCTCGGTGGAGAATGATGTTGTCGCCGTTGACGAAGCCCCCGAGGATTTGGAAAGTGATGCTCCTGAGCCAGCAGAAGCTGAGCATGAATTGGAAGCAGCGGAAGAAAGCGAAGCGGAACCCTCCCCTGAAAAGCAAGAAGACGAGCTTGAAATTGCGGATGATCATAAGCAACCAACAGAAACTGTTGAAGTTGCAGTGGAGAAGGAAGAGGAAGCTGAGATTGACCGTGATTGGTTTGTGATTCACTGCTATTCCGGATATGAGAACAAGGTTCGGTACAACCTCGAGCAGCGAATCGAAACGATGGACATGAAGAACAAGATCTTTGATGTAGTCGTCCCTACTGAGGAAGAGATCGAAGTTAAAGATGGAAAACGCCGAACCGTGGAGCGACGCGTTTTCCCGGGGTACATTCTTGTTCAGATGATCTTAGATGAGGATTCGTGGTACGTCGTGCGTAATACCCCGGGAGTGACCGGCTTTGTGGGGATGGGCAACGAGCCGACCCCATTGCGACCGGAAGAAGTAGCTAAAATCGTTAAACGTATGGAAGCGGATGCCCCGCGCATTAAGTTGGCGTATTCAATCGGACAAAAAGTGCGCATTATCGATGGCCCATTCAATGATTTCATCGGGACCGTAGCGGACATCGATATGGAGCGAGCAATGGTCCGTGTGATGGTCTCGTTTTTTGGTCGTGAAACACCTGTTGAGTTAGACTTCCTACAAGTTGATAAAGCGTGATCTAGATGGATCGCACGTGGGAGGGCCATTCTGCCCGCTAAAACCACAAGAGGAGTAAACACGTGGCAAAGAAAATTAAAGCAATTGTTAAACTTCAAATCGAAGCGGGAAGGGCCAATCCGGCACCCCCGATAGGACCCGCGCTGGCTCCCCACGGCATCAACCTTATGGTTTTTTGCAAGGAGTATAACGCGCGCACATCAAGCAAGACAGGGGAAATCATCCCGGCAGAGATCACAATTTTCGCCGATGGTTCCTTTAATTTTATATTGAAGACTCCCCCAGCCGCGGTTCTATTATGCAAAGCTGCAGGCGTCGAGAAGGGATCTGGCGAGCCGAACCGGGAAAAAGTTGGTAAGGTCACACGGAATCAAGTTCGTGAGATTGCTGAGATCAAGATGAAAGACTTAAACGCTGTCGACATCGAAGGAGCAATGCGCCAGATAGAGGGGACGGCGCGAAATATGGGTATCGTTGTCGAGGGTGCGCTTGAAAACTAGTGGGAGGGCTGGCGTAGACCAACCCGTGAGGACCACAGGGAGTATTTGAAATGCCAAAGCACGGAAAAAAGTATCTCGAAGCGCTTGAAAAGATAGATCAGACGAAACAATACGGGCCGATGGAAGCGATGAAGTTGGCGCAGGAGACCTCGTTTACGAAGTTCGACGGTACCATTGAAGTACACATACGACTCGGTGTAGACACACGACATGCCGATCAACAGGTGCGAGACACTGTAATGCTGCCGCATGGCCTTGGGCGAACCGTTCGCGTTCTTGTATTTGCAGAGGGCGATGCTGCACGAGAGGCTCAAAAAGAAGGCGCAGATTACATCGTCGACGATGAAATTATTAAACAAATCCAAAATGGTTGGTTTGAGTTCGACGCCACAGTCTCAACCCCACAAATGATGAGCACGGTAGGGCGATTGGGAAAAATACTGGGACCCCGCGGACTAATGCCAAATCCAAAAGCCGGGACCGTTGTTCCCGAGGAAGATTTACCGCGCGTGATTAAAGAATTGAAGGCGGGCAGGGTCGAATTCCGGACGGATAAAACTGCAAACTTGCATGTTCCCATCGGGAAAGCTTCCTTTGAAACGCAGAAGCTGTTCGAGAATTTTGCCGCGATGATAGATTCGGTTCGGCGATCAAAGCCCGCCGCGTCCAAGGGAGCGTTTTTCCGAACAATCACAGTCACGAGCACGATGGGACCAGGGATACGAATTGAGCCCAGCGCAGCAATCGCGGTGGTAGAATAGGCACAGGAGAAAACTAAGATAGATACTCTAACCGGATAAGAAAACACCGCTTCGCCGAAGACAGCAGGTGCCAGGTCACTAGTTGACGGCTTAATCTCCTGCCCAGGTGAAGGCTTGAAAGCAGCAAGATCACTAACCAGCGCTTTCTTTAGTAGCCTTTACTTCAATGGTCATCGCGAAGCAGAGGCTAATTTTATTTATATAAGGAGGTGAGTGGAATTGGCAATCACACGAGAACAGAAAGAAGAACTAGTTGCTCAGTACAAGGACATCTTTAATCGGAACACTGCTTTAATATTCACGGAAAATACGGGCTTGAGTGTTAAGCAACTCGAAGAGCTGAGGGGGACGATTCGTGAGATTGGCGGCGAGTTCTATGTAATCAAGAATACACTGGCAAAACTAGCCATAGATGATGTCGGGATGCCGAAACCTGAGGGTAGCCTTGATGGGCCAACTGCGATCGGAGCGACAAGCGAAGATGTAACAGCATTGGCGAAAGCTATCGTCGAACTCGCCAAGGGGACAAAAGCATTTCAGGTTAAGGGTGCGGTCATCGACGGAGAAGTATACGATAGCGCCCGAGTGAAGAGCCTGGCGGCACTACCTCCGATGCCCGTTATCCAGGCACAGTTACTCAGTATGTTGCAGGCGCCAGCATCTCAGATCGCCAGGGTGTTATCGGGTTCTATGCGCCAAGTAGTGACCGTTGTTAAGGCATATTCTGAAAAAGAAGCTGCAGCGGCGTAAATTCAACTTAAGAATAATTTGTATTAGAAAACAATGAAAAGGAGATCGTAAACAATGGCAAATATTGAAAAAATTGCAGAGGACCTCAGCAAACTAACCATCCTTGAGGCTGCTGAACTTACCACGTTACTGGAAGAGAAGTGGGGTGTTTCAGCTGCAGCGCCGGTTGCTGTTGCTGCCGTTGCTGGAGCCGCAGCAGGTTCAGGTGAAGATGCGGAGGAGAAGACCGAGTTCGATGTGATAATTAAGGACGTTGGGCCCAAGAAGATCGATGTCATCAAGGCCATCCGCCAGATCACTCAGCTTGGCTTGAAAGACGCAAAAGACCTCGCCGAAACAGCAGGAGCGAAGGTTCTCGAGCAGGCAGGCAAAGAACCTGCGCAAGATGCAAAGAGCAAGCTCGAGGCAGCAGGCGCAACTATCGAGTTGGCGTAGTACACACATAAACAGCGAATATGAAGCCGCCCGCCGTGGCGGCTTCATCCATTTCTTCCAGCGCTGTGGTATAAAGTCTGCTAGTTGGAATTCAACCTGATTAAGATGATGTTTCGCAATCCTGGCTATCCCTGCGGTGTTCCTCCTCACTACTTTTTACCGGGGACATCGTCACACATATGAGTGGAACTACGCATAAAGAACTCGGCGACGAGAAACCAGGTGTTCAATGCATGAGAAGATATTGATCGTCGAAGACGAAGAGCGGATTCTGCAATTTCTGCGTCGAGGTTTGGCGTACGAGGGATACCGTGTTCTGACGGCTGTGAACGGGACAGAAGGGCTTCAGGTTGCAAGGGATAACCCTCCTGATCTGGTTATCCTGGATTGGATGCTTCCTGAGATAGAACCAGGTTTGGATGGATTGGAGGTGTGCCGGAGATTGCGCGCCGCAAGTGATTTGCCAATCATAATGCTTACTGCGAAAGAGTCGGTGTCCGATCGAGTGCTGGGCTTGGATGCCGGGGCAGATGACTATCTTGTTAAACCTTTTGCCCTAAATGAGCTTTTAGCACGTATCAGGGCGCTTGTTCGGAGAGCCAAGACGGAATCGCCGGAAATTTTGACATTTGTCGATCTGCAGCTGGATACAGGGACGCATCAGGTATTTCGGGGCGAGCGGGTAGTTGAGCTGACCGCAAAGGAGTATGAACTTTTAGAGCTCTTCTTACGCAACCCGCGACAAGTCCTCACCAGAGATCTTATATACGACCGTGTATGGGGCTACGATTTTGGGGGAGAGAGCAACATCATCGAGGTCTATGTGCGCTACCTGAGACAAAAGACCGAATCTGAAGGAGAACCGCGCCTCATCCATACTGTTCGGGGCGTAGGATACGTGCTTCGAGAAAATTCGTGACTCTTCGTGCTCGTTTAACGCTTTGGTATACCGCTGTTCTTGCTGTTGTATTGGTCCTCTTCGGTAGCATTGTTTATGTTTCGCTCTCCTTTAACCTAACAAACCAGATAGAAAACACACTTGATCGCACTGCGGACGACATCCTGCTTACGATGGCGGATGGAATTCCGGAGGATTTGGCAATTACTCTTAGAGCCTTAGATCTAACTTCTAATGTCTCGGTTCAGATCTTGCGGGATGATGGGGAGATCGTGTGGCAGTCAGAAAATGCGCCGCCAGTGGAAAGCGCCTTCGATCCTAATAGCATCTCCATGGATGAAAATGTTTTCAGCACTAAAAATATTCTAGGGGTAGATTACCGAATACTGACCGTGCCCGTTGTATCAACGCCCGGGGACGAGGTCTTGGGGTATTTACAACTTGGTACATCTTTGGCGACTGTCAACTTAGTTACCCAGACGTTGTTGATCATGCTTCTGGTGGGAGAACTCATGGCGTTGGTTGTTGCTGCGATAATTGGCTATTTAGTGGCGAGCGCAGCACTGAGTCCACTTGATGAAGTTACGCAGACAGCTATTCAAATTACAAGCACAGATGATCTCTCGCGAAGGATACCTCTCATAGGACAGCCGACGGACGAAGTAGGAAGGTTGATTCAAGCCTTCAATGCAACCATGGAAAGACTGGAAGGTCTTTTTAATACGCAGAAACGGTTCCTCGCTGATGTGTCTCATGAACTTCGAACGCCACTAACAGCGATCCGGGGAAATGTTGATCTTATCCGGCAATTTGGCGTGGCTGATGAGGAGTCCTTGGATGCAATCAGTTCAGAAGTAGATCGTCTTACACGCCTAGTAAGTGATCTGTTATTGTTGGCACAGGCTGAGACGGGAAAACTCCCTTTTTCAAGGGATCCGGTTGAACTTGACACATTAATGCTAGAAGTGTATCGACAAGCGAAAGTTCTTGCGGGAGGAAGGGTCCATGTGCGCATTGGAGGCGAGGACCAGGCCCGAGTAGTGGGTGACCGTGATCGACTGAAGCAAGTATTGTTAAATGTGGTCGCAAACGCACTTGAACATGCACCGGATGCGAGCGAAGTGCAAATGGGGCTGAAGTGTGAAGGGCGATGGGCTAAACTCAGCGTCGTTGATGAAGGACCTGGTATCCCGGAAGAAGAGTTGTCGAGAATCTTCGAGCGCTTTTATCGCCGCGACCCATCACGGAACAGGAACAAGGGTGCAGGCGCCGGTCTGGGATTATCGATTGCGTATTGGATAACTCGCCATCATGGTGGAGATATCGAGGTTGAATCATCGGTTGGCAAGGGAACGACTTTTGTCATCTCTCTCCCGCTTCTTGAAGGATCATGTGGTCCGCAGGAAGAGGAGGATTATATATCCCTTGATGCAGCCCCTAAGGGCGAATAAGTGTGAATACAGGTTCCGCCTGGATGGGAACTGTCGGGGATTGCGCTACGGAAAAACCCCTCAGCTGAGTATCAAAACCTAACCAATTGGTGTAGAAACATTGTCGGAAGAACGATTTTGGGAATACGAGAGTATTGAGACACCTACGGCTTGCCTGCATAGATGTTCACCCCCTGCGATTAGCCACTCATTCAAAGTAGGACTTGGGACCGTATCGCTGCTGAGGTCTCCCCAGATCCCCGTTCCCCAATAAACGTATCGCTGGGTCTCGGCGGGCCAGGTAGAGGGATGGCGCGCGATGACGCTGTGCCCGCCGTTATAACCCGCAAGTGTTAAGTCAATCTTCCCATCGGATAGCCGATACGAATGAGCTAGATATTCCATGCCTCGTGCAGCGTTGATCTCGGAGTCCATCCAATCCTCGCCAGCGCCAAAATGGAATGGCATGACCTGAAATAAGCCACGGGCGCCAGCACTAGAGACCGCTGTAGGATCACCGCAAGATTCGATTTGCATAACGATAGCCACAAGTTCCGCGGGGAGGTCATAATCTTCCGCCCAGCGCTCAATTTGAGCCCCCCAGCGTTGAACTTCTGGTGTAAATGCAGTTAGATTGAGATCCTGAATCAACTCAACAGGTTGATTAGAAATTCGCTCCCCGCTTAAAGCATTGATCTCATAGAAACTGGATGTTGGTGTTGTAGCTTTATTGCTGGCAGCGGCAAGAAAGCGCTCGCGCAACGAGCCAAAGGATGTTGCGGCTGTGAAGGCAAGCGCTACCATGAGGATAAGAGGGATGCTGTGAAAAGGAACAGAGGGAGAACGTGCAGGAAAACCAAGGTTGCTGTGACCCTCCTGCGAGATGTTCTCCCCCCCCATTTTGTTCCAGGTGTGTAAGCTCATGCCGGTCAGCGTGATCGTGATGGCTTGGCTGAGAGGGGCTGTTGGCGGTATTTGCCATTGGGCCTGGGCTGAGTATTTTGCGTTGGATGATCCCCGATAGAAGAAGTTTGCGCCATCTTCTGCTTCGGCATTGCCTTGGCAGCAGTCGCAGTTCGCTTCGCGGCGCGGGTTGTTGCTGGTGAGCGATGCGATGTTTTGTTGCTAAGACGTTTTCCTGTAAGTGTGAAGGTTCCGATCATCAGGATGCGAATAAGCCAAATGAGAAGAGCGACAAACACCGGGACAGAACTAAGTAAGGCTTCGCGTCCCAGAATTTCATTTCCCAGGCCTGCGTGCCCAATGAGGGCGAGGGAAACTGCCCACCATGTGAGCATCGCGTTCATCGTAGCGGCTAGGAGCCAGGCGCCAAGCAGGTACCAGAGTTCTCCAGAGCGGCTGTCGCCTTGATCGGGTGAAAACAAGCGCGCGATCCCAGCGAAGTCCATGCTGCAGAACGCGAGGGCGAGGATCGTTGACCAGCGCAGCCCAGCGAATCGCAGACCGCCTAGAAGATCCGTGAGGGCGAACTCGGTCGTTCCGTAGTTAAAGACTTCGAAGGCGATCAGAGCACCGATCATGATCAAGCCGAACAGGGATGCGCGCGGCATTCGGATGCGGTCGAGAGTGCTGCGTACGACTGCATTTAGCTGGAAACCCAGCTTGGGGCGAGTGGTTCTAGCATATGTGGACATGGCCGACCTCCATAAAGAACAGGTGTTCTAGATTAGTCGCAGTATAGAACAAACGTTCCCTTGAGTCAAGCGCGACTTTTCGCTTATGGGTATGTGGCAAGTTTCGTCGCCCCCTAGTGCAGCCGGTTGAGAGAAACCTGCAATAGCCAAAGGAGCAGCGCTTGCCCGAGGTTGCAAGAAGTGAGGTTGGAGAAGATGACCTGCTCATCTGGTAAAGATGGCTGTTAAAGTTGGGTATAGCTGAGGGGGTGCTTCTTAGTCTAGCTTGCTGTAAGTTTTAGGTGCTCAGGCGTTTTTGGATCGAATCTTGACCCGATCGCGTGTGTAAAGTTTAACCAGCCAGGCGCCGAGCAGCATCGCCGGAATGGCGATCAGCCCTGCTTCAGGACCGAAGGTCCCGCCGGTGATAAATTCCGGACCCGAAGGGGTATGCAGAACCAGCCGGAAAGTATCAAGTCCGCTCACATTAAAACCGAATACATTTCCCTCAAAGAAGTTCCAGCCGATATGGAGGCCGATGGGGAGCCACAGTTTGTGGGTCCGGACCCACCCGTAGGCGAGAAAGTAACCAGCGGCCAGTAAACCGAGGGTAGACATTAAGCTGCTTGAGGGGTTAAAGAGGTGCAGGAGGGCAAAGACACTTGATGAGAGAAACAGAGCCCATTGAAGGTTTAAACCCTCGATAAGGTTCTGTAGGTGATAGCCCCGGCTAAGAATCTCTTCGCTGATGCCCACAATGATGAAAGCTGAGAGGCCTCCTAGTAGGCCGATGGCCGATTGGGATATTCCCACAGTCTGCCATGACCAACCCTGAAATTGTGTCCAGCCCGCGACGTATTCGACAAGAAAGATCAAGGCCATCATCAGACCGGGAATAAAAAATCCAACGATTAGGTCCGAGAGGGTACTCCGGTCAAACTGGAGGCCGAGGGATGAAAAACTGCGGTAATCGAGAAAGCGTCGAGCGAGATAGGTTGCAGACAGGATACTGACCAACTCAACCATGATGGCGGGTGAAATCGACGTTATGATGACATCCAGCTCTCCTCGATACAAGAGCAGCGCGCCGATAGTAAGCGTCACCATTATCACAAGATAAAAGAGCGCGTGTAGAAGCAGGCGCCAACCCGCTCGCAGGCGAGGTTCTTCGGGCGAGAGAAAAACCATCTGAAAAAGCGAACGTTCGTGGGTTTTTGGTTGTTGGGTCACGAGTAGGATTACCTCCAAGGTTTATGAACTTGAGGTCGAAAACCTACAATCAGGATCCCATGCATTGGTTCAAGATGGTCGCCAAACTGGTTTCAAGTATGCGATAGGAGTAATGACGGCGAGCGATCTGATAGTTATGCTCCGCCATTTCTTCCCCGATCGAAGGATCCTCGAGGATTTCGATAGCTTTCTGCACAGTTTCGTCTTCAATGAAATCATCGAAACCGATGACACGAAACCCTTTCGGTTGGATATCGGTCTTAAAGATGGCATAGTTGCTGATCACAAGCGGACGGCTGTAGTAAAGCGTCTCCAGGAAAGCGTTCCCGAAACCCTCAATCGTCGATGGGTATGTGACTAAATCGGCTTGCTGGTAGGTGTCTGCAAGCGAATAAATCTTGCGGCCATCCTCCGTTTCGCCTCGGTAATGGTTGACAGTCTCTGATCCGAAAATGACGCGGATGCCCAATAGATCGGCATATTCACGCACCCGTTGTTCGTATGCTGAACCCTCATCCCCAGATTGATGTGTGATCACAAGCACGCTATCGGAATCAACCCTTCGAGTCAACTCGATGGCGAGTTCTATACGCTTGCGGGGGACGATGCGCGTCGGCTGGAGGAGAAAGTGCTGGTCTGGTCCTATTCCTAAGGACTCGCGCAGATCGACTGCGTACTCGCCGGGAGGAGGAGGCGGGTTATCGAAGTCCATAACATTGGGGATGAGCAATGAGCGGGCACCGGTCCGCAGGGCTAGCTGCTGTGCGGCGAAGGAATTGATCACAACATGGTAGATCGAAGGTAGGGTCGGTGGGAAAGAAGAGCGAAGGTAGTCCCCGGCGGCGTTGACAGCAAAGCGATTGCGCTCCCAGGCGAAGTCGTGATGATGTGCGATCGTCGGGATGTTCGTCTCGGCGATGAGTTCGCTCAAAGCCAGACCGAGAGGCACGTTCATTGGAATTGCGAATGCGTTCTCAATAACCAGAAGATTGATGTCGAAGGTTCTCAGGAACTGGTACAGGTGCTGCTTCAAATGGAAGCGGATGGCCTGGATAAGCCCGGAAGTTTTCGACGAGCGGGAAATGTCATCGAAGAGATCGCGATTAATGGCTTCTATGTCGGGGTGCTTAAAGTGCGCTTCGGGGACGACGACGGAGGAATCCTGCGGTCGATCCGACTCCCCGCTGAAGTAAAAGCACTCATGCCCCATCTGTTTAAAAACCGTAGCCCACTTCTCAGTCTCGAGCGATACGCCATCCGTGCCTGAAAAACGGGTCGATACGAAGCCGATTCGACTGGGTGTGGTGGTCATTTAGCCTCCGCATTGAAAGACGGATGAAGGATTTTATCTTCTGAGAACTTCCAAAGAACTATTTATCTGCATTGATGCATGACGGGAATTATAAGTAGGTTCAATATATTTTGCACGGCTGATGTATGAATAATTAGCTCCCTAAGATTGCTCAGATTGACGTCTCTGTGCAGCTGTGTTGTTTGCCTTTATAACTTACTTGTGCATTTCAGTTCCAACTCAATCTTGAAGTTCCTGTTGTTTTGCACCTCTTTGATCATCTCAGGCCATAGTTTTGCAAATTCGAAGTAACGCGGAAGATTGTATTTAGTGAAATCCTTGGCTTCTTGTACGATCTCCTCTGGGGTTCCGAAACGTTTCGCCAACGCTTCGGAACCGATTGCGAATAAAGCTTCCACTCCCAGACGGGAAATTTCTTCACCAAGCAGACAGCCTGGATAGGGGGAGAAGTCCGAAGGGTTCAATCCCGTACGAAGGAGTTTTCCGCGCTCGTAGTGGAAACGGATCAGGTCTTGTTTCATCTTGCCGTATTCCGGCGATTCGTAGTGCCGCGGAGGTAGGTGAGTGATCACGAGCTTCGGGTCGAAGAAAAATGACTCACCAGCGATCTTGGCGTTTATGAGGTAGTCAATATCCTCTCCCCTTGGTATGGCGGGGTCAAAGCAAACCTGAGAAAACAACTTCTTGTGGAAAACCATATTTCCACCGAAAACCATTGGCGTCTCGACCAATCGATCTGGTTTGGCCATCAATTCTCGCATTGTTTGGTTGATGAGTACGGATTTTGCGGCGAAAGGATTAGTTCCCATCTCTGATTCAGGTAGGTAGGGACTACCTTTCGAATCCAGGTAGGGACCTCCAACTCCGGTGACAGATCGCTTGCCAAGCTTCTTTCCGACCCATTTCAGCGCGCGGGTTAAATAGTCTGCAGGCACAACTTCGTCGTCGTCGAGCGCGATGACGACTTCGGCGCCCATAGACGCAGGTATCAGAAGCTGTAAATTGCGGATATTGCCGTAGCCCTGCATGGAGATGGAAGATGATATTTTCGAAAGCCTCTTCATCGGGGAAGAACCCCTGATCCACTCCGCAATGCTTCCATCCGCAAGGGAGAGCTTCAGCGTATCCTGGAAGGGCGCGAGTATCTGTATGACACGCTGGCGAGCGATGTTGTTTTCCTGTTGTGTGACGGCCGCGATGAGAACGAGCACATTGAAATCCGGCGCGTTAATCTGAGCGACGAGGCTATCTAAGAGGCGCGGTAATGTGCTCTGCCCCTGCAATGGGGTTGGGTGATCATAGAGAGCGCGGCCTGAGCGACCCCAATACGTTGGGATGACGACCCAAATCGGCATGTGTTTCGGCATTCAATCGCCGCCGGATTGTAGCCAGAGGGCCTGGAATGGCTCCATTGTGAGGCTGAGCGACCGCTCTTCGAGAGGGTAGGTGTCCCCGCTTAGGAGATCTTTAAAAGAGTCTATTCCATCGAGGGAAAGGGGTTGCAGATCGATGTGGATGGTTTGGGTTTGGTTAGATACATTGTGCAGACATAAAGCTCTGTTTTGCCCATCAGGAGCGATGCGAACCAAACCGAAGATAGCGGCGTGATCGGTCAGTACAATCTGACTGCCGCGAGGATGGAACGCCTTGCAATTCCTCCGTTTGGTCAGCATATCCAAATATCCATAGAAAATTTGATGACGTAATGACGTTGTGTCAGAAAGTTCTGTTTCCAACACGCTGCGCTGCAGTTTCTCGCGATTGATCGTTCGGTATCGGCTTGTCATCTCCACCCCCTCTTCCCAATTGCGAGAACCGAAAAGGCTGTGGAAATAAATTCCCGGTACGCCGCGCATCGATAACATAATGGCTTGTGAGGTGAGGAATCGCTTTGCGGCAAGATCCAATTCGTCATCCTCTTGGTCTGGACCCTGGAGCATGTCGAAGAAGTTGATATTCAATTCGTAGGGGCTTAAAGTTCCGTCCTCGTTGCTTTTATACGAAATATTGCCCCCTAACGACTCGGCATGCTCGATCAATTGGGCAATATCGGAGTCGTCCAAAATATCTTTCACAGGTAGCATGCCGAGGCCATCGTGTCCGGCGAGGAAGTTAAAAAAACTCACCTGATCTGACGGCAAATCGAGTGTGGCAGCCCATTTAGAAAGGGTTTGAGCATCTCCTTTGAGGAACGCATGAACCGTGAGAATAGGCAGGGCGAAGTTATATACCATCTGGGCTTCATTCGTCCCATCGCCGAAGTATGAAATGTTGTCCTTATGAGGGACGTTTGTTTCCGTGATGAGCGTCACGTGGGGGGCGACAATATCCAGCGCCGTTCGAAGAAGCTGGATGATACGGTGCGTCTGCGGCATATTGATGCTGGGGGTGCCGATTTCCTTCCATAAAAAAGTAACGGCATCGAGGCGAATGAACTCAGCGCCATTGGAAACGTAAAAAAGCAAGGTGCTCAGGATGTCAAAAAACAACTCGGGGTTCTTGAAATTGAGATCGATTTGATCGGCGCTAAATGTTGTCCAAACCAATTTTTCCCCAGCTGCTGTCTGAACCGGGGTCAATATTGGGGATGACCGCGGCCGGAAAACCATGGAAAGATCGGCGCCCTCTTCAACAACTGTGAAGTAATGCCGGTATTTCGGATCATCGCGCAGAAATCCCTGGAACCAATCACTCTTGGCGGACACATGATTGATGACTGCGTCGAACATCAGCCGAAATTCCGTTCTGATGTGGTGAATATCAGCCCACGTTCCAAAATCGGGATTAACCTTCCGGTAGTCGATCACCGCGAAACCATCATCCGAGGAGTATGGAAAAAAGGGCAAAATGTGAACGGTGGAAACCACGCCTGCGAGTGTATCCTTCAGAAATTCAGCAAGGGTTTGTAAAGGCGGCTTCCCGTCTTCCCAGACCATATCCCCGTAGGTAATTAGAATTGTGTCGCGTTCCGATATGCGCTCCTGCTCCACGTTCTCACGCATCTTCGGGTGATCTCGGGAGAATTTTGTGAGGATTTTACGAAGCCTTTCCGTGTGGTTTGAGGCTTGATCCTCTCCATAAATAAAGGATAAATGCTCGTGAAGGCGTTTTTCGTTGGGGTCCATAACCTAAAGTGTCCTCGATATTTCCGGCTTTATGGTTGAGATCATGTGAAATCTAGATCCCAATAATCTCTGTCGGCTAAGATGTGAACTGCCGTGGTGATGAGTTTCATCGATAGATTGAACCTTACGTTTTTATTGTCTTCCGTCGATTATTGGCATTAAATACCTACTTAACGCATCGAGTGAGTAATGTCTCCGTCCGATTTCGAAATTAGATTCTACAACACCCTCGCGCAGAGAAGAGTCAGCGAGGAGGTCAATAGCCTGATCCGCGGCTTCCTCTATCTTCCGAGTAGGCACATGCACGAGGCCGTCCTCGCCATCCGCGAGTTCTGACCCGAGTGAAACGAAGGAAAAGCCTTTATCTTCGATATCAGCCTTGTAGACCGGATACTCGAAAAGCATGAGCGGGATCTTCGCTCGGAGCGCTTCCAAGAGTTGATTTCCCCAACCTTCCCAATAACTAGGGTAGGTGACGAAGTCGGCATAGACATAGGTGTCCCAGAGCGAAAATATCTTTTTCCCATTTTCGGTTCGGCGGCTACCGCCGATCACATCTTCGATGAAGACAGCATCTGTTTCTGTCTCGTCGCGCTTGCGCTTGAGCTTTTTGATATATTCGCCAGTGATCTCGTCTTCTGTATACCCGGCAAGGACGAGCGCTATACGACTGTCCTTGGTGAAAGAACGCCCATCGTAGAGCCCGCACTTCTCCAACCGGGCTCGTCTTTCTGGATGGTTCAGGGCATTCACGAAATCGAACGCCAATTCAATTCCTTTCCTAGGCATGATGCGCGTCGCCTGAAGGATCAAGACATCCTGGTCGGTAAAACCTAGCTGCTGGCGAAAGTCGCGGTTGTATTCATCCGGGCGCCACGGGGCCGATTCAAAATCGAAGACGTTGGGTATCACACTTGATTCGATTCCCTTGCGCTCTAACAGCTCATCCTGAGCTAGGCTGTTAATGACAACGTTCTGGATACAAGGAATTCGTGGAGGCTTGTTTTTCTCGACGAGCTCTAGGGCCGCCCTATTGGTGAGCGCTATCCCGTCAACCCTCTCCCAATAGAAATCATGGTGGTGGGCGAGGGTAGGGATGTTTGTTGAGCGCACCAGCCGGGAAGCCGCGAGCGCAGCCGGGGGGCTGGTGGCATTCGACCAGAGATTCTCGATGATCAGGTAGTCAATTCCCTTCTGGCGAACGAAATTGAGCAACCCTTCTTCAATCTTCTCCGCAAGGCTTTCTAATTCAGCGAGATATTCACCTTCGTCATTGTAATCACCGAATTTGATGTAGGTGTTGGTGTTCAAACGCTCTACGTCTGGGAGATGGTGGTAAAGCTCCTCGATGAGCGTGCCCTCGAGTTGACCGAGGTCTCCCGCACAAAAGTGGACTTCGTGCCCCATATCTTCCAATACAGCTTTCCACTTGTCGATTTCAAGCGAGACGCCGTCCGTCCCACCAACCTTGTAGTGAACGATGCCAATCGTTTTCACCATTGGGCTCCCATGCGATGTGTTGTGCCTAAAGACCCGGTCTTATATTGCTTCATTCCATTGTTGGAGCCGATCGCCGTTCTCTGAATATGTGACCTGCTCCTTGGCTCCTATGTGGGACTGGAAATACACACGAAATTTGTCGAATTGAGATATCCGGTTGAACTTGCTCTCCACCAGCCGGTGACCATCATCGCCCATCTTTTGGTAGTTAACCTGGTTTGACCAAAGGGTATCGATTGCACTAGCCAGCACAGCGACATCTCGAGGCTTCACGAGCACGCCAGTTTCCCCGTCGAGCACAACCTCGGAGACGCCACCCAGATCTGAGGCAATGACGGGGACTTTCATGGCCATGGACTCTTGCAGCACATTCGGAAGCCCCTCTTTCGCAACGCTGGAGAGCACGGTTATGTCGACCTGTTCGAACGCCAGTTCGGGCTCCGCAGTGAACGGGAAGAAGCCCACCCTATTGTCAAGATCCAGATCTTTGACCATTCTCTTGGTTTGATGTTCTTCCGGACCATCACCAACAAGAAGAAGATAGATATTCGGCAGATGGTCGGCGGCGAGAGCAGCGAGAGCCTTGATTAAATATGCGTGTCCCTTCCTCACTTCCATCGATCCTATACAACCTAGGACCGGTTCAGCCTGATTTGGCAGCGGGTAGCGACGCCTCGAGACGGTCTTTCTATCCTTGGCGGAATTGAAGCGCTGTAGGTCTATCCCCTGATAGATCAGCGTGACCCTCTCTTGAGGGATATCGTACGTATCCATTAGAGATTGCCGAGTGTAATCAGAAATAGCGACAACGGAGACTCTCGAAAAACCTTTTGGTAGGTAGTACTCACGAAGGTATTCGGGGACGATCGTGCCAGTTTTTGTGACCAGGTAAGTTTTCAGATCTCCCTCTTGGATGCATCGTGCTGCGAAAATCGAGGCGTGAAAACCATCCCTCGGGGGATGCACTGTACATACGGCGACATCACAATCCCGCAACGCGTCGATCCAATTCAGACGATCCGCGCCACTCTGGCTTGCGACCTCATCGAAATCGTATTCTACGAGGTGCGCCTTTGTCGTTCGACACTGCTCTGCAACCCAACCTTCACTGGGTGATAGGACGGTCACCGCATCGCCCTTGCTGAGGTAATAACGCATGGCTTCCACCACCCAGATCTGTGTACCGCCATGCAGGCAAGTGTCTTCGATGAAACCAATGCGCATTTCAATCCTTTGGTTGGGCAGGCAGCAGCCTAAGCGTTATGACTTTATAAGGTGAGATGGCCAATGTGACACTGTTATCCGTTATCTCTAGCTGCTCCTGGTTTTCTTCGAGCAGGTTCGTCCTCCAAGCCTCTTTGAGCGGGAATCCACAACGAATTGTGCATTCACCGCGTATGCGTTGATATTCATACAAGCGCACGATGATCCCACGGCCATCTTCGGCACGCTTTATAGTTTCGATAATGACATTCGATTGATCGATCTGGAAAAATGACCGGCTCTTGCTGTCGCCGAGCGAATTTGCACTCGCTAACTTTGTCTCCCCATTCAATGATGCCGCATCAAAGACAATCAAAGGATTGTTGAGAGCATAAGCTTCACGAACCGTCAGATCGTCCCAGCTACCGGGGTGAGGCAGTAGGCTGTATTTGAAATGATGCTCGCCCTGGTCAGCGTTTGGGTCTGGATAACTGGGGCTGCGTAGCAAGCTCAGCCGGATGACGTTACCCTGAATATCATGACCGTATTTGCAGTCGTTCAGGAGGCTGACGCCATACCCGCCCTCGCTGAGATCGACCCATTTATGTGCGCAGGTTTCGAAGCGTGCCCAATCCCAACTCGTGTTTCGATGTGTAGGGCGTTCGACGTTCCCCCACTGGATTTCATGGGTCGCCTTTGGGGCTAGAACGTTTACGGGAAACGCCGTTTTAAGCAGGGTGTGTTTCTCGTGCCATTGGATCGTTGTATCGAAATCGAGTCGGCGGCTGTTGTATGCAAGAGAGATGCGCTGCACAAGATCGCTGTTCTGAACCTTGCGGCGGATTTCGAGTGTCGCCCGCAGCGGGCCGGACTCGACCACATTAATAGATTCGGCTGGAGCGGCGTACCAGACTCTATCATCGTAGTAAATCTCGATCTCCCAGGCATCGGGCGTCCTGGGTCGATCCTCAAAGATCTGGAACTGGTTGGCGATAGCGTTGGGCGTTAGCACCTCACGCTGCATCTCTTTGTCAAAAATCCGCTCAATGTCACCCGCTTCATTCAATTCGACGCGCAGGAAGTCGTTCTCGAGGAGCGACGTGGTCACGGTAAGCGGCCTTACTTGATCCTGGTCATCCTTGAGATGATTGGCGCGTGTCAATGGAGTGATGCTGTAGGGAGGCAAGGAACGCGCATCGATCAGATATCCTCCCTGCG
>JAIWHF010000042.1:0-17006 GCA_048629905.1 Methanosarcinales archaeon
GCTTTTACAGCGTTCCGATTAAAGGGTGGAGATGCCGTAAACCCCGTTGCGGGCTAGCCCGTCGACCTGATGCCGGGTATATTCCTTTTACCTTTCCATTTAACTTTGCTTCGCGCCATATAAGCAAAGATTCTGGAGGATATTCGCTGTGGAAATATTGGAGAGCTTAGTTGTTATCTTGATCGTAGCCCTACTTGGAATGTTGAGTAGGAAAACAGGAATATTTTCTGCCAAGCACATCAAAACAATTTCTTCTTTCGTCTATTATTTCGCTTTGCCCTCCCTTTTCTTTGTCAGTTTATCGAATACCGATCTATCAGCGATCGATTATCAAGTAGCCGTTGGTTCTCTCCTCCCTATTGTTATCCTATTAATTGTGCTTTTTGTGCTGAAACTTTTAAAGATTCTAAGTAAGGACAACTTTATTTTACTGAGCCTTTCCATAAGTTTTGGCAGTTACGCCTTTTTTGGAGTCGCTTTTTTCGAAACGCTTTATGGGGGGAAATGGCTTCCCCTTACAATCGTCATGAGTTCTATTCTTGGATTCGCGGGAATTCTCTTTGCTCTGGTGTTTTTTGAATATGCAAACAAAAAAGAAAGAGGCGTGGGTTTTCTCTTGAAAATCATCAAGAACCCTTTGGTCATTTCACTTATTCTGGGGGTGGCCTGTTCCCTTTTCGGGGTCAGATTGGAGATGCTCAACAATGGTCTCTCGCTGCTGGGAAAAACCGCGGGGGGACTGGCCATTTTCTCGCTGGGAATTTTTATTTATGACAATTTTTCTATGGAGGCGATAAGAAAAGCATCCCTATATTCAATATTCAGGTTTTTAGCGCTTCCATTGGCTACAACCCTGGTGGTTCTTTTCTTCATAGATGTTAATCTTGAACTACAGAGATATTTAATTCTCCAAAGCGGCATCCCGGCGGCTATCTCTCTTGCCGTTTTTGCAGAAAGGTATGAATATAAATTAGCTGAGGTTACTGGAATAGTGATCATAACCTCAATCTTAAGCTTCATTGGACTTCCCATTTTATTCTTTCTTTCAGAGGTCGCATTCTAATTTTCTCATCCGTTGAGTAGATCTTGCCCTATATGTTTGTGAGTAAAGAAGGTTTCCGAGACATCTAACCGACTTTCCAAAATATCATCCGTGGGTCAAATAAATAAGCGGCATGACAAGTCAGTTGAGCGGACAGCAGCCTTCGTGTATGCTTCCAAATGGAGCCCCATCAAACACAACTTCCCGACAGGATGCAGGAGGGCGAACAATGCAGTGCGATATGCTAACTACGTTGTATGATGGGGTTGTGGGGATCACGGGCGATAGATCGACAGGGGCGCTTTCCACTCCGTTTTACCCGCGTTAATGGTTGGCAAAGACTACAACGCTATCAGACAGAAGTTTTTACACTGCCTCGACAGCACTCAATGGCCTTGGAGTAAAACCAATGGAGAATAATTCATCCATAGATCAAATTCGAGAATCTACGCCAAAGGGCAATCATTTTTGGCGATATGCGGCAATCGCCTGTGGAGTACTTGTTATATTGTCAGCCTGTGGCTGCCTGATATTCGGCGCTGGTAGCGTTGGGTTATTAACATATTTCGGCCGTGAACCCGATAATTTAAGCGTTGAATATGCGCTTCCTTACAGCGTTGTGCGAGGTGAAGAGTTTGAGTTATTGCTTACACTGAGCAACGCCGGGGATTCAGAATTTACGGTCAACGACATCGACTTGGATGAAGCCTTTAGCGATTCCATCCTCGATGGTGCGATTGTGCTTTGGACCGATCCTCCCATGGAGAAGGATTATTCCATATCGGGGATAAAAACCTTTCAATATAACCGTGCCATACCAGCGGGGGAAACCCGCCAAGTCACGTTTCGACTCCAGGCGGTCACCTCAGGCGAATTTGGGGGATCAATCGGGGTTTATGTGGGTGATTTAGCGAAAAGCATTGATTATGTCGGGATCACCATTGTCGAGGAGTAACCTGCGCGGCACAACATAGATTCTCGTCTGTGTAATAGGCTGAAACCAAACTCCTCGCTGTTCTGTTAGAATACCATTCGTTTCAAATCATTAAAGGTTCTTTTGTATAACCCGAAGGAGAATCATGGATAATTCCCGAAAACACTTAAAAGCAGCATTAATCGTTGCCCTGGGATACGGCCTGGGATTTGTCATTGGTGTGGTATTGATCAATCTCGTATTCGACAGCGGTTTGTTGGACTCCGTTGCGAATCTGTTTGAGGATCAGCATTTGCTCATGGGCCTGATCATCCTAATCGCGGTGGTGTTTTTAGGCGGCGCTATTGCCGGCGCGATCGGGGGTTTGATATTGAGCTATGCCATCCCTTCGGAAAACCGGAAACGACCCATTGGACGAAGCGCTCTTGGCATAGGATTTGGCTTTGGTGTGGTTTTGCTGCCCATTATGTTTTTAGTGGCATTACAGGCCATGTACAACGCCGGAGATGCCTCGCCCGCAGGATTTATTTTAAGCATGGGGGTGGTCGGAGCACTATTCGGTTTCGTCAGCGGGATCATGACCGGCACCCTGCCGCGGAAAACCAGTTTTTGGCACGTCACTTGGGTAGCGACGCTGGCGTTTGGCATTGGCGGACTCGCCTTCGGGTTTGGTTTGTGGAATTATTTTTATAAGCTTTACGAGACCGGTGTTGGTACCGCTCAATTGTTATTCGCCTTTTTTATCTTCGGCGCAGTGGGCGGATTGGTCTTGGGATGGATTTTCAGCCGTGACCAGGAAAAAGCAGCTCCTTCAGACGATGACGATCAAGCTCCCGTAAAAGCCCGTTTTTATCAAAAGCGCGGCTTCTGGGGCATGACGCTTATTTTGATAGCACTTTTCGTCCTTTCACGCCTGATTCCATTTTCCCCCCTGAACATTTCAGCATCCCATATCTCCGATTATATACCCTCCGATTCGATCGGCGTTCATTGGTCTGACCCCTGGGTGGTGACGGAGACCGATGCCATTGTGGGACAATCGGGTGTTGCACAGACAGGTAATCTCGTCGCGATTACCTGGTTGGAGGATAGCGGTGCTGGCTCGGATGTGTTCTACACGTTTGCATCTCAAGTAGAGGATGAACTAACGGTTTGGCAGCTGCCGACGAATCTGTCAGAATCTCAAAGAGCCAATTCGATGGATCCACAAATCGCAATTGATTCTGCGGGGCGAATCCACCTCGTCTGGACAGAAACTCTCGCAGGCGAGGCAGGTGATTCCGATATCTTTTATCGCACCTGCTTGGATGGGGAGTGCGGCGAATCAGTAGCGCTATCCAATCCCGAAGCTGCTACCTGCGGCGGCGATCAAAACATCACTCCTGCAATCGCCATCAACGCGGACGATACCATCATGGTTGTATGGAATAGCGGGGCTGGCAATCTGGCTTTCCTCAGCTGGGAGGCTGACTCAGCTCCTCCGGATTCCCAAAGCTGCGCCCTGGATAAGTGGAGCGCGATTGCATCGAACCCGCGATTGGCCGCCCACCCCGACGGGGAATTCGCCCTGGTGTTTGATGATGGAGCAGAGATGTTTATGGCCTTCACGGATGCCGGCGCCTTTTCGGTGACCTACCAAGAACCAGGCCAAGCACCCGAGATTTTTATCGACCGCCACGGGGAAGTACATACTGCCTGGTGCGGAATCGATGGTCAGGTTATGTACCTGGCAGATGACGCTTTGGCCAAGACCATCCCCTCGTCAGCCTGTCTCAATCGTCCCGCCCTGGGGCAGGATGCGGGTGAATTAATCCATGTACTTTGGCACGCCAATCAGTCCGAGCTTCCTTCCGGCGCAGTAGTTGATAGCAATTTGATCTATGAAAGCCGTCTGGTTTCCGGCGACTGGACGATCCCAACGATTGTGAACCTCTCAGCACCGTCGGCGCAGCCTGCAATTTCCAGCAGCGCAGACGGCACATTGCATCTGGTGTGGGATGATTTACAAGAGGGGACCGGGCGGGTTAACTATGCCAACTTCCACGTATATGAGTGTTCACAGGCCGATCTGAATGAGCAGGGTCAGTTAGCACTAGAAGTAGCTCAATCAGGCGATTACCGCCCCACAGATGATATCGTGCCTTACTGTCGCAATCAGTTTGACAGCCTGTTGGTTTTACCGAAGGGCGACCCGGCTTACAGCGATAACCCACCGACGCTCAATGGCGCCTTTGATGATGTTTCCGCCCTGGTTCAATCGGCGCGCTACGAAGTCTTGCTCTCGACCATGTGGTACGAAACCGATGATACCGGCACCAGCCCTGGGGTAGTTCTGGCAGAGGGAGTTAAGAAACTTTACGATCAGGTCAAGGCGAATCCAGATCAGTACCCGCGCGGGATGACCGTCCGAATTCTATTGGGCAACCCTCCAGAGCTTACTCTCTCGGAATTGGTTACCCAAGTTTGGAATGTCTTCAAACATTTGCGCTACGCTGGCGTCCCAACCATGGATGATCCGGAGATCGGTTGGAAGCTGGAGGTCACCAACTATTCCAGTCCCTACCCTCATGGACATACCAAGATTGTGGTAATCGATGGCAAAACTGCGGTGGCTGCCGGTTTCAATTATCAGCATAAACACCAATCGAAGGACCATCCCTCGGGCAAAGGCAAGGATGATTTCGATCTGGGGCTGCAAATGACCGGGCCGGTAGCCCAGGTCACGCAGCTTTCTTTCGATGATTTATGGTATGGCTCCAACCTGATCACCTGCCCCGATTTCGATTCCGATTCTCCCCTTTGGTGGACCACATGTAAGCGTGAGTTTGCTACAACCGAGCATGTTCCCGAAGTGAAGAAATATTTCCTGGCAGACGCGAACGCCAACGCTTTTGCCCTTCATAGGACGGATAAGTTCAACGAATCGGATATAACGGTTCCCAAGACAGTCGCCTCTGCGCAAGAAACCCTGGATGTTCTCCAGGTCAACTTCACCCTGAAATTGATCTGTGACTTGAATCTACTATTCGAAGTCTGTGATTTCCGCGACGCTTTAAGCTATATGCAAGCGATGATGGAAGCCATCGAGACGAACCAGGTTAAAACTCGAGTTTTAATCAAAGCCGGCCCTGTCGAAGCGATTGAGAGCAATATCGGAGTAGATGCGTTTCGAAATGCGTTAGAATTGCGCGGCTTGAGCCATCTGGTTGAGTTTCGCTACTTCAATGGCAGTGTGCACGCAAAGGCAGTTTTGATCGATAACCAGTTCTTGCTGGTGGGTAGTCAGAATTTCCATTACAGTGCATTTGGCGATGGCGCTTTAACGGAATTCAACATCGGCACCGATGATCCCGATGCCGTCGCAGCCTTCCAACACTTCTTCGAATATCACTGGGAGAACAGCAACCCAATTCCACTTGAGGAGTAGCCTGCCAGTTTTCCAGTCGATCGCTTATCTGCTCGGTCCGATTTTCAAAACCAGTCCAACTGGATGATGGCACGCATCTCTCAGAGCGCGCTTAAACAGCTACCCCACGATCTTATCGAGCCTGTGCAGACCCTTTCGCTGCGCGTACCCACAACACTGTGTTCGGGGGCACTTGGCGATACGGGGATTCTCGTCATCTCGAATCGGTAGCTCACAAAGCTTATGTTGCTACAGCAAAACAACCCGGAGGGTTAGGAATGATCGTCAGACTTTGGCATGGAAGAACAAACACATCAAAAGCCGATGAGTATGCCGAATTTATGAAAGAGAGAGCAGCTCCTGATTATGGCTCCGTAGACGGTTTAAAGAAGCTGTATTTCCTCCGGCGAAACGACGGGGACGCAGTGCATTTCTTGTTGGTTACCCTATGGGATTCGATGGAGTCAGTGAAGAAGTTTGCCGGGGAGCATCCCGAGAAAGCCAAGTATTACCCAGAAGATGATTCCTTCTTGCTTGAAAAAGAAGAAACAACGACTCTGTACGAAGTGTTTTTTGAGAAGTAATGGACGCTTAACTAACGGGTGGAGGATATCACAAGAATTTTGTATTTTTATCGTATAGCCTATCGGTTTGCATAATGCTGTCATCAATGAACAGCTGATCTTTTCTGTGAGGTAATATCCATGATCACCAAGGATCAGGTCCTGGAGATCGGGACCTTTGTTAAAGACTATCTCAAAGAAAGTGCTGCTTGCAGCGACCAGGAATGGCTAAAATCCTTCCCGCGCGCCGCAGAATACCGCTGGCAACATACCCTAAATGTTCTCGCCAATGCGGAGAAGATCCTTGAAGGCGAGGGGGCAAGCGAAGAGCAGGCCAGTGTGGTTAGGGCGGCCGCACTCCTTCATGACGTCTCCATGTTCACTTGTGACCATTCTATTCACGGCAGGGTCAGCGCTGAGATCGCCGAGGAGTACCTCTCGAAGCACGGTTATCCGGATTCATTCATCCAGAAGGTATCGAAAGCAGTTGCCGAACATGGCACTGATTTGGGGCCTATTCCACCGGATGCGCAAGGTGAGTTATTCTCGTGGGAGGGTAAAGTTCTGCTTGAGGCGGACATCCTCGACAAACTCGGTGCGAGTGCGGTCACGAATGCATTGTTGTATCTTGGCAAGCAAGGTTATTTGAGCCATGAGGTTCGTCACGATCTAGCTAAGGGAAGCGCTTTCGAGAGGGCTGATTTCTTCAGGGATTACATCTGGACCACAACTGGTAGGAAAATTGCGGAGGAGCGCTTCTCGTTCTTCCTCGAGTTCTTGGCCAGACTCAAAGAAGAAGTTGTGGATGTTGAAAGACCGGCGGCGGGATGATGGGCCTCACGATTGGCTCAGTAAAGGAGAAGGAACGGATGCGTTCAAATGCTTCCACGGTAGAAGAATACCTGGGCGAGCTGTCCGAGGAGCGGCGAGTAGTAATCGAAGCGGTGCGCCAAGTGATTCTGAAAAATCTTCCCAAGGGTTACGAGGAGGTGATGAATTGGGGGATGATCACCTACCAGGTGCCGCTGGAAACCTATGCGGATACGTACAACAAGAAGCCGCTGATGTACGCGGCGTTGGCCGCGCAGAAAAATCACATGGCCGTCTATCTGACGGCGATCTATATGGACGAGAAAGCGAGCCGAGCGTTTGAGGAAGCATACCTGTCCACAGGGAAGAGATATGACGTAGGGAAATCGTGTGTGCGCTTCAAGGAGTTGGCAGATCTTCCACTGGAGTTGATAGGTAAGAGCATAGCCTCACTCCAGGTAAGCGAGTTTGTGGATCAAGTGAATGATGCGCGTTCGGTTCGGAGGAACTGAAGGCTTTAGCAGCGTGCTATCGGAGCAACAGCATGGATACTCCAGACGAGAACCCAGCCCCACCAACAGCGCCCGGGCTTTCCTGGCGTTCGCTTCAACCCATTGATATCGAAGCGATTACTGCTCTCGCGACCACGTGCCTCGCAGCGGATGGAGGCCTCCTGCTGGGTGCCACGGACGCTTACCTCCGCGAGCACTATTTACCGGCGCAATCGGGTTCTTCCATCGGCGCCTTTGAAACGGACGGGGGGCTGGTCGCCTGTGCGGCGACGCAACCTACTCATACGGCGAATGAGTACCGGACCACGATCGTGGGGCAGGTTCACCCGGACCACCGCAGGCGTGGGTTCGGAACCTTCCTGCTCAAGTGGAGCATCGCCGAGGGTAGCAGGCTCCTCGCCACCTGTCCCCCCGATCGCCCACATGTTCTGCAGCTCACCACCGAGATGCTCACCGAAGATGCGGCCCGTCTTTTCGAGCGGCATGGGTTTACGCAGCAGTTTGCAGAAGATGTGATGCGGCGTGATCTGGCCGACCCCCTCTCAGATGTTCTGCTCCCGCCTGGTATCCGGTTCGCAACGTGGGCGCCTGCGCTGGCTGACCAGTTCTTCTCTGTCTATCAAGCAGCTTTCCGGGAGCGGGTAGTCCCTGGCTACCCGGCCTGGAGCCAGGAGAAATGGTTGGCCTGGTTGGAGACGGACGACGATGATTTTCGTCCCGAGTTATCCTTGCTGGCAACCCATGATGACCTCCCGGTCGGGTTTATTGTTTGCGCTGACAGGTGGATCGTCCAGATGGGAGTCCTGCCGGAGCGGCGCGGGCGGGGTATCGGATCTGCGCTTGTGAGCGAGGTGTTGAAGCGCTTCCGGGCAGCGGGTGGTGACCATGTGCTGCTCGACGTCAATGTAAACAACCCCAGCGCGGCGCGGGTGTATACACGGCTCGGTTTTGAACGGGTCGGACGACGTGCGCGTTATATACGTGGACTGAAGTGACACAAGGGCTTTTAAGCCCTATGTGAACAGAAGCTCCTCCCTCGTGCGCTTATTTTATATTTTGATACGGTCTCGTCTCAATAGTGTTGTCATATCCTCATTTAATCCTTATAGTCATGAAATAAGGATGATCGTCCGCGGAATCACATATTAGCCAGCAAACCATACGACCATCCTTTTAGATATTGTTGAGTACCGGAGATCTTTTCCATGCATATGATAAATCGATCTGTACTCTTGGTTAAACCCAAGAAACCATACATTGATTGGGCAAATGGGCTAGAAGAAGAAGGTCCAAAGCTAAGCTTGGATGATCCCCGAGGAGAATTAACTGTATACCTTGTTGATGACGTTGAGTTTGATGACGATGCCGATAAAGTGATATGTGAGCATTATTCCAAGATCTTTGAACACGAGTTGTTTTCTTGGCATCTAGTCGAAGAGGATTGGCCCGAAAATCGTAATCGAAAGGTATTTCATGATTGGTTTGAAGTCGAGTCACATTCACTCGTTCTTGATTTATGCGATTATGCCATTGAGATTGATGATATTGCGGGCTAACAATTCGCTACAGCCGACCCCGCAGGCGGCGCGATTTGGTATCAATGGAGTTGGTATGGGAATCTTGAAAAGCAAGTCCGGGGCCGGGCGGGGCGGCTGTCCGTCTGGATGCTCCGCTGCGCTACGCTAAGCTCAAAGCCGTTAGCTGGAAATCATAAAGAGGTTTTCTATGGATATTCAAGCAATTAACCTGGCTAATAAGTTATCTTTATTTGATGAGTATTGGTCTCCAAGGATTATTGCTCAGATGAATGATTACTACTTAAAGTTAGCGAAGATCCAAGGAGAGTTCATTTGGCACAGCCATCCCGATACGGATGAAGTCTTTATCGTAATCAAAGGAGAAATGCGTATCGAATTTCGAGATTTTCATACTAAGTTATCAGTGGGTGAGCTTTGTGTCGTTCCCAGAGGTATTGAGCACAAGCCTGTCGCTAGAGATGAATGTCAGATCATGCTAATTGAGCCGACAGGGACAGTGAATACCGGCGACGTGGTTGGTGAACGAACCAAGACTGAGGAGAAATGGATATAGGATTTCCAGCTAACAATTCGCTGGAACGGACCGGGGATAAAGCGCGATTTGATAGCAAAGTTGTATGATATGAGTGGGTAGAAAAGACGGCGGTCGGGAATGCCCCGGCCGCTCCCCACACAGAACGTGGGACTTCGCAGCTCAAAGCCGTTAGGTTGCCTGTGATACGCCTTTGGATCATGTGAATAATTCAAGAGTGAGGCTGAAAACATTACGATGGTAGGAACTAAGGAATATAGAACTCAACGCAATATCATAATTAACGTGAGATAGGAAAGTGGAAGCAGAAACTAAGGTTTACATAGAAAGCCCGGCGCTTTTCGAGTGTGCTGTCGTATTCCCTGGTGGGTATGAAGAAGACCAGAGTACTGCTCTTCTAATTGGGCTTCATGGAGGTGGAAGTGGCATAGGCCGGTTCGTTGGGCTGTGGCAAGATCTCAAGAGGAATGGATTCATATACGCCGTACCCCGAGCGCCATATCCTTGGGCGGGGGACGATGAAGTTCTCTATGACTGGGCTTTATATCCAACAGGAGAAGTGCCTCTCATCAAGAGGGCTAGTGAATTGACAGAAAGACACATCTTAAGTGTGGTTCATTACTTCCAGGAGCGTTATAGAATTGACGGAGTGTATCTTCTGGGTTTTTCTCAGGGGGCGATCATCGCCTATTCAATTGGCATCAAGAATCACAATCTAATCAAAGGACTGATTTGTTTTGGCGGCCCTGGTCTCTTAGCTCCTCTCTACTCTCCATTCACGGGTTCATTCGATCCAGGATGGTTATCAGAGGAAGCAATTGAACGTGCAAAGGGTCTGCGAGTCTTCATATCACACGGTGAGAGTGATCATACCGTAGAATATGAATTGGGTGTTCGATCCAGAGATATACTCACGAACCATGGATATAATGTCACCTTTCAAAGTTTCGAGGGAGAGCATACTGTACCACCTAGGGAAGTCTTGGCTCAGGTCATAGACTGGATAGAGGAATAATATTAGCAAAGTTTCGGGCAACCTAACCATTCGCTGTCCCAGAAAATCGCTGGGATCTTCGTCAGCCGACCCCGCGGACCGCGCTAGCTGGTAACAATGGACCTAGTTCAAGTATCTTGAAAAGCAAGCCACGGAACCAACGGGGCGGCTAAGTCCAAAACCGTTAGGCGGCCAAATTGAGTGACTGCCTCTTACATAAAATGATGACACGAAGATACATTTTTCGGTTAGTGCTCTTCCAGTTCATACTTGGGCTCTTCCTGACTGGCTGTGGGTTTTTGGAAGGAAATCAGGAACTCACGTCCCAAGATCGGATTGATGTTCTGTTTATTGGCAATAGCTACACATCTAGTAATGGACTGCCTGATATGTTTGAAAGGATGGCGCGATCGGGCGGGTATCGGGTGCACGTCGCGATGGTGGCTCCGGGAGGCTGGACGTTAGCCGACCATCTGCAATCTACGGAAACGCTCGAGAAAATCAGAGGCAACGAGTGGGAATTTGTCGTGCTGCAAGAACAAAGCGTCATCCCTTCTCTGGTCGATACCCGTGAGCGACAAATGTATCCGGCCGTTCGCCAATTGCACGACGAAATCAAAGCCGTAGGAGCCGATACCATTTTGTTCATGACCTGGGGTCGGCGTAATGGATTGCAAAGTGAAGGGCATCGAGACTTCGCAAGTATGCAGGCCGCACTAGAGGCAGGTTACGTCAAGATTGGTAATGAGCTAAATTTGACGATAGCACCTGTAGGGGTTGCCTGGTGGAATGGTTTGCAAAGTGCACCTCAATTAGATCTGTGGGTAGAGGATGGCAGTCATCCGAATAGAGAAGGGACCTACCTTGCGGCTTGCGTATTGTATGCGGTGATTTTCGGTCAGAGTCCTGAAGGAATCAGTTATACGGCAGGTGTCGACGGCGACTGGGGGTTGTGGTTTCAGACTATTGCGGCGGAGAGCGTTGCGGCAAGCTCGGGGCATTGGAATCTCCCATGAAATAGCCTCGGATGACCAGGCAGCTGCGTGAGAGAGTGGGCCTTCGCCCCTTTGATAAGCAAAAGATGGACCTATAGCGTACTTAGATACTGCTCGATGGCGGTCTTCAATTTGGCGGGGTGAAAGTCAAAAGGCCCTAAGCCTCCATGATAGACAACGCGTCCGTCGATTCCTAGTAGATAGAGACGGGTGGGCCAGGCAGCGTACGCCCTATTTACGGCATCATCCATTTCATCGACATAGGTCCGAATGCCGTACTGCAAAGCATCTTCACATTCCCCGGCGACGGCGCGGCGCTCCTCGATCGTCTTGGGGTCATACACGTCTGTGGCAGCTTTCAGCCTTGCTAGCTTCATCAATATTCCCATCGGTCCTTTGCCAAACCACCATCCATCCACCGGATGGGCTTCGCGGATGTAGATCGAGACGAATTTCACCTGCTCATGGTACTTGCCGTACAGATCAGAGAGACGCCCGGTCCCTCGTACATAAGGCGGTCAGGTAAAGCTGCCGAAGATTAACGCCACGGGTTGCTGCCCGTGCAAATCGGAAAGACGCAAAGGGTTTTCGCCGCGGCTATCGCGCAATTCAAAATCAGGGGCAAGCTCCCCGACCTTCGGAGCATGTGCATCGAATTTCTTCTGCCATGCCGTAGCTTCCTTGCGAGTTTTCAATGTCTCTGTCAAACGCGCACTCCTCTACTAGACATAGTACGAGAACAAAGTATAACCTGCTTAGCGGCGAGTACCTATCCAACTCGGTTCCCGCCTCCGTCATATCGTGCACCGGGCAATCGGTCATTTCCTGCGGACCCGGGTGGGTATTTCTGACTATTCTTGTCGGCTATAATAGTAGCCCTTATTCCAGCGGCGATTCGGTGGAGACGATCATGAAGGCAAATGGAGACAACCCGATCTCCTACGAGAGCTATCTGCAGCAGATTGCGAGCCGTGGGCGCACGATGCTCCTTCCAGCGTTGTTGGAAGCTCAAGCACGCTACGGGTACATCTCCCCTGAAGTTGCCCGCGCAATCGGCACCGCCCTGCGCGTCCCCCTGGCCGATATCACCGGCGTGATCGAGTTCTACAGCATGCTCTACGACACACCCACGGCCGAAACCTTCATCCGCGTCTGCACCAGCCCGACCTGCTCCAGCCAGGGCGCACAGGCCTTGCTCAAAGAGCTCGATCAATCTCTGGCGGTCACACCTGGCCATGCGACCCCCGATGGGAAAACCTATCTTGAAAAGACCGAGTGCCTCGGGCTTTGTGACCAGGCGCCATCAGCCCTGGTGGATCAAACAGCCGTCGGCCGGGCCGATAGCGCACGCATCCTCAATCCGCCAGGGGATTTTCACACGGCCATCTACGCCGAACCACCCGTCATCACCCGGCGCTGTGGAAAGATCGAGCCCACCAGCATCGACGACTTTCTCGCCCATGAAGGTTTCGTCGGTTTTCACAACGCCCTGAAGCTCGGGGCAGAAGAAATCTGCTCGCGGGTGAAGGACTCGGGTTTGTTAGGGCGCGGCGGTGCAGCCTTCTCCACCGATATCAAGTGGGAGGGCGCTGCCTCCGCCTCCGGAAAACCGAAATACATCGTCTGCAACGGCGACGAATCCGAGCCGGGCACCTTCAAAGATCGGGTACTGCTCGAGAACGATCCTTTCGCCATCCTGGAGGGGATGCTCATCGCCGGATTCGCCATCGGCGCCGAGAAGGGCTTCATCTACATCCGCGGGGAGTACCCCCGGGCACAAGAGATCTTCCAGCAGGTTATCGCCGCCGCGTACGAAAACGGCTACCTGGGTGAAGATATCCAGGGTACCGAATTCAGCTTCGATGTCGAGCTCCGCTCCGGCGGGGGCGCTTATATTTGTGGCGAAGAGACAGCGTTGTTCGAATCGATTGAGGGCAAACGTGGTTACCCTCGCTTGAAACCTCCGTTTCCCACCACCCACGGGCTCTATCAAAAACCAACCGTGATCAACAACGTTGAAACCTTCGCCAACGTCGGGCTGATCATGCGCATTGGCGTCGAAGCCTATTGCGCATATGGATCTCCGGGCTCGAGCGGTCCCTGGCTATTCTGCCTCTCCGGAGATATTGAGAGATCCGGTCTGTATGAGATCACCCAACCGATCACCCTGCGCGAACTGATCTATGAGCGCGGCGGCGGGGTGAGAGGTAACGCCGACCTTCAGGCTGTCTTGCTGGGCGGCGCCGCGGGCAAATTCGTCTCGCCAGCTAACCTGGATGTCCGCCTGACGCAGGAAGATACCCGTGCCGCAGGTCTTGGGCTGGGCTCCGGCGCGGTCGTAGTTCTGAGTGAACACGCTGACTTACGACAAACCTTCGCCGATCTGGGCCATTTCTTCGCCCACGAGAGCTGTGGGAAGTGCTATCCCTGCCAGCTCGGCACCCAGCGCCAGTCGGAGATCCTGGACCGTGTAGCGAATCAAGAGACTCTTCCTGGCGATCTCGAACGCCTGCAGGATGTGGGCTGGACGATGACCGATGCCTCCCTCTGCGGCCTGGGGCAAACCGCTGCCTCGGCGGTGCTGAGCGCCATTGAGCTCTGGCCGGACATCTTCCAGGGAGGGGAACCGTAAATGGGTTCGGTAAAAGAAATCTCACTCACCCTGGACGGGAAAGCCGTGAAGGTGCCGGCGGGCTGGACACTTCTGCAAGCGCTCGAGCATTTCGAGATCAAGACCCCCGTGATCTGTTTCCACGACGCCACGACGCCTGAAGGTATCTGCCGTCAATGTGTCGTCGAGGTGGAGGGGCGCCGCACACTCCTGCCAGCCTGCGTCACACACGTCGGCGACGGCATGGTGGTCCATTCAGCCAGCGAACGTGTCGTGCGTGCACGGCGCACAATCCTGGAGATGCTGCACGCCAGCAGCGATCTCTCCCAGGCACCAGAGCTTCAAGAGCAGATGGTGACGTACAACGCCGATCCGGAGCGTTTCCCGCAAGCCAAGAAGCGGGACGCCGAAGTGCTGGACGACAACCCTTTTTACGTGCGCGATTACGTGAAATGCATCCTCTGCTGGCGCTGCGTCCAGGCCTGCGGCGATGATTTGCAGTTCACCTATGCCCTCTCCCTGGGTGGCCGCGGTCACAAAACACACATCGCCACCTTCTTCGACGCCCCCATGCCGGAGACAACCTGCGTCTTCTGCGGCAACTGTGTGGCGGTTTGTCCAACCGGGGCGCTCAGAGGCAAGACCGAGTTCTTCCTCGAACAAGGCTTGGATTACGACCAGATCCGTCTTAAGAAACGCAAGAGCCGGCGCAAACAAACAGCAAAGGGAGGCGCCGATCATGATTGAGGCTGGACGCAGTGTACGCACCACCTGCCCCTACTGTGGTGTCGGCTGCCAAATCGACCTACAAATTAAGGATGAGCGCATCTACGGCGTCGAGGCGCCCTTCGATGTCGCCCCGAATTACGGCCGGCTTTGCGTCAAAGGCCGTTTCGGCGTGGACTTCGTGCACCACCCCTCCCGCCTGACCCACCCTTTAATTCGCAAGGATCTCGGGGCGCATCCCCGCAAAGCCATTGGCTTAGATGGCTTCCGCCAGGCGAGCTGGGAGGAAGCGCTCGAGCTCAGCGCCCGTCGTTTAGCCGAGACCGTTACAAAGCATGGCGGCGATGCAATTGGAACCTTCTGTTCAGCCAAAGCCACAAACGAAGACAACTACGTCTTCCAGAAGTTCGTGCGCGCGGTCTTAGGCACGAACAACGTCGATCATTGTGCCCGCTTATGCCACGCCGCTTCGGTGACCGGCCTGCAGATCGCCCTCGGTTCATCGTCCATGTCGAATTCGATCGCCGAGATGAAAGACCTGGAGGTCTTCATCGTCACCGGCTCTAACACCAGCGAAACACATCCCGTCATCAGCACTTTCCTGCGCGAGGCGGTGGTAAAGAACGGGGCCAAACTGATCGTGATCGATCCGCGCCAGATCGAGATGACTCAATTCGCCACAACCTGGCTGCGCCACAAGCCCGGCAGCGATGTGGCCGTGTTCCAGGCCATGGCCCACACCATCGTGAGCGAATCGCTGGTCAATCAGGAATTCATCAACGCTCGCGTCGAGAATTTCGAAACCTACACCCAATCGCTCGAAGGCTTCACTCCCGAGTGGGCCGAGGGGGTCAGCGGTGTACCCGCTGACCAGATCCGGGAGGCAGCCCGGCTCTACGCCGGCGCCCAGAGTGCGGCCATCTACTGGGGCATGGGCATCAGCCAGAGCGTTCATGGCACGGATAACACCTTGTCGCTGGCCAACCTGGCCCTGCTCACCGGCAACCTCGGTCGCCCCGGCACGGGATTGAATCCCCTGCGCGGCCAAAACAACGTCCAGGGATGTTCCGACGCGGGCGGCTTGCCCAATGTCTTCCCCGGCTACCAGAGCGTCGGCGATGACGAAATCCGCGCCAAGTTCGAGGCAGCCTGGAATACAACGCTCCCCTCCGAACCCGGCTTGACGACGATGGAAATGGTCGACGCCGCTGAGAGCGGCAGCATCCACGCAACCTTCATCATGGGCGAGAACCCGATGATGAGCGAGCCCGATCTGCGCCATGCCAGACACGTGATGGAGAGCCTCGATTTCGTCCTGGTGCAGGATATCTTTATGAACGAGACCGGCGAGTATGCCGATGTGATCCTGCCGGCAGCCAGCTTCGCCGAGAAGGACGGCACCTTCACCAACAGTGATCGGAGGGTGCAGTTGGTGCGCAAGGCGCTCACCGCTCCGGCTGAAGCACGTCCTGATTGGGAAATCCTTTGCGATCTGGCGGGACGGGTCGAGGCACTGCTCGAACGCGAGCAGAGTGCCGGTTTTAACTATGCATCCGCCAGCGAGATCTGGGATGAGATGGCCCGCCTGACCCCACCTTTCCAGGGCATCGATTATGCTCGCATCGAGCTTGAGAGCGGTGTGCATTGGCCCTGCCCAACAGCGGATCACCCGGGCACACCCACGCTATTCGCCGACAGCTTCCCCCGCGGGAAAGGTCGTTTAACGCCGTTGACATACAATCCTGGTGCCGAGCTGCCGGATGAGGAATTCCCCTACATTCTTTCCACGGGAAGGGTACTCTACCACTGGCACGGCGGCACACTCACGCGGCGCTCAAAGCTGGATGACATTTACCCCGAGCCGACCGTAGAAATTCACCCCGACGACGCCAGGGAGATTGGCATCGCCGCGGGGGATTGGATTCGGGTGCGCTCCCGCCGTGGAAAGATCCAGGTCAAGGCGTTGATCACGGAACGCTCGCCGCGCGGCCTGGTCTTCATCCCCTTCCACTTCGCCGAAGCAGCCGCCAATGCTCACCGCTCGATGCTCGTGATCCGCTAGCCAAGATCCCGGATTACAAGGTCTGCGCGATCGCGCTCGAACCGCTCTGAGCATCCATTAATACCCCTGAGTAAGGTTGCCTTTTGAATGGCCTGAGAATATAAAGGCGCACATACTCATATCGCCGGTTGAAGAATTACATCAGACACACTCAACGCGAAGGATCGGTTTAAACAATCAACAATGGGAACGTTGACAATTACCAAACAACAAGCCCGTCGTACTATTCTCGCCCATCAGGGCTTGTGGCCGCCCTATAAGTTGAAGGGCAAAGCCGGCGT
>JAIWHF010000043.1:0-16516 GCA_048629905.1 Methanosarcinales archaeon
GCGGGCATGATGTCGAAGAAACCGCAGTGCAGCGCGCAATTGAGTTATCAGAAAATAAATATTGCCCTGCACAGGCAATGTTCAAACAGATATTACCGATCAAGCTTTCCTACAAGATATTGCCTGCCGAGCAATAATCCTCACAAGCGGTCACAGTTCAAAAGCCCCGGCGAAGAATACCCGGGGCTTTTCTGGTCGTCATCTTGATCCAATGATTTATAACCATCAGATTGAGCTTAATTCTGGAATGTCTCTGCGGAATACTCGAACGTTGGAGCTTAAGGTGTAGAAGGGTTCAGTTTACCGTGAAATATGTGTAGTGATATTGGATCCTGCCATCAATCAAGCCGAGCGTATCATTTCCATCCAAGATAACTCCTTGCTCGCTCGTTGCTTTCCACATGAAATGACGCGTTCGTCCTTCCCCGGATTTTCCAGTAATCTCGAAGTGTGCGTTGGGTAGAATGCTCGTAAAAAGTGATTGGTACCACTGCTGAACCGGTTCTCTTCCAACGACTGTGCGTTCACCAGTAACATGCGCGGCACGATCCGCGTACAGGTCGGAGACAAGGATGGGATCGTGATCATTCATTCGACCGACCAACCTCTCCGGTATATCTGCGGCGGGAGCGCTTGCCGGCCAATCGAAATCAGCCATTGCATCCCAAAGGTCCATATACTTCGGGCGTCTCGCGAAATCCCAACTCCAGGCGTTTGTAGCTGAGAGCCCTAGATCACGCGCTTTGTGCAGAAAGCGTGTGACTTCATCCGCTGTTGGACACCAACCTCTATACGCATAGGATGGCAGTGTTGGGACGATGGGTCTTGCCGGCTTTAACGCCGTATACTGCTCGACGCAGCGTTCAAGCTGCTCCTCTGGATTGTGGCTCTGCTCAAAATAGACCTGGGGCATGCTGAAGTCACAATATTCAAGGAATTCCGGGAAGGGTAAGGCCATGTGCATTCGCGGGTAGCGGTAGGTGCTAAGTGCAATGGGAAGATTTGGCATCCCCGCGCGAATTTCTTTCATAAACCTGGTTGCAGCAGCTCTCTTGCTCGTAGTGCGATACTCCCCTTCAGCATCAATGACATATCCGTCGAGGTGGAGCGCATTCATCCTGTCGACTGCCAGGCGGGCTTCATTTACCGGGTCATCACCGCGAACGTAGTGCCAACCCCAAACCTCTACACCTACATTCTTTAATGCATCACGCACTGGAGGAATCAGATCGACGTTCCGATCAAAATCGAAGTTGTATGGCCAGGTTGCCCCATCTGCCACTTTAATCAGAACGTGCGAAAGACCAGCGGCAGAAGCCGTAGCCGCAATTGCCTCTGGATCGCCCTCATCACACCAAGGAATTTTCCAGATGAAGTAACCTTTTCCATAAAGGGTCATTTACATGTCTCCCTGAAAGCTCTCAACTGCTTGCCCATTTCAACTCCCGCGCCTTCTATCGAATATCTTCCTCGGGCTGCTCATCACTCTCCGTTGCTGCTTGCTTTCTTATCCCACCAGCCCGTCTTAAAGAATCAGGTCCATATTGGTTGCGGATGGAGTCTACGGCTTGCTGTAATCTCTCGTCACGATCCCATTTCCGATCAAACAAGCCTAATTGACGTATGGGCTCGTGCAAATCCGAAACCCCCACCCCCAAGAGCCGGACTGCTTGATCTTTCTTCCATAATCCCTGAAACAGCTTGCAGGATTCATCGAATATAATCCGCTCTCTATCCGTCGGCTGCTCCAGGCGAACTTGCCTCGTTATGGTCGTAAAATCCGGCCAACGGACCTTAACCCTGATCGTATACCCTGCCAGCTTCGCTTTGCGCAGCCTTCGGCCAACAGTTTCACTCAGTCTAAGAATAACTGTCCGCAGTTCGGGCCAATCCGATATATCAGCGCTAAAAGTCCTCTCTGCCGACATTGACTTAGGATCTCGCCCCTCAACAACCGGGCGATCATCCTCCCCACGTGCTCTTGATGCAAGTTCCAGACCAAGATCGCCGAGGGATTCATTTAATGCGCGCGAGGACATACCTGCCAAGTCCCCAATCGTATGAACGTCTCTTGCAGCCAAGCGTTCCGCTGTTTTCGGCCCCACACCCCACAGCATTCTCACCGGCAAAGGCGCAAGAAACGCAGCCTCCTGCCCCGGAGGAACCACGATTAACCCTCTCGGTTTCCCGACTTCCGTTGCGATCTTAGCAACCAATTTATTGCTGGCAACACCCCAAGAAGTCGGAAGTTTTAAATGCTCAAGGATCTCCATCTGTAAGAACTGTGCCACCTCAAACCCGGTACGTGGATCGTCGCTAACATCGAGAAAGGCTTCATCAATCGACAACTGCTCAACAACCGGTGCAGAATCGCGGAGGAAACTCATTATCTCCTGAGAGTGCTTGCTATATTGTGCATGTCGAGGCGAAATTACGATCAGGTCCGGGGCTTTGCGCAGAGCTTGCGCAGTAGGCATAGCCGAACGGATGCCGAACTCGCGAGCAGCATAAGACGCCGAGGAGACGACCCCACGTCCCTCCGCTGCACCACCGACAACGAACGCCCTCCCTTCCAAATCAGGGTTGAGCAGGCTCTCAACAGAGCAGAAAAATGCATCAAGGTCGCAATGCAATATCGTTCTTGTCCAGCGTGACATCAGATACCCTCTGCAAAAAACACGAACATTCAGTTAATCCTGCCGTTAAAGATAATCACGGTTTGCTATTCTGCAAACGATTGTTCAAGGATAATTCCAAATTAATATCGCGAGTTTGTTATGGGGCGTATTGACACACACGCTCTCTTCAATAGAATCTAGGTGGATCCAACCCGAGGAGGTATTACGTGCGAACCTGTACACAATGTAATAAACAATCCCCCGATACGGCAGGTGAATGCATCCAGTGTGGAGCGGACCTCTCCCTTCATTCTGCGACCGCTAAAGCCCTTAGTGATATGGCATCCAACCCTCGTGTAAGCCAAGTCCGCCTTATCGTCAACTATGATGCGTGCCCCGCATGCCGGCAAATTGAGGGCACCTATCCTAAAGATGCGGTTCCTGAATTACCGGTTAACGGGTGTTCAAACAGTACGGGGTGTCGCTGTTTCTATGAACCCGTACTCAACGTAATCTTTCCTTGAAGTACTAGATTTGAATTAGATTTCCAACACCAGAACGGTGGCTTACCGCAGGAAATTTTCCATCCACTCACCAGGAACGACCTTCTCAATTGCTTGCCCGGTGAATTCTTTGGATTCCTAAGCAATTTCTGTCTTCAGCCATTCACCATGACCACGATTGGCTATGCGCAGCATTAGTAGAGCTTACAGTATGCTAAAGTAAATCATCGCCTGTCTTAGATTCGTTTGTAAGCATTGTTCTCACCGCATCCAAGGCTTGATCTTGTGTTTTGAGCTTTTCAGCAATCTGAAGTTCAATCAAGCGCTGAAGAAGTTCTCCAATCACCGGTCCTGGTTTGAGTCCAAACTCTGAGATGATTTCTTCCCCACTTAGCAGGGATTCCACATCTATGATCTCATCTCGTCTGTTGAAATATGCATCAAGCAACTGACAGGCAATATTTACACGACTTTCCCACTCATCCTCAGCTGGCGCCCCATCCGTCCCTGTCAGGAAGGTGGCCAAATCACCGAAAACGATCCCAACGCCGGCGCTCTGCGTTTGCTGATAGAAGCGGTGGATTTGGAGATCATGGTTCCCGCCAGCATCTTCTGATAATTGAGGGATGTCCCCAACAAGAAATCGTTCAAGCCAAACCTTTTCTTTGCGGCTCATGTGATAGCGGTCAGACCATGCCGAAGCTGCAAATGTCTTACTATCCTGATCTACTCCTGCAGGAGATCCGTCCTGATTGCCAGAAATGTCACGATTAACATCAGTCGAAAAGAGACTCCCAAGGAGAACCCAGGCCCGTTGTGTTCGCCCAGAACTCAGCTGCTCGTCAAGATAGTCTGACATTGATTCACGAAAGCGCCCCAGGTGAATGGCGATCAATCCCAGCGTCGAGTTTGCGGCGGCATCAGGATCATGCCTGGGCGCTAAGACGTGGAAAATTTCACTGAGCGTTGAGATTGCCGTGAATGCCTGCCGGGCGAACTCACGCTTATCTCCAATATGTGATTCTCCACCAGGGTGGCCATAAAGCTCGTTGAAGAGCGTGTCGAAGAGACCTAGATGTTCCAGCAATCGCAGCGGTCGTGCTGGTTGTTGATGATCAAGCATACGAAAGAGCTCATCCCGTAGTCTCTCGACCGAGACATGAGCCAACAACGGACCAGCTGCCTTGACCTGTTGGATAGTATTCGGTTCAATGCGGAACTCAAGCTCCGAGGCGATACGTACGGCCCGCAAGGCACGCACGGGGTCATTTTGAATTGCCTCAGATTTGCATGCCCTCAGAAGAGAATCGTGCAAATCTTTCAGGCCGCCTGTTGGGTCAATAAGAATATCGAGATTATGGGGGGCAAACGCCAGCGCGTTGATCGTAAAATCACGATCCCAGAGATCATCTTGAAGACTGGCGCCTCTCATTCGTGTGAAATCAAAGACCCATTCTTCGCCATCAGATCCAGGCGCCAATACTCGCCCCGCTCCCCGCTCCTTATCAAGGTCGTAGTATTTACCACCCAACGCATCGGCAATCCGCCGGGCAAGGCGAAGAGCATCACCAGCAACAACAAAATCGAGATCGAAGGATTGACGTTGTAGAAAATGATCCCGAACTGCACCTCCCACCAGCCATACTTGCGGGCCTTCAACTGGTGAGGGCAAGAGCTCGAGGAGCGCGGGGGTGAGGAATTTCTGCAGGGTCATCCGAAAAAAGGAAGCCTAATCTGGGGGGATATACTTGTCTGGTTTCACAACACCGATGAAAGGTAGATTCCGATAGTATTCATCAAGATCGAGTCCGTAGCCAAAGACGAACTTGTTAGGAATTTTAAATCCGCTGTAATGGATCGGGACCTCCGCCTCTCTGCGTTCATGCTTGTCCAACAGTGTACACACCCGCACGGATGATGGTTGACGTGTTTTGAGCAACTCGATCACGGATGCGATTGTATATCCGCTGTCGATGATGTCTTCTACCAAGATAACATCCTCGCCCTCGATTGAGCTCTGAAGGTCAAGGGTGATTCTAACCTGCCCACTCGATTGCCGTGCACCGGTTCCGTAAGAGGATACAGCCATGAAGTCGATGGCGTGTGGGATTGTAAGTGTGCGCATCAGATCGGTGAGGAACATTACCCCACCGCGCAAGATGCAAACGAGAATAACGCTCTTGCCCTCATAATCCCGGCTGATTTCCTCCCCAAGCTCTGCTATTCTTGCTTGAAGGACATCTGCGGGGATTAATACTTCCTCTAGGAACTCCTCATAGGGCAACATCTTCAATCCCTTGGAACCACGTGATGCTCGCGGCAGCGAGCCTCATACATCTCACTGGCGCCAACCACAACAATTGGATCATCGTAATGTGCGGGTTCTTCGTTGATTAACCGTTGCGTACGTGATGCCGCGCCTCCACAGACCATGCAAATTGCGTGCAGCTTATCCACACGTTCCGCCTGCGCCATCAACTTCGGCATGCAACCGAAAGGTTCCGCTCGAAAGTCGGTATCCAAACCGCCGACGATCACGCGTAGACCGGTTGCCGCTAATTCTTGGATAATATCGCACAAGCTCTCGGAAAAGAACTGCGCTTCATCGATCGCTACGACGGTTGTGCCCTCTTCCATAAGGTCGCGGATTTGTTCTGGATCTTTAATGGGGGTGGCTTCAAATTCTGTTCCCGCGTGAGATGCGAGTTTCTCGGTAGAGTAACGCGTATCAATACTCGGTTTGAAGACTTGGACTTTCTGCCGGGCGATAACCGCACGCCTTAACCTTCTAATCATCTCGTCAGTCTTCCCGCAGAACATCGATCCTGTGACAACTTCCACGCTTCCTGTTTGATGGCGCATAGGTTCTATCTACTCCTTAACCAAAGAAAATGAGCAGGTGCTTTCACACCTGCCCTGAGTTTACACCAGCCTAATATTTGAGCAAGTTTGAAATTCTAAACCTGCGGTTCTAGTGCGGCCTCTGTCAATTCAAAACCACGTCTTTTTAAGGCTCGCTTCAGATCCGCAAGACTCTTTCGCCCAAAACCATCGATATCAAGTAACACCTGATCGCCGTCTGCCATCATCTCCATCGCTTTGCCGACATCCAGGATGCCTGCTTTTGCAAGTGAAGACTCCGCACGAGCGCTAAGTTCCAGTTCTGCGATGAGTAGGTCTGGTGATGTTTTCGCAGCTTCTCGGGTTTCTGTATCCACAATATGCTGCTGCCGCGCTTCGAGTTTCTTGTAGAAGCGATCAACCTGCCCTTCTGTATCAACAATGCGCTGCTCACCTGTGTAAAAAGGGTGACAATTTGAGCAGACATCAGTGTGAATCGATTCAACAGTAGATCCAGTCTGCCATGTGTTACCACATACGCAAACGACTGTCGTGTTGGGGAAATACTTCGGATGGATATTTTCTTTCATCAGATTACAACCTCACCAAATAGAAGCCAATACCTCATCACCTGATAATCGAGATCCGGCGGTAACTACACCGATCTATTCCTGCCACGTGATGGAGTATTTATTCTTGGACTACGTTAACGCGCTTGCGTCCTTTGCGAACGAAATCGAAGTGGACAAGCCCTTCTGCGACAGCATACAGTGTGTCATCTTTGCCACGTTTTACGTTCAGCCCAGGGTGAATGCGTGTACCACGTTGGCGCACCAGAATATTTCCGGATCGCACGCGCTCACCACCAAATTTTTTCACACCCAATCGCTTGGAGTGACTGTCACGTCCGTTGCGGACTGAGCCGCCGCCTTTTTTATGTGCCATTTTCTTATCCCTACACTATTCTTTTGCCGTAGATTTCTTACCAGTAGAAGAAGATTTGGAACCAGTCTTTGTTGATGTTGACTTAGCTTTGGTTGACTTAGTTTTCGTCGACTTAGCTTTGGTCGACTTCTTTTCCTTGCTGGTTCCGGTTTCTTTTTCGGAAACCTTTGCTGTGCTTTTCTTCGCCGTCGAAGCAGCTTTTTTCGTGGTCGTCTTCGCGGGGGGCTTTTCCGCTTTGGCAGTTTCTTTTTTACTTGTTGCTTTCTTTTCAGCCGACGCCAGCGTTATTTTGTCGATGGACACGCGCGTATACTGCTGCCGGTGACCCTTCTTGCGACGATATCGTTCCTTCGGGATATATTTGAAGACGATGATCTTCTTGGCTTTTACCTGGTCGAGCACTTTGCCTTTAACCGAAGCCCCTTTGATCAGCGGCGTGCCGACTTTTATTGTAGAGCCATCTACTGCAAGGAGCACTTCCTTAAACTCAACCGGTGCACCTATTTCGAGCTGCATCCGATCGACTTCTATGGGCTCCCCTTCCCGGGCGATGTATTGCTTACCGCCGGAACTTACGATTGCGTACTTCATTCACTTCCTCCAGCTTCGCTTCACCACCGCACCCGCAGCAATTGTTACGGCAACTGCCGGCCGGCGGGGAAGTTGGGGATTCATACACCCGCCCCAACGTCTTTGCGCTGGGGCAGACGTAGCATTATAACGAGTGTGTTACCAACCTGTCAACGATTAGTTTAAAGACAACCCTTCCAATTAATCGGCTACAGCAACCTCTGCTTCAACGACTTCATCCTCAGGCTGTGATTCAGGGGGTGATTCGAATTCCCCGTCTATTCTCTCATCGTGCAAAGCGACTTCTTTGCCGGGGAAGCCGGTGCCCGCTGGGATCAGCTTGCCGATGATCACGTTTTCCTTTAGACCACGCAAGTAGTCGATTTTACCCTCGATTGCTGCGCCTGCCAGCACTTTGATCGTATGCTGGAAGGACGATGCCGAGAGGAAGGATTCAGTGCTCAGCGAAGCCTTGGTAACCCCAAGTAGAACTTGCATGGCCTGCGCCGGCTGTTCCCCATCTTTCAGCGCTTGTTCATTCATCCTCTGCAGGTAATATCGATCGATGAGATCGCCCGGAAGCAGGTCCGTGCCCCCTGGTTGCGTGATCTGAACCTTAGAAAGCATCTTGCGAGTGATGACTTCGAAGTGCTTGTCATTGATATTCTGACCCTGTGAGCGGTAGACCTTCTGAACTTCGGTCAGCAAATAAAGCTCGCACGCCTCCCGTCCAAGAATGCTTAAGATGCGGTGAGGATTCAACGAGCCTTCAGTCATCTGGAAGCCTGCCTCAACCTTGTCCCCCTCTTTCACAAGCAGGCGTGCGCTTGCGGGGATGTCATAGGATTCCTCTTCCAAGAGATCGTAAGAGACGGTGACTTTTCGATCCTTGATGTTCACTCGTCCTGCGTGACTGGCAGTGATCTCCGATTCGCCACGCTTGGCGATAAGCGCTCCTGCTTCGATCTCATCCGCATCTTCTACTCGCAACGACCAATTACCCGGGACGTTGTATTCATCCTTGATCAATTCACTATTGACGACATGAACCACCCGGGGACCATCCGGAACCTCAGGGCTCAGGACTTGGATCGTTCCTGAAATCTCAGCGATCACAGCTTCACCCTTAGGTTTCTTCCGCGCTTCAAACAACTCCTCAACACGCGGCAGACCCGTTGTGATGTCTCCCCCTGCAGCAACACCGCCAGTGTGGAACGTGCGCAAGGTTAGCTGCGTGCCCGGCTCACCGATCGACTGCGCCGCTACGATGCCGACGGCTGATCCAAGCTCAACCACATTGCCTCGGCCAAGGTCCATACCATAACACTGCTGGCACATCCCGAATTGCAGCTCACAGGTCAAAGGTGAGCGGACGAAAGCTTCTTGAACACCCGACGCCGCTATTGTTTTAATAGACTCCAGGCTAATCATGGCACCTTTTTTAATCAGCACTTCGCCGGTATCAGGATCTACAATTTTGCTCCCTGCAAATCGTCCATATAGGCGTGGGGCGAACTCCTGACCGGCAACATCATCCGACCGCCGGATCCAGATCCCTTTCTCCGTCTCACAATCCTCGGCGTTGATGATCATATCCTGGGCTACATCCACCAAACGTCGGGTCAGGTATCCAGCATCTGCAGTCCTGAGAGCAGTATCCGTTAGACCCTTTCGGGCGCCGTGAGTAGAGATGAAATATTCCAACGTGGTTAATCCATCTCGGAAACTGGATCGGATCGGTAAGGGGATAATTCGGCCTGCTGGATCCGCCATCAAACCGCGCATCCCGGCGAGCTGCGTAATCGCACCGAACCCACCTTTCGTGGCGCCAGAAATCGCCATCATGCTTAGATTCCCTGCCGGGTCCATGGCTTCCTCAACCGCTTCAGCGACTGCCGCTGTAGTTTTCTGCCATAGATCGATAATCCTCTCCGTCTGTTCCTGTTCTGTCAGGAGTCCACGGCGGTAATCCATTCGAACCGCTTCGGTTTGTTCGAGAGTTGCCGCAATGATTTCCTGCTTCGATGACGGAACCGTGATATCGGAAATGGCGATCGTCGTCCCAGATCTGGTTGCGTAGGCAAAGCCAATGTCTTTGATTGCGTCAACAACCTCAGGTGTACCATCTTCGTGTAAGAACCTGTAGACGTCTCCTACAAGATCTTGGATAGCCCCTTTGTCAAGAACCCGGTTGACGAACTGAAGTTCTTCAGGGAGTATCCGGTTGAAGATTACTCGCCCAACCGTTGTGTCGATGATGCGCTCCTCTTGCGTTGCTAAGCGCTCGTCGTTCTCGTCGTACCATGTCGCTGCGGAAAGTTTAATGGGGGCATGGATACTGACCTGGTCGAGGGCATACGCCATTTCGACCTCATCCATGTCAGAAAAGGCCTTGCCAGCGCCTACATGCTCTTTGCCCTCATTAATCATCGTCAGGTAATAAACCCCGAGGACCATGTCTTTTGTGGGACCGACAACCGGTTCGCCATCCGCGGGTTTAAGAAGATTGACTGAGGAAAGCATCAACTCTCGAGCTTCAGTAACCGCCCGTTGAGATAAAGGTAGGTGAACCGACATCTGGTCGCCATCGAAGTCCGCGTTGAATGCAGCACAGACAAGTGGGTGCAAATGGATTGCCTTCCCCTCAACGAGAACCGGCTCAAAAGCTTGAATACCAAGTCTATGGAGCGTTGGCGCCCGGTTGAGCAGAACAGGGCGATCCTTAATTACTTCCTCTAAGACACCCCACACCTCGGGGCGTTCTCGTTCAATGATTCGCTTAGCGCCCTTCACGTTCGCGGCGAAATCATAAGCCACTAGCTTGGATATCACGAAAGGCCTATAAAGTTCAAGGGCCATTGTTTTTGGTAAACCACACTGAGATAGCTTGAGATCCGGTCCGATCACAATGACCGAGCGGCCTGAATAATCTACGCGTTTACCGAGCAAATTGCGGCGGAAACGACCTTTCTTTCCTTTTAGCATATCGCTCAAGGATTTCAATTCCCGCCTGCCTCGACGTGACAGCGCTTTACCGCGTTGCGAATTATCGATCAGAGAGTCAACCGCTTCTTGAAGCATTCGCTTCTCATTGCGGACGATCACATCTGGAGCACCAAGCTCTACAAGACGCTTTAGACGATTGTTCCGGTTAATCACCCTTCGGTAGAGATCGTTGAGATCAGAGGTAGCAAACCGACCACCATCCAACTGGACCATGGGGCGAAGATCTGGAGGAATGACAGGCAATATTGTCATGACCATCCATTCGGGTTGATTTCCGGATCGCCGAAATGCTTCGACAACCTTGAGACGCTTGGTAGCTTTCTTCTTGCGCTGCTTGCTTCGCGTGGTACGTACTTCAGTCCACAGGTCTTCAGCAAGTTGAGCCAAATCGATATGCTGGAGAATCTCAAAGAAAGATTCTGCGCCCATATCCGCCCGGAAGACCTGCCCCCACTTCGACTTCAATTCACGGTAGCGCGTCTCGCCCAGAAAAAGCATCTGGTCGATGCTTTCCAACTCTTCACGATCTTCTTCTAGTTGCTCTAATGTCTCGACCCCTTCGTCGATGATGGTGTCTTCGATTTGAGAAAGCGCAAGATCTGTGTCAGCTTTTACCGTTTCCACTTCCATCTTGAGGGCTGCGAGTTTTTGATTGCGCTGCTCCTTGAATGCCGATTCAACCTTGTCAAGGTGGGATCTCACCGCCTTTTGGACCTTCTTAAGATGGTCCTTGTTGATCTCATCACCTTTCTCGGCAATAGCTACATCAAGAGCCTGGAAGTGAATCGGACTGCGAATGGTCTTTCCCTGCTTGTCGGACAGACTGCTTTCCAGACGCTGTCCTTCGCGCATAACTGGGGCAATTTCCTCCGCAACCTCTTCATCATAGGCTGCCTGTATCTCTTTCTTCCTATTGCTGATCTCTGCAAGTCTTTCTTTCTTCTCCGCTCTGATGTCCGCCCGGCGTTGTTTGAGCGCTTCCTTCTCTTCTTTCGCCCGGAGATCTAGCGCTTCCTCAATACGCTTTAACGCCTTGCCCCTCGCATCTTCGTCGACATAAGTGACGACGTACTGGGCGAAATACAAAACGCGGTCAAGATTGCGACGGGAGATATCCAGGAGTAATCCAAGGTAGGATGGAACCCGCCGTGTATACCAAACGTGTGCTACCGGGGCGGCAAGAGTAATATGCCCCATCCGTTCTCGGCGAACAGAAGAGCGAGTAACCTCAACTCCACACTTCTCACAAGTAATCCCTTTGAAGCGGATGTTCTTGTACTTGCCGCAATAGCACTGCCAATCCTTCGTCGGCCCAAATATCGCTTCACAGAAGAGACCGTCTTTCTCCGGTCGTAGTCTGCGGTAGTTAATCGTTTCTGGCTTTAATACCTCGCCATGTGACCAATTACGGATGGTCTCCGGTGATGCTAGGCTGATTCGGAGCGCTCGAAATCCCTTAGAATCCACTAATCTACTCCCTCGCGCGTGGCGATGGTTGAAATGTATCGGCGACCTTATTCGAACATCCGTGCTACTGTGGGTGCAAACGAAAACAAGCGCATGAGGCGTCTTTTAACCTCAAGCGCTTCTTACGCCGACCAACAAATCGGTTATCACGACGATTACGAGTGGAATTATAACGAATAACCTAGGTGTGTCAAGAGAAACTTAGCTGAATGTGCGATCACCCACTAGGTTCAGACATATTCTTCTTGCCCGGGAACTCTCCATTCCATCGTCCAGGAAATAATTCTAAGGCCCGCTGCGCGGCTTTCACAATATGGGGGTCACGGTCGAATTTCAATTTCTGAAGCGCAATCTGCGCTTCTGCAGTATGCCACTCAACCAGTTTCAATAAGGCTACCATTCGTGACCGACTATTATCAGCTTGCTTGGACTCGCCACCCTCCTGGATGTAGCCCACCCGGGGCTGCTCAACGATCTCTATCAACACCGGGACTATTGCTGGGTGCGGTATCTGCGTCAGTTGTTGGACGGCGGCATGTGCCTCCTCCAAGTCTGCCAGACGAAGCGCACGGAATCGGAGTAGCTGGATGGTTGTGAATATCGCTAATTCACGAACAAGTGGGTCAGGATCATCCATCGCCGCGACAATCTCAGCAACGCTATTTTCATCTTGAGCCATACCCTCGCGGTTGGCGAAGGCGATTGCTTCCCTCATCCGAATCGCCGGGTCGCTTACGCGTAGGTCATACTCAGTTCTTGCACGCTCAAGCAAGCGGCCAACAGGAGTTTGTTGAGATAAAATTGGCTGCTCTTCAGTAAAGCCTCGCTCATCAGGAGGCGTATCCATCAGGGTTAACGCATTTTGGACAGCCGGGGTTACCAGCTCTTCGTTAAACTCAAGTAAGTCATTCAAGTAAGATCTTAAGCTGGTTGTTCCAGGCGTTTGAGTCACTTCGCGCGCACGCCTTCGCCAGAGATTCACATCCTCTGCTATCTGCTGCTGTTCAACCCGGAGGGCTTGCTGCTGCTCACGAATCGTTTTCTTCTCTTCTTCATCAGCATCCGGTATCTGTCGCCCAAGATCATCCAACTGCTTACTCAGTTGGATGAATTCTTGCTGAACAGCACTGGCCTTGCGCTCCAATGCTGCCTTTACTTGTGGCAACCCAATTCCTATAGCCAGGGAATGCCTCCATCCTATCTACTTCAAGGGTCGGATAACATGTGTCTGCTGCTTCGTGTTGACAAACGCCACGACGCGCTCGCTCTTGCTGTGTAATCTTAGAACCCGTCAAGAGATGCTTCAATGAAAACGAGCACACTAGTCAGTATAGATAAGGACCTAGACGGCGTCAACCAGTTCCCAAGTTCTACTTCTCCCACCTATTGTTGACAACATTTAGGGTAAGCAAGACCCAGAGAGGCATTGACCAATATCCGATACGCTTTTAGAATGCATCGGGTTATTAAAAGAAATTACAGGAGGAGTATTGCATGGCGAAGATCGCTGACATCGAAGGTATTGGGCCAAAGTTCGCAAAGAAACTACAAGCAGTGGGAGTTCGATCTACAGGTCGGCTCCTCCAGATTGGTGCCGATAAACGAGGGCGAAAGGATCTGGCTGATGAGACCGGAATCTCTGAGAAGCTTGTCCTTGAATGGGTAAATCTCGCTGACCTTATGCGTATAAAAGGGATAGGAGAAGAATATAGCGATCTCCTCGAAGAAGCCGGTGTAGATACAGTGAAAGAACTCCGTCATCGCACGCCAGAGAACCTTTTCGATGCACTCGTTGAGATCAATGAGAAGAAAGCCCTAGTTCGCAGGCTTCCTTCGCCAAAACAAGTAAAATCCTGGGTAACCCAAGCCAAAAAACTCCCTCCTGTCGTGAAATACTAACTACGCTATTGGGCTTGCTGTCGAGGAAATCAGATTTATTTTCTCGCTGAATATCACAAAGAGATGGTTCCGGTTCTATAGCTAAACCGTGATATCGTCTCATTAATCGGTTCCCAGGTTATCGCCCCCCTAGACCAGCATTAACTCTAGTCGTCTGTGATCATGACGCCATAGGCGTTCTTCGAGGGGAAAAAGTCATGAGTGCCGGCATCGATAAGATTCCCAACATGGAGCTAAGCAAGATGCGAGCAACTTTCCTCGCTGAGGACGGAAGAGAAATTCCATCCGTTACAGAAGACGAAATGCGAGAAGTCGATCGAATTGCTGTCCAGGATTTCCAGCTTGGTGTTCTCCAAATGATGGAAAATGCGGGAAGAAACCTGGCTTCTCACGTTATTGATACCTTCGCTGGGACAACAGGAATAATCACCATCCTCGCCGGATCGGGTGGGAATGGAGGTGGCGGCCTGTGCTGCGCCCGACACCTCCACAATCGAGGGTTCAGGGTCCAACTCCTTATGACCAGACCTGCGGAGGCCTTGGAAGGAGCGGCGGGAGCGCAGTTCGCCATCCTCTCGTCAGCGGGGATTATCGCAGCAGGATTAGAAGATTCAGAGAAGTTGATCTCCGAAGCAACCGTTATCATCGACGCATTGATCGGCTACAGCCTGCAAGGCGCGCCGCGCGGCAACACCGCACTGTTAATCGAAGCAAGTAACCGGTGGGCAAAGAAAGTAGTCGCACTCGATATCCCCTCTGGTGTTGATGCAACGACAGGTGAAAGCCCGGGCGTATCGATACGAGCTGACAGAACGGTCACACTGGCGTTACCCAAACGCGGCCTTGATCCTTCCATGTACGACCTTTACCTGACAGACATTGGTATTCCGCCAGAAGCCTACCTTCCACTTGGGATCACTCTCGACCCAATCTTCGCGGAACACTTCTTAGTGAAGCTCATAACTCGGGAAGACAACTAGCGAATCCATCGCTGTTGAGTTGATTTCGCGCAAACCAAGCATCCTGTATAATCGATATCGTGAGTGAAAAAGAGGATCGAATAGTGTCCCCAGACAACCAAGGGGATGATCATAACGAAGTCCCTATCCGACCGCGTTACTTGCATGAAATGATCGGGCAAGACCGGGTTAAGCAAAACCTCTCAATTCTGATCGAGGCGGCAAAGGGTCGTAACGAGGCGCTTGATCATGTCCTTTTCTACGGGCCTCCAGGTCTGGGGAAGACGACGCTTGCTCATATCCTCTGCGTAGAGATGGGTGTTAATTTGAAGATCACCTCCGGTCCAGCGATTGAACGAGCCGGAGATCTCGCCGCAATCCTCACCAACCTGCAAGCGGGGGACATCCTTTTCATCGATGAGATCCACCGCCTCGGGCGTGCAGTCGAAGAGATCCTTTACCCTGCTATGGAAGATTTCGCACTCGATCTGACAATCGGCAAGGGACCAAGTGCACGTTCAATTCGTCTGAAGCTTCCCCGTTTTACTACCGTAGGCGCCACAACTCGCCTTGCGCTTCTGACCGCCCCTCTTCGAGCCCGCTTTGGAGCCATTCACCGGTTGGATTTCTATGACGAGGAATCTATGGTGGGGATCGTACGCAGAGCTTCTGGAGTTTTCCACGTGAGTATGGACGAAGCAGGGATCAGAGAAATCGCCTGCCGTGCGCGAGGGACTCCACGTGTCGCTCTGCGTTTGCTTCGCCGGGTCCGCGACTTCGCTGAAGTGCGAGCCGATGGTCGAATTACTCAAGAAATCGCAAGACAGGCCTTAGCCCTGATGGAAATCGACGACCTCGGCCTGGACGATTCGGACCGCCGAGTCCTGGACACAATTATTCGGAAGTTCAATGGCGGACCCGTGGGTCTTCAAACAATATCTGCATCGATCAGCGAAGAGCCAGACACGATTATGGATGTCGTCGAGCCCTACCTTCTCCAACTCGGATTTATCGATCGAACCCCGCAGGGTCGCGTTGCCACGCCAAAAGCATACGAGCATCTCGGATTGCCGTATCAAGGCTCATCGCAGACACGTCTTCCAGAACCATGAGTCGCGCCGAAGGATAATGGACCTCTCCACCATCGCACGTTGGGTAATTCTCGCCGGGGTTGTAATCATCATCACCGGCATTGGTTTGTGGCTGGCAGGTCGTTTCGATCTACCTCTTGGCCGTCTTCCAGGGGATATTCACATCGAAAGAGATGGATTCTCATGCTTCATCCCTCTGGCAACCTCAATCATCCTGAGCCTGCTGCTAACCTTAGCGCTCAATATCTTGCTCCGTTTCCTTAACCGGTAACCCGTGCGAACAACGGATTTCGATTACTTCCTACCTGAAGAATGCATAGCCCAGAGACCCGCGAAACCACGGGATAGCTCTCGCTTACTCGTATTTAAACGAGACGATGAAAATGTGGAACACCGGATTTTCCACCAGCTTCCCGACTATCTCAACGCGAAGGATGTCCTGGTGCTCAACGAGACACGGGTCATCCCCGCTCGACTGAAGGCCCAGAAAATCCCGGGGGGTGGGCGCGCCGAGGTTTTGCTGCTGCAGCGGTTGGGGGATATGACATGGGAGGTAATGGTCGGAGGCAGTGGTCTTAAACCCGGCAGGATCCTTCAGATCTTAAATGGTCCGCAAG
>JAIWHF010000044.1:0-16378 GCA_048629905.1 Methanosarcinales archaeon
GCGAACGTATCGAAGGGTATGAGCTGGTTGAAGAAGGCTGTGAGCGAAAATGAAGCCGAGCTTGTCGTTTTTCCAGAGACGGTGACGACCGGCTATGAGACCGGCTTGGATGCTGAGGGCTTATGGGACTTGGTCGACGAAGCTCCGGGATTGATCACCCAGGGGATCCAGGAAGCTGCGGATGAGCTTGGCGTCTATGTCGTCTGGCCATCGTACCGTCGGGGATCCGTGCGCGGAGACGTCTACAATTCGTCGATCTTGATAGGTCCGGATGGAGAGATAATAGGCATCTACGATAAAACTCACCCCGCGCCCTGGGAGCGACGCGATCACGGTGGATGGGCGCTTGTGGGTGATCGCGCTGATGTATATGAAACCGAGCTGGGTACCCTGGGCATGATCATTTGCTACGATGGAGATTTCCCGGAGCTGTCGCGCATACTGGCAGTGAAGGGCGCTGAGATGATCGTCCGTGTATCCGCACTGCAGCGCAGTTTCGATATTTGGCTCATGACAAATTCCGCGCGAGCCTACGACAACCATGTGTATGTCATTGCCAGCAACCTGGTTGGAAGGGATGCGAAGGATAACTTCGGTTTTGGCCATAGTATGATCGTCAACCCGATCGCCTGGCGATTGGCGCAGGCACGCGGCACCGAAGAAATCATCGCCGCTCGCCTTGATCCCGATCCCCTTCGCTACATCACCTGGGGCAGCAAACATCCACAAAATTTCGATCACCTGGAGGATCGCAACCTCAAACTTTATAAAGAGAGCCTTAAAGAGGCTCGATCTCGCTTCGAGATCGGGAAACGTTTTCGACCGTCTGGGGCAGAGGGTGATAATTGAGGTAGACCATCATTGTTTGATGACTACCTGGCAAGAGCAGGCCAGCGTCATCGAGCAGGGGAGGACCCATGGATATTGATAAGGCTAATTCAGAAGCGTGCGAACGAATGATGGAGTCCCGTCCACTAGTAATGGGTTTGGGGAAAGCGTTGGAAGTGATCCCGGACATGCGCGAGAACTTGCTGCTGCACGCCGGACCTCCCATCACATGGGAAAGGGCGTCAGGACCCATGCGCGGCGCCATTACTGGAGCCTTGATCTTTGAAGGCAAGGCGAAAGACGAAAAGAGCGCCCAGGCACTGGTTGAGTCAGGCAAGATCGAGCTTGAACCCTGCCATCATCACCAGGCTGTGGGACCGATGGCCGGCGTCATCTGCTCCTCTATGTCGGTCTATATTCTTGAGGACACGGTCCATGGGAACAAGTCCTTTTCTAACCTGAATGAGGGCTATGGCAAAGTGCTGCGTTATGGCGCATACAGCGACGACGTATTAGAGCGCTTGCGCTGGATAGAGGATGTGATGGCTCCGGTCTTGAATGATGCCATCCAGGCCAGCGAGGGGATCGACATCCGGGCGCTTCTGGCCGAAGCGCTGCACATGGGTGACGAAGGCCACAACCGGAACAAGGCCGGTTCGGTGCTTTTCACGAAGATCCTCGCCCCATTCATCGTTAGGGTGACCAAAGACTCAGAAGTTGCCGCGCAAATCATACAGAATTTGGGCGATAACGCTTTGAGCGTGCTCAACCCCGTCATGGCCGCCTGTAAAGCCATGGTCGATGCGGCTCACGGTATCAAGGGCAGCACCATCGTGAGTGTCATGGCCCGCAACGGAACGGATTTCGGGATTCGGATCAGCGGATTAGGTGACCGATGGTTTACCGCTCCGGTTGCTGTGCCGAAAGGTTTGTACTTCCCGGGCTTCACGGAAGATGACGCAAGTGGGGATATTGGCGATAGCACCATCACCGAGACGGCAGGTATTGGTGGTTTTGCCATGGCCAGCGCGCCAGCCATCGTCACATTCGTTAGCGGTACGCCAAGAGATGCGATAAACGCTACACTGGAAATGTATGAAATCTGCTTCGCCGAGCACAAATACTTCACGATGCCCCCTCTCGATTTCCGGGGGACGCCGACCGGGATCGACATCCGCAAAGTCGTCGAGAAAGGCATTACCCCTCGTGTGAATACGGGCATCGCCCACAAAGACGCAGGGGTAGGGCAGGTTGGAGCCGGTCTGGTGCGTCCGCCCATGGAGATGTTTGAGCAGGCGCTGGTAGCGTTTGCAGAAGAGTACAAGATATAAAAGCCAAGAGAGAACATTCGCTCTCATGAAAACTTGAAAGTGAGGCTTGAATGGATCGCGATCGTTTTATCAAAACCATGACCGACGCCAAACTTTATGACTTGACCCAGGATTGCAGCATCTTTACGCCTCCTTGGCCGGGGGAAAAATCGCTGGAGGTTCATTTTTTCAAACGAGTGACTGGCGCATACGGGGGAGGGCAGGGTGCGAATGGTCAGATTCTCAATTGGAGCAACACCGTAGGCACGCATTTGGTCGGCGAGCGAGCCTTCCATTCCGCGGGGAGAGCCATTGCCGATATTGGTTTGAGAGATCTTTGTGGTCCGGGAGTCGTGGTCGATATTTCGGATGCGGTCTCCGACTACAGTCTATACACCCCCGAGATGATCACTGAGCGGGCAACGGTCAAAGAGGGGGATATTCTGATTATCAACACCGGGTATCACAAATACTCGTGGGACCAACCTGATGTTTTCAATGAGGATGCGCAGGGCGGCGTCGAGTCGAAGGAATTCGGATTCCTCGTTCGCCATCCTGGCCCCTCACCCGATTTCTTCGCGTGGGCTTTGGAGATGAAGCTAAAAGTCGTGGGGGTGGATTGTGGCTGCGCCGAACACCCGATGAATACGCCCATCCGCCGCATGCATGAGCGCGAGTTTCAGAAAGCCGAGGAGAAATTGCTCAAAGAGCACGGAAAAACGTGGGATGAGATGTACCCGCAGGACGAATACTATAAGATGACCCACGCGGACATACCCAACGCCCACTTGCTCTTCGTTGAATCCATCGTCGGCGACATTGACAAGCTGAAAAACCAACGTGCATGGATCATGATTATGCCGATCCCCTTCATGGAGGTCGAAACCGCATGGGCGCGTGTCTCTGCCCTAACGGCGCCGAAGGGCATGGAGGATGAAGAGTTCATCAAGGTCATGAGTTCAGCAGAGATGCTGGATCTCACGATCCCTTTCAGCGTCCAAACCCCTCAATGGCTGAATTACATTCCACTGAGCGTGACCTACACCAAGCGGGTCGGGGGCCAATTCTTCGGCATGGGCAGGAATGGTTCGATTTGCAATGCTAGCATTCACCTGGCGAGCCACATGGACGGCGAGATACACTTCTACCCGGCGGGTCGATCCATTGGAAAAGTCCCCTTGGAAGAATGGGTTGGACCGGGCGTTATTGCCGATATTTCACATCTGGTCAGCGATTCGAGTGTGTACACACCCAAGATGATTGAAGATGTGGTGGACATTCGCAAGGGCGACATACTCATCATTAAGACGGGATGGCATAAATACGGGTGGAACAGTCCTGAATCGGATGAATTCCGCTATATGGTGAATCACCCCGGTCCTTCCCCGGATTTCTCGGATTGGTGTGTGGACATGCAGATCAAGTGGATCGGGGTCGACGCCGTGAGCGCGGATCATCCTATGAACACCATCATGCGGATCTGGCACCCGAAGACTTTCGAGGAAGCCAACCGCAAGCTGATCGCTGATTTCGGCAAAGACTGGGATGAGATGTACCCGCTGGATAAGTACTATCAGGATATGCATCTGAATCTCTTCCCGAAGCGCATCGTCCACGCCGAAAACATGGGGCTCGACATCGAAAAAGCCGAGAGCGGCAGGTATTACATCGGCTGCTACGTCCAAAAAGCCATGGAGGCCGAATCGATGTGGGGCAGATTCGTGGCCTTCAAGGAGAGTAGCGAAGGTTAGGATGTTCTTGAATGATCCTCGTCACTGGAGCTGCGGGTAAGACCGGGCGGTATGTTATCCAGGAGCTGGTCGAGAAAGGCGTGCGGATACGGGCGCTTGTCCACCGCAAAGAGCATATCGAACGGGTTGAAGAAATCGGCGCTGTCGAGGTCGTCCATGGCGATTTGCGCGACCAGCAGACGGTGGACCAAGCGGTCGAAGGAATTCGGGCGGTATATCACATACCGCCTAATGTCCACCCGGATGAGGTTGCGATCGGGCAGACGGTGATCTCCGCTGCACAATCTGCGGAGATCGAACACTTTGTCTATCACTCCGTGGTGCATCCGCATATCGAAGCTATGCCGCACCATTGGCAGAAGATGCGGGTCGAAGAGCAGCTCTTTTCCTGCGGTCTGGCTTTCACGATTTTGCAGCCTGCAGCATACATGCAGAATATTCTGGCTCAATGGGACACAATGATCAGGGATGGTTGCTACCGTGTACCCTATCCGCTCGAAACCCAATTGAGTCTCGTCGATCTGAAAGATGTCGCCGAAGCTGCCCGGCTCGTCCTCACCGAGGAGGGACACGCAGGTGCGACGTATGAGCTGATTGGCACCAAGCCGATGTCCCAGGTCGAAGTTGCCCAGACATTGAGCGATGGTTTGGGTCGAGAGGTGACCGCAGAAAGGACAGCGATCGAAGTCTGGGAGCGGGGTGCTCGGGACGCTGGACTGGGAACGTATGCGATCGAGACGCTCACGCAGATGTTTCTTTACTATGAGCAGCACGACTTTGTTGGCAGTCCGCAAATCCTGAGCCGGCTGCTTGGGCGTCCACCGACGACTCTAGCTGAGGTCATCGAGCGTGAGCGCCGGCAGCGCGAGAATGACAACTGAAATGCAACCCTGGGGTAACAAGGGTTCTTTGAGGAGGGAAATAAGCCTATGAAGCCTGCACCATTTGAATACATTGCGCCAACCACCGTAGAGGAGGCTTTGGGCCATCTAACCGAACATGGTTATGACGCCAAAGTCCTTGCAGGCGGTCAGAGCCTGATCCCGATGATGAATTTCCGTCTGGCTCAACCTGCGGTGCTGGTTGATCTGAATAAGCTTGCGGAGCTTTCATTTATCCGCTCCGAAAAGGATGGTGAGCTGCGCATCGGCGCCATGACTCGCCATTTTGAGGTTGAGCGTGATGACCTTGTGGCCGAACATGCTCCGCTAATCCACGAGGCCATGCCGAAAATCGCCACCCCACAGATCCGCAGTCGGGGGACCTTCGGTGGAAGCATTGCCCATGCGGATCCAGCCGCTGAATTAACCACGATCTGCGTCGCGCTGGATGGGCGTTTCCGCTGCCAGAGTGCGCGCGGGGAGCGTTGGGTCCCGGCGAAGGATTTCTTCCTGGGTATGTTCACCTCGGTTTTAGAGCCCGATGAGATGCTGGTCGAGATCGCAATTCCACCGATGGCACCGCGCACGGGCTGGGCGTTGGAAGAGACGGCACGACGCGCTCACGATTTCGCACTGGTAGGGGTGGGCGCAGTGGTGACGCTGGACGAGCAGGACCGGTGTGAACGTGCCCGGCTGGTGTTCCTCAGCGTCGGCGATGGACCGGTGGAAGCGGTGAAGGCTACAGAGATGCTTCTAGGGAAGGAAGTCACCCCCGATTTAATCCGCGCAGCAGCCGAAGCGGTGACAGAAGAATTGGACCCGAGCGCGGACATCCACGCCTCCGTGAAATATCGATTGCATTTAGCCAGGGTCTTGGCGAGACGAGCGCTCGAGAAAGCGTTCGCGCGCGCCGCAGCCCCTGGAACCCAAGCAGCGTGAGAGAGGAAATGCCATGAGCAATGCAATGGACGTTACCGTCACTGTCAATGGGGAGGTCTATGAAAAGACGATCGAATCCCGTCTGCTTCTCAGCGATTTCATCCGCCATGAGCTCAATCTCTCCGGGACGCATGTTGGCTGCGAACACGGTGTGTGCGGGGCTTGTACGATCTTGTTCGATGGCATGCCCGTCCGCTCTTGCCTGATGTTCGCCGTACAGGCTGATGGGCATGAAATTCGCACCGTTGAAGATCTCGGGACCATGGAGGATTTGCACCCACTCCAAGAGGCGTTCCAGGAAACCCATGCTCTGCAATGTGGTTTCTGCACATCCGGCTTTCTGATGAGTATCCTCCCTATCCTCGAGGAAACGAAGGACCCGAGCGAAGAGGACCTCAAGCGGGCGATGGAGGGAACCCTCTGCCGCTGCACGGGATACCAACACATCAGGGATGCGGTCCAATTGGCCGCTGAAAAGATGTCCTCGGGGGGTGAATCATGATGGCCAAATTGATTGGGAAGCGTATCACGCGCAATGAAGACCCTCGGCTGCTTACCGGCCAGGCGTTGTTCGTCGATGATGTTGAACTACCGGGCATGCTTCACGCTGCCTTTCTCCGCAGCGAATATGCCCACGCCAAATTGAAGGGCATCGACCTTTCGGTTGCGTTGGAGCGGCCAGGGGTGGTTGCGGCATTCACGGCAGAAGATATGGGCGACGACTGGTCTCCGGGCCCTCCGTTGGTGATCCCGCCGCCGACCATCGAGGATGTGGAATTCTATACACGCACGCAGGTCCCACTGGTGAAGGATAAGGTTCGCCACGCCGGTGAGCCCCTCGCCATCGTCATCGCCGAGAGCCGCTATATCGCCGAAGACGCGTTGGACGACATCGTCGTCGACCTCGAACCACTTGATGTGGTGGTGGATATCGAGCGCGCGCTGGAGCCTGACTCGCCGCTGGTTCATGATGATCTCGAATCCAATCTCGCCGCGCATCTCGTCCAGGAGAAGGGAGACTACGCGGCCATACGTGAGGGCGCTGACAAGGTGATCTCGCGGCGCATTGTCATCGAACGCGGCATCGCCGGCGCAATGGAGAACCGCGGCATCGTCGCCTCCTGGGACAATAAGCAGCAGCAATTGACTGTCTGGGATACGACGCAATCGCCTATTCCCATCCGCAACGGTTTGGCGAGCATGTTCGGACTATCCGAACATCAGGTCCGTGTGATTGCGCCCTTCGTCGGCGGCGCCTTCGGACCCAAGATCATGATGTTTTACCCGGAGGAGGTGTTGCTCACCTGGTCTACGCTCAAGATGGGCAAGCCGATCAAATGGATCGAGGACCGTCGAGAGAATTTCTACGCCACAACTCAGGAACGAGGCCAGGTACACAATGTTGAATTGGCGCTCACAAACGACGGACGTATCCTGGGGTTGCGCGACGATTTTCTGCATGACACCGGCGCCTATGATCCTTACGGGCTGACCATCCCGCTGAATACTCAGTGCCATGCGTTGGGCCCCTACGATATACCCAACTTCAGCTCCGATTTGAAAGTCGTTTTCACTAATAAGACCCTCACCACGCCGGTCCGCGGGGCCGGACGACCACAGGGGGTCTATGTAATCGAACGGATGCTGGATATCGCCGCCAAGGAGTTGGGCATCGACCGAGCGGAGATTCGTAAGCGGAACTACCTTCCCAAAGACGTATTCCCCTATGACAACATTATCATCGACCAGGCCTTTGAGTCCTTCGTCATCGATAGTGGGGACTATCTTCCGGCGATGGAGAAAGCACTTAAGCTGATTGATTACAAAAAGTTCACCGAAGAGGAGCAGCCTAAGCTGCGGGAGGAAGGTCGACGGGTGGGCATCGGCATCGTCTCGTTCATCGAGACGACGGGCGTTGGCCCTTACGAGGGCGCCCGGGTGACGATCGAGTCGAGCGGGAAAGTTAATACGGCGACGGGTGTCGGCACCCAGGGGCAAGGTCACTTCACAGCCTTTGCGCAAATCGTCGCTGAGCGATTAGGGGTGGATGTTCGCGATGTGCACCTGGTGACTGGAGACACAGCACAGTTCCACTGGGGGACGGGCACATTTGCCAGCCGCGGTGCAGTTGTCGCTGCGAATGCGGTGAATGCTGCCGCTTTGATCGTGCGCGGGAAGGTCCTGAAGCTTGCCAGTGAGTTGCTGGAAACACCCGAAGAGGAGTTGGAGCTCGAGGATGGCGTCGTCCGTGTGGTGGATATCCCCAGTCGATTTATGAGTCTGGGTGATCTGGCCCAACGTTCCAATCCGCTGCGCGGCGCTGTCGAACCCGGCACCGAGCCAGGGCTCGAAGCGACGGCCTACTTCGGTCCGAAATATGGAGCCACGGCCTTCGGCACACACGCCATGATTGTCGAAGTCGATCCAGAGACGATGATGGTCGAGATCAAACGCTACATCGTCGTCGAAGACTGCGGCACGATTCTCAACCCGCTCATCGTAGAGGGACAGCTCCATGGCGGTGTAGCACTCGGCATTGGCAATTCCTTCTACGAGAAACTGGTTTTTGACGACAATGGACAGCTCTTAAACGCCTCTTTTGCGGATTACCTGATCCCCACTGCGGCGGAGATTCCCACAATCGAAATAGCTCATCAGGTCACACCGTCACCGCTGAACCCGTTGGGCAGCAAAGGTGTCGGTGAGGCTGGAGCCATCCCGGTCCCGGCGCTCTTCGCTCAGGCGGTGGAGAACGCGCTAGATGTGGATGGGCTGGAGATTCTCGAATCGCCGCTCAGTCCGCAGAGGTTATTCGAGTTATTCCACGGAGAGGAGAAAGACGCATGAGGATCGAAGGCGAGCACGTTTTTAACGGCTCTCGAGAGGACGTTTGGGCAATGGTGCGTGACCCTGAGGTCCTGGCAACGTTGGTTCCAGGCACAACGAAATTGAATCAGCTCTCGGAGTCCGAATACGAGGGCGAGATCAACCTGCGTATAGGACCCATCTCGGGGAGTTTCTCCGGGAGGATCTTCGTCGAAGATGAGGTGCCCCCCGAAAGCTGCACCTTGAGAGCCGAAGGCGAGGGTAGGGCGGGTTTCTTTAAAGGCAGCGGCACAGTTCACCTGACCGAGCATGATGAGGGGACGTTGATGCAATACGAAGGGGATATTCAAATCGGCGGGAAATTAGCCAGCATTGGCCAGCGTCTTATCGACATGACGAGTAAGACCATGATTCGCCAGGGGATGAAGGGTTTAGATGCTGCTCTAGAGGAACGCAAAGCAAACGCAACGGACGAATAGATGGGGGGCGCCTTCCATGCGGAGCGCCCCAATAGTGTAGTGGAGGGGGCAGAAGAACCCATCTTGATGCATTCTGTTCTTAGAGTGTGATAATAATCGTAATCGGAAGCTCACCGAAATCTCCACGATTTTCCACTTCTGGATAGTTTGCATAGTTTATTAGGATTTAGATCCACGTAAGTACAGGTTTAATCCACAGATGAAATGTTCTTGTGCATGATACTATAACGTGATACTATGTCGCTAAGAAAAAAGCACCTGAATACTCTTGAGGCGATATTTTCGCATCCAATACAAGCCAATATTCATTGGAATGATATTGAAGCGTTGTTTATCGCATTAGGAGCAGAGTGCTCAGAAGGTCGTGGTTCGAGATTGCGAGTTGCGTTAAAGGATGTACGAGCTGTTTTTCACCGACCCCATCCGCAGAAGGAAGCTTCCAAGAGTACTGTTCGGTCGGTAAGACGATTTCTTGATGAAGCGGGAGTATCGGTATGATGGAATATAAGGGATATTTAGCTAATGTTGAATTCGATGATGGAGCTAGAATTTTCCACGGCGATGTAATTAATCTCCGTGATGTAATTACTTTTGAAGCCGATACTGTTGATGATCTGCTTCAGGCCTTCCACGATTCTGTAGATGATTATTTGGATTTTTGTGCAGAGAGAGGGGAAGATCCTGAGCGGCCATTTTCCGGAAAGTTTATCGTCCGCCTCGGCACAGAATTGCATAAGAAAATCTATATCAAAGCGAAGTCAGAAAAGAAGAGCCTGAATTCTTGGGTTTCCGATGCGCTTGAGGCAGTACTCTCTCGCGATTTACCTAAAATCACCCCTTGATCTATCATCGGCCCGATGGTTCGCTGCCCCGTCCCAACCGGTGTCTTGGGACAACCTATCCTCACAGGCAGCTTTGTGATGCTTGACAGGTGCACAGCCATCGGTTATCGTTAGCCCTGTCTTACTAATTAGCCAGCAGTCGTGGCCGCTGTTACGTTTGAGCTCCGCTCGATTCCCCTGACATCCGCTTGACTTCTGAAACCAAGGAAAATTATTTTTATGAACTTCAATCAATTCAATCTTGATTCCCGTTTAAATGACGGGATTAAACGTGAGGGTTATCACACACCAACGCCGATTCAGTTAGCGGCTATTCCCCTCGCCCTTGCCGGACACGACCTGATCGGTACTGCCCAAACGGGCACAGGCAAGACGGCGGCTTTTGTTCTGCCTATTCTGCACAAGCTGCTCACCGGCCCACGCAATCGAACGCGGGCTTTAATCATCACACCAACCCGCGAGTTGGCTGAACAAATTCACCAGGCCATAGGCAGCTTGAGAGGCGGCACAAACATACGCAGCATTGCCATCTACGGTGGGGTTGGGGCCGGGGCACAAATTGAGGCGCTGCACCGCGGCGTGGAAATTGTGGTGGCCTGCCCGGGGCGGCTGCTGGATCATATCCAAAATAAACATGCTAAATTGGGGCAGTTGGAAGTGTTGGTGTTAGATGAGGCCGACCGGATGCTTGATATGGGTTTCTTGCCCGATATTAAACGCATCCTCCAACATATACCTAAGCAGCGGCAAACCATGCTGTTTTCAGCTACTTTCCCCAAAGAGATTGAGCGCCTTGCAGCCCAGACTCTGCACAAACCTGAACGGGTTGCCATCGGGCTTGCCCGCCCAGTTCACACAGTTACCCATACGCTTTATCCGGTACCGCACCACCTGAAAAGGGGACTGCTGATAAAATTACTCAAACAGACGGATACCAATTCGGTGTTGATCTTCACCCGCACGAAACACCGCGCCCAGCGGTTGGCAAAACAAATAGCGGGCAATGGTTTTAAGGTGACCAGTTTGCACAGTAACCGCACCCAGGGTCAGCGCCGTGCAGCGCTAAAAGGATTCAAACAAGGCAGGTACCAGATCATGGTGGCGACGGACATTGCCGCGCGCGGCCTGGACATTGATAGCATCTCACACGTGATCAATTACGATATGCCCGACACTGCCGATGCTTATATTCACCGGATCGGGCGCACGGGGAGAGCTAAGCGAACGGGGGAAGCCTTCACCTTGATCACCGCGGACGATCAGGCATTGGTACAAAAAATTGAGAAGATCATGAAGCAAAAACTGCCGCGGCAAACGCTGCCAGATTTTAACTACGATGTACCTAAACCGGATTACCCACAGAATGTACGGAAACCAAAGCCGCGCAACAAGCGAGCAGCGCATTCCCGACCACATTATCGCGCCCGCCAGATCTGACCGATTTGCCCGACTTTGATACCAGCCAAACGATGATGTTCGGCTGGTTTTCATTTTAAAACTAAGCGTAGACGACAGCAGAGATATACGAGACTAACCAGGGAGAGAGTAACAAGAGTGTAGAGAAAATTCGTGAGCTGCATATTCTGATAAGTATCAGAATTACATATCGTGTGTTTCCGATCTTCTGGGGAACTCCGCGTTCATGGTTAGGCAGAATCTAATCTTCCATCCATCGGCCTTATGAAGGAGCTAGTGTTTATCGATATTTGATGTGGGCGGACCAAACCCATCCGGATAGGGGACGGTTCTGAACATATAGCTTGACAAGCAGCCATGTCCCATCTGCAGGCGCGTTTGCTGGAGGGGGACCTGATACGCTCTCGTTTTGTACAATCACAATCTTTCCAGCGGGAATCAAGTAGATTGGCGAACCGGTACTCGGATTCGGCTGAGACATGAGCTGCGTTTCGCTAATCGTCTCCGCCGAACGTGGGAGATCGTGACATCTACCGATGGTCTCGACAGCGCTGGCGTCGACAAAGAAACAGGGACCGGCGTGACCGGCGCAGGTTACATGCGGTCCCGAGGATATTGTAGTGAGTACATATAACGGTGTGCTGCCGATAGTGGACCCAGTTGATACGGTGAGATCTTGATCGAAATATGTCTCAGCAGGAGGGTCAGCGACGATGAAGCACAGATAATCATCGAAGTCAGTGATGTCACCTGGATATGTGGACTGGTAGAGGCAATCCGGACCATCAAAATCGAGAGCTAGTAAACGATAGTCAACCCATCCAGCTGTTTGTCCACCCCGAGTCAACCGTACAAGGGTGGGGTAGAGTTCGACAGCCTGGTATACGTAGCCGGGTTCCATTGTGGGGATGATGCGTGAATCTTGAAAGTATGGAACTTGAAGAAGCTCGATCCCATCCTCCTGGGTGCTCGCAGTACAGCGAATCTTGGAGAAATCAACGGAAGAAGTTGGGGGAGGCGTGCGTTCGACCGTAGTTGTTGGTGTATGGGTTGGAGTAGGTGTGGGCGTGGGTGTTCCGCTCTCGAGGAAACCTTGCTCCGTGGCGGGCAATATTTGTGTGGGTGGTTGAGGGGTGGGTGTCCAGGTTGGCGGGAAGGCAGGTGTTTCAAGTTGTGGGGTATCTAGTGTGGGCTCTTCCGCTTTGGCAGAGCAGGCTGTAAGTGCAATGATCAGACATAGGCACACCAACATCCAAGAGCGCACGTTGTCCTCCATCTCCCCGCGTCGAGGTTCATTGTCCTTCATTCATCATTCGCTGACAACTACTGGCTGCCCTCGAAATTGAAGGTAATCGGAGCCAGAAGAATGCTAAACCCCAGTCGGGTCTACTCTCTCAAACATGAGGTTGTCGTCTTCAACTTGTTTTTCTTAGCATAGGTGAAATTGCGTCCATTTTTCAATGGAGGATCTACACTACATTAATCCCTTAAGATTCCACACCATAGATCAGGACATCGCCATCGGCTTCCCCGACGATGAGCAAGCTGCCATCATCGGAGAGTAAGAATTCAACGTAATGACCCGTTGGGGGCAACTGGTAATGGAGTGATCCATCCTCGGAATCCCAGAAACGTATCGTTCCATCAGAGTTGGTGATGATGAGGGCATCATCGTCGGTGTACAGCACCCTCGTGCTCGCTTCCTTCAATGCACCATAGACCAGCGCTTCGCCCGAGGCAACATCTCGGATGGCGATGGTGGCGAGCGGGTCATGAGGCTCATGGGCATCTGAACAAGAGGATGAATACGCCAGCTTTGATTCGTCTGAGGAAAGGTCAAAACCGCCGATGCAGGCTTCACCCCTGAAGGAACGCAGCAGCTCTCCATCGACCGTGCTCCAGGCAGTGATATCGGCGTAACCGGTGTCAGCATAATACGCGCTTCCGTCTATCGTGAAGGTGACTTTTTGAACAACATGTGGTCCAGGTCCATCGTAATAATGTAGCCGTTCACCATCTTCCAACCGCCAAACGCCGAGCTGATTGCGGAAGCCACCTACTGCGAGCAGGCTCCCATCTGGTGAGAAAGCGAGCGAGGCTGCTCCCTCCGGAAAGGCCAGGAAGCTATCGATCAGCTCCCAGCTTCCCACCTCCCAGAGAGCTACCATTCCGTCCTGTGATGCAGAGGCGAGGTAGCCTCCACCCGGTGAGAAGGCGGCGGATTTCACATTCCAATCGTGAAAGGCCAGCGATACTAAAACATCATCTTGAAGATCCCATACCGTCAGGATCTTCTCAGGGTCATGCCAGTATGAGAAAGCCAGGTAGCGGCCGGCAGGGGAGAGGTCGAAGGCCGCAATGGGTTTGTCCACATCAGACCGAAGAGTAGTCTGGATCGCCAGATGCTTGACGTTGTCGATACTGATAGGGATCCTTTCGTTCGTCACCGGCAGTGGTTCTTGCGTAGGATCTAGGGCCTCGGTTGTTGGGGAGGGGGAGGGAAGCGCAGTCGCTTCTAAGGGCGCAGTGGTTGGCGTGGCGACAGGATCATCCATCTCGTCCTCACCCTGTAAACCAGGAAAGTTGCAGGCCGATAGGGAAAATAAGCCAAGTAGCAGGATCGGGATCGTGACAGCCTTTGAATTCATAGCATTTCTCCTCTGCCGGGATGGCGAATGAACTCCCACATCACTGCGACTAGGCCAATGTCGAGCAACCTCAGTTCTCACATCTGGAGTATTGGAGCAGTCGGTATCTGTCCCTCCAATACAGAATTACCATACCAGTATCGGGTGATAAAGACCAGCAACATTGTCGATCCAGCGTGATGAGATGCAAGCACGCCGCTAAGGATTTAATACCTTTGATAGCGAGCCCTCCTACAAAATCGTTGCAAGTGATCTTTCAAGCTGATGCCGACTTGAGTTATGCCCGAAAAAGTGTTACCCATGTCTCCGAACGGTTGTTACTTATGTCTCTGGTCAACAAACCGCTCAGGGCTGGGCTTGACAATATGTGTATATTGTGTACACTATGTACAGTTACGTACTTTTCCGCCAACGAAAGGAACAAGATCGAGATGGCCAGCATACGAGAGATTGGTAGTCGTGAAGCGCGCAAGGAATGGCGCGAAATATTGGACACCGTTATGACCGGTGATAGCGATGTTCTGATTTCGCGTCATGGTCAGGAAATTGCTGCCCTCATACCAGCGCGCGACTACCACGCCATCTTGGATGAGTTAGAAGATATCCGACTGGCGCGGCTCGCTGAGAACATCTATGAGAACTATCTGGAGGGAAGGGCATCGTCAAGTCTCTATGAGGAGGCACGAGCTGAGGGTTCACTTGTTGGTGTGGATGATGCGTTTGCCTCCCAGGTCGATCACTTTATTGAAGAGTACCGCGTGGCGCTTGAGGAACTTGCCCGAGCCCCATGAAGCAGCTATCTCCACATCAAGTTCTCTTTCTTCACGCACGTCTCGTCGAAGAAACGGGCGGCAGTCATGGCGTAAGAGACATGGGGTTGCTGCTCTCTGCATTAGGACGCCCCCAGGCGACGTTTGAGGGGAAAGACCTTCACCCGACAATTTTCCAAAAAGCAGCTGCACTGTCTGATTCGATGATCAACAATCATCCGTTTGTGGACGGGAACAAACGCACTGGAATTGGAGTAGCAATTTTATTCCTATCACTGAACGGATATGTGTTAACTGCCTCTAATCAGGAACTCCTCGACCTCACCATGGAGATCGCACAGAAGAAAACCACGATAGAAACGATTGCCAATTGGTTTGAGAGGCATTCCAATCTGAAATCAACGCCCTGATCAGAACGAGATGTTAAGCAGCCAAAGATCGAAGGCCATCAACCTTCCAGTTGAATTTGAAACCAATCTTTGGGTACATCAAAGAGTGTCAGATTTTGGGACTAATCGGCACCACGTTGCCGGTTTTTATGTAGACCAATCAGAAGCTTCGTAAAACCTCCTTCGAGTCCACAAATTGATGAAATTGAGAATTTTCTGTTGAAGATATTCCATAAATTCACACATCATAGTGTGCCTTTCTTTTATTGAAAGGCATCATGCCGGCCACAGCGGTATACAACTTATCCCCACTTGACATGGGCAAGAAAGTTGAGCATAATACTTACATAGTCAGATTGGGTGTAACGGAGGTGCAATATGCTTGCAAATGAGGCGCCAAAAACCCGCAGATTAAATATTATGGTAAGCGAAACGCTAATTAAGTGCCTTGCAGCAAATGCCGAAGATAGAGGCATGTCCATGTCCGCCTTTGTAAGAGAGGCAGTGGAAAGAGAATGTGAACGGACACAAGAACAAGTTCTCGTAGAAGCTGCAGAGTCTCTGGCTTCACTATATGAATCTGACAGTGAACTCACAGCATTCTTGTCTCTCGATGGAGATGAATTCGCATGAAAAGAGGCGAGGTCTGGGAGGTCAATCTTGATCCAACAATTGGGGCGGAAATACAAAAAATCCGCCCCTGTATTCTTGTTAGTCGGGATGCACTTGCACGCTTACCTTTAAAAATAATTGTGCCGTTGACGGAATGGAAAGAAGGCTTTTCCCGAGCGCCCTGGCATATACAGGTTGATGCTACTCCTCAAAATGGGTTATCCAAGGTTTCATCTGCCGATACTTATCAGGTGCGCTCGATCTCCGAACAGAGGCTTATCAGGAGAATAGGTTGTGTTGATTCATCGATTATGGATTTCATAAACGAAGGACTCCTTCTTTCCCTCGCACTAGATTGATAAATTGAAGAATGCTCTGATTGACCGGAATCGATTTGAATTATTAAAACCGATTAACGTATAGCTTGCAGTGATAGAGGCTGAAGCGATATTTGAATCCAAGTTGGAAGATAATCGGATGCAGATCGGTAGAATTAATGAGGGGGGTTAATGTCAGAACCCAGGTAAGCAAGGCAATTGCAGGAAGAAAGCGTACTTTTCTGTTTTGAAAATCCAGCCTACTTTACAAACGCTGATTCAACAAAACCCGATATTCCTCCGCCAACCGATACTTCCTACCCCGTTTAGATGGGTCAGCAATTTCCAGCCATCCATCCGCTACCCAGCC
>JAIWHF010000045.1:0-16292 GCA_048629905.1 Methanosarcinales archaeon
GGAACTGTCTGGGAATTCCTTGCATAGGATAAGACAGTTTGTGCCCAAGAAGATCGGACATCTACATACCTCCCAACATGTACACGGGAGAATGAGCTATTACTAACTTTTGTTCAATTATCGAGGGTCAAGACCTAAGTGGATATATGGCAAATCATTCGGTATTGGAGACGAGCACCTGAACCCGACAATGACGAGATATAAGTGGCGGACAAGATATGAGAAAAAATCAGGACAGCGGACTCGGTTTCAAGCGCAGCATTCTCAAGCTCATCATGGCTGCAACCAGGAAGACTACGGCAGATGCTTGAAACATGACCTGATAGCCGAATGCGTTAATGACCAAGCCCGCGAGGAAGGGCGCCACCAGTGTGACCGGCGCGATGAGGGTGTTCGACATGCCAATGTAGATCGACTGCTCGGAGGGGCCTCCGAACCTAAGACTGATCACCATCGTCGTCGTCCATCCCACTATATAGGCAATCCCCGCCAACCCGAAGATGACAAACAGACCCGGGACGGAGGTCAATGAACCAGCAAGGGCGGTGCTCAGCAGGGCTGCCAGGGAAAGGCTACGCGTTGATCTTGCAAGAGTTGTGGACCGAGATCTCCCCAACCGGAGCCTACTGGAATCCCACGCAAGTCGTTGAGGACACCCGCCTAGAGCCTTTCGAGGAGGATTTTAGCATTTACCGCTTCAGTGTGCCTGAAGGGGGTGCGCTGCAGATCCGCGTGAAGCTGCTCCTGCGCCGAGCCTTTATCGAGATGATGGACCAAAAAGGTTGGACCGATCCAGACATGATCATGGCTGAGTGGACTGGAGAATTAACCCTGGAGTAGCAGTCTCACCTTGTTCATAACGCTGTCTCCCAGGTTAATCCATGAAAACCAAGTTGGCTTAGCGCTAGATCCGTTCCGTCCATTGGGTGTTGGCGAAGCGTTCGCCTTGCAGCTCTTCGGCTCGGGTGAGCTCTGCGGGGGAGGGATCTCCCGACTCTAACTGCAAATCCAACGCCTGATGAAATCCTGCGCTCATCGCCTGCGCGGCCATCTCCCACGACAAAGGTTTACCCAACAGGTCCTCCACGGTCGCAGCCCGATTGCGGAGGGCATCCGCGGCTGAGGTGCGGTCCTCCTCGCTACCGAACTGCAGCACTTCACATATGCGCGTGATGTCGCCTTTCAGAGGCAGGGTCCCATGTTGGAGGATGCCGAACCGGCGCCGGACCTGCGCGCTGCCGATCAACTTCCTTTGCTTGACTGTGATTTCATAGGCGCTAGGGGCCTGGAAGCAAACCGGGTTACCCCGTTCCTCCTCTGTAAGTTGTTTTTCGGACTCTATCTCCACGGACATGCCCATGTGCTGCAATCCGGCGACGAGGCCAGCGCTTAGATGGCGGTAGCTGTCGAGAACGCCGCCGGCGAGGTGGGGGTTGTCGATGGGTGCAATTACGGCATAGGTGAGTTCGTCTGTGTGAAGGATTGCCCGCCCCCCTGTGGAGCGGCGAACGAGATCCCATCGTTTCGCACGCAGCCGTTTCAGGTCAACATCACGAAAAGGTTGTGCAACGCCGAGTGAGACGCAAGGGGGGTCCCAGGCGTAAAAGCGCAGAGTTGGGAGTGATTCGCCTTGCCCCACGGCTTCGAGGATGGCTTCGTCAAGAGCCATATTCCAGCCGCCGCTAGCCGGGGGAGATTGTATGAGCCGCCAGTGATGGGGGTGAATTTCATGCATGCTGCTGATTATAGCCTCATTGCCTCACCTGTCTGCATGTATGTGAATGATGGGGTAGATCTGCATCCTTGTGTATCGTATAGGCGATTGATGGCGGTTTTCTACCTAACAATGCTGAATAAGTCTTTGGAGCTGCGTCCGCATTAGAGTCAACAGTATTCTTATGTTAGACTCAGTCGGTTGGATATGCGTGGAGGTCCAACCCGCAAGCCAGGGCTTAATTAGCCTCTCGAGAAATGACATGGTTCTACTGAAACGATCTGATGTGAAACAGCCAACCTGGCATTCTATCCTAAGATGGATGACAGTTTGTATCACGTTATGCCTGACCTTGATTGGCCTGTCGGCATGTCAATCGGGCTCTGAAGTCTCAAACATTCCAACGGAAATGCCCGACAGCCTCACGCCCATAGCGGCGTCAACCCCGACGAAGATGGTGGAACCCACGCCTGCGAGTACCGGTGAGATCATTATTTGGCTGGACTGGGCACCAGAGGAGATGGAGGCTCTCCAGGAGATCATCCAGTCGTTCTTGCTTGAGTACCCGACGGTCGATTTTTCACTCTCTTATTATCCGACGGACGAATTATTGAGCGCATTCGAAGAGGCAAGCCGCGCGGGTACGCCGCCAACGATCATCTTCGGGCCCTCACTTTGGGGTCCGCGCCTCTATGATGGTGAGATGATCTTGGATCCATCTTCGATGGTTAACGCTGAACTTGAACGAAGAATCCATCCGACGGCGTGGACACAGGTAACTTACGATAGCCACCTGCTCGGACTCCCGCTTGAATTTCAGGGCATGGTCCTCTTCCGGAATAGGTCCAGAGCAGCGGAGGCGCCGCGAACGGTTGAACGTTGGATCGAAGTGGGGCTCGATCAACACGAGGTCGAGCAAACGGCTACCGTGCTGGATTTCGGGTTTGCCTTTTCCGCGCCCCAGCTTTCAATTTGTGATGGGTCGTTCATTGGACCACAAGGTGAAATCGCCCTGGAATTGCCGCAGGGGATTTGTTGGCTGGAAGTGATAAGCGATCTTCGCGCCGTCGGACCTGCTGTCATGAATTCGGATGAGGATCTCTCGAGATTTTTAGCTGGCGAGTCAGCCTGGCTCGTTGAAGAATCGTCACGTATTGGTGAACTTGCGGATGCGCTAGGGATCACGAATCTGAAAGTTGATCCCTGGCCGCTCTATGAGCCTTCTGACCAGCCCCTGCAAAGCCTGGTTTGGACTGAAAATATCTACTTGTCGCGGGGGATACAACCGCAGAATCTCGAGATGACATGGGCTTTTGTGGAGCACATATTCAGCTCCGAGGCGCAGGCTCGACTGAGCGACTTTCAAGGCGCGGCCCACATCCCGGTCGATACGACGGTTGAAATCATCGATTCGAACATGGTTGAGATAGCTTCGATGCTGCGCTCCGGTGTACCGCTGTCGCTGTGGATCGATTCGGAAGACCACATCAAACCGATTGAGGATGCTGTCGAAGATGTTGTTTTCCAGGGGGTTGAACCTGATGTGGCTGCGCAGAATCTTATTGACCGGATGGAGCGAGAGCAGACGCCGGGTGAGGGATAATCCGGGTGAAAGCGAATGAATTCACTCTCTCTTAGATCCTTGAGTTAGTCATTGAGTCGCCTCAGGGATTTCTCACCCCCTGCGGGGTTCGAAATGACATGTTTAAGAATAGCTCTTCCTCATTTGTCATTTCAAGTGAGCCGTGAAACGGCGACCGAGAAATCCCTATGATGTTGCTCGCGAAGGCTCCATCTGTAAGCTTGAAAGGATCCCCCCTTCCAGGATCCGAGCGCATCTTTTATACCCCGTTGTATAATCCGAACAGATATTGACAACTATATTTTCTAGATCTGGGTAGAGATTTCGGAAGGAAATCCAGCCAATGCATCTCGTTTGTACGCACGAGCAGGCCGACTTCGACGCTGTTGCCAGCTTACTCGGTGTCCGTTTACTGGATCCCGAGGCGATGCCCGTTCTGCCCAGGCGAGTAAACCGCAATGTCCGTGCGTTTGTCACGCTGTATGGTGACCATCTACCGTTTGTAGAATTCGATGAACTGCCGCGCAGCCGCGTCGAGCGGCTAACAGTCGTCGATACGCAATCATCGCCGTCGATCAAGGGCGTGCGTGCGGATACTAAGGTCCACCTGATCGATCACCATCCACCTGGCGACGACATGGACCCCACTTGGACGGCTCACATTGAGGAAGTAGGGGCAACAGCGACATTGCTTGTGGAGGAGATCCAGGAAGCAGGCAGGAATCTCTCACCCGTTCAGGCAACTCTGCTGCTGCTCGGCATCTACGAGGACACCGGCAGTCTCTCTTATGCGAGTACAACCCCAAGGGATGTGCGGGCCAGCGCCTGGCTGTTGGAGCGGGGGGCGGATCTCAATCTGGTTGGTGAGTTCTTGAACCACCCGCTATCGAATGGACAGCGCGATCTCTACGATCGTCTGCTGGAAAACATCGAGACCCATGAGTATCACGGTCTCTCGATCATTTTAGCCTGTGGTGAAGTGCGCGGTTTAGTGGAGGAGATTTCAACGCTTGCCCATAAGCTCCGGGATGTATTTGACCCTGATGGCTTATTTGTTCTGGTGGGATTGAACGGAAGCGTTCAGCTTGTTGCTCGATCAACGACGGACGAGTTAGATGTGGGAGCCGTCGCAGAGCACTTCGGCGGCGGCGGGCACGCCCGGGCAGCCGCGGCGTTAATCCGCGACCGGAACAGTGCACAAGTGCGTGATGAACTGATCGAATTTCTCGGTTCTTCCATCGAGCCCGCACCCACAGTCGGGGAGATTATGTCGCGCGATCCTCAGCTGCTCAGTCCGGACGTGAAGATCTCAGACGTGGGCGAACGTATGCAGCGATTTGGTCACGAGGGCTACCCCATTGTGGAGAGCGGGCGGGTGTGCGGCTTACTCACCCGTCGGGCGGTTGACAGGGCGCTCTCACATGGCATGGGCAGCCAACCGGTCTCGCGTATTATGGAAGCAGGCGATCTTGTGGTCCGCATGGATGACTCGGTTAATCATTTACAGAAAGTGATGATCGAGCACGGCTGGGGTCAGGTTCCGGTCGTTGATCCGGACTCAGGCGAGATTGTTGGGATTGTCACCCGCACCGATCTATTGAATTCCCTGGGGACGGGATTGGAAAGAGAATACAAACCCAGCCTGGCAGGGGAATTGGAAGAGGCGCTTACCGGGCCGCGGTTGGCGCTGCTGCGTCTCGTCGCACGTGAGGCCGAAGAGCGCGGCGACGCTCTCTATATCGTAGGCGGTTTCGTCCGCGATCTGATCCTCAATGCACCGAGCGCGGATTATGACATCGTCGTGGAGGGGGATGCGATAGGTCTGGCGCGGAGTCTGGCTGCAGCCTATGGTGGTCGCGAGAGCAGCCATCAGCGTTTTGGAACGGCGAAATGGCAGCTTGATCTTGGGAACAGGCAGCTATGCACGGCGCTCGAAAGTGAATCGCTCGGGGTTAATTCGCTTCCCGAATATTTAGACTTCGTCAGCGCCCGTACGGAGTTCTACACTCACCCTACAGCGTTGCCTTCGGTCCAGCGCGGGAGTATCAAGCTCGACCTGCATCGCCGCGATTTCACGATTAACACCCTCGCGTTGCGACTGGATGGTCGTTATTATGGTCAATTGCTCGACCATTGGGGTGGCGGCAGGGATCTGCGGAATCAGAAGATCCGCGTCCTGCATTCCCTGAGCTTCATGGATGACCCGACACGCATATTGCGGGCTGTCCGTCTAGAGCAGAGGTTCAATTTTCAGATTGTAGAGCGGACATTGGAGTTGCTGAACGAGGCGATTTCGTTGTTGGATCGTGTAAGCGGTGAACGTATACGCAGCGAGTTCGATACGATTTTCAATGAACCGAAATTCGCCGTGATCATGGCGCGGCTTCAATCGCTAGGCTTGCTTGAAGCGATACACCCGGCATTAGGTTGGGATCAATGGCTTGAAGCGCGCTTTGAAGCAATTAAATCCTTCGAGCCGCCCGATTCATGGCGCCTTGAGGAATCTCCTGAACGAGATTTTCTATATTACGCCATTTGGCTTTTCCGCTTGACTCCCCAGGAGGCCGAGGGGATTGGGCACCGGCTGCGGTTTCCCGCCGCGGATCTGCGCGATATTCTCCAAACCGTTGACCTCAACCGTTTCCTGCAATCTCTGACGGCGACCACAGCGCCGAGCACGGTTGTCGCCAAACTGGATGATGTACAAGAGCGAGTGCTCATCACCTCCTGCATGGCGTTGAATGATCGACCAGAGATCTGTCAAATCCTTGAAAAATACCTCGGAAAATGGCGCTTTATCCAGCCAGAAGCGGATGGGGAGACATTACGTGCAATGGGCTTACCGCAGGGACCGATCTACGGCGAGATTCTGTGGAAGCTACGAGCTGCCTGGCTGGATGGAGAAATCCGGGATGGGGTGCAGGAGCAAGCGCTCTTAGAGGACATGGTAAAGGAAGCCCTCGCCAATGGTTGATCGAACTGCGGTCCGGATTCGGCATGCGACGGATGCCGACCTATTGGCGCTTGAATGGGATGGGGAGTATACACACTATCGGCGCATGTATAGCCATGCGATGCGGGATTCCAAACGCGGAAATCGGGTTCTGCTTGTTGCAGAGGTTGAGGGGGAAGTCATCGGACAAATCTTTATTTACTTTCGCCCATCATGGAGTCGTCACTTTCCTAATGAACAGGCCGGCTACCTTCATTCCTTCCGGGTAAAACCGCAATTCAGGAAGCAGGGGATCGGCACCTCGTTGGTCCATCACGCGGAGACGATCCTTCTCGAACGCGCCTACCACCGTTCGATCATCTCGGTAGCAAAAGACAACCACGACGCTGTGCGGCTCTATCAAAGTTTGGGTTATTCGATCTTCACCGAGGATCCGGGCCGATGGTCATACGTCGACGATCGCGGTCGGATACAGAACGTAGAAGAGCCTGTACATTTAATGCAGAAACGCCTTACCCTGGAATAAGGGTTGACAACCGGGCTGGCATGATTCTTGAACCGGATAAAGCGAGTTATCTTACGGCAGCGCCGAAAACGCTCCTAACCTGGGAAGAGGATAGATTTTTCCCTTTTGTTTAACATCAGCCCTTATGTCAAAACTTGCGTTATTTTCACTGAATGTTCGGAAGAATGCCGCCGCCTTGCTTTTTGTTATCGTTCTTGCGGGCTGCAGTGTCTCTCCAACCCCCACTCCTACGACACGCTTAATCGAACCGTGGCTGGGAATACTACCGGCTTCACAAGATGAAAACGTGCAATCTCAGTTGAGTCCAGACGAGAATCAGAGCCTGCCCTCCTTGCCAGTAGCGGTTCTCGGCACCCCCACACCGGATCCGTTTCGTGAGCCTCCGCAACTTCGGACGGAAGCGGAGAACTACATCGTCCAACCCGGTGATTCGCTAAATTCGATCGCGATCCAGTTTGGTGTGTCCGCTAACCAGATCGTCCAGGCGAATGCTATTCTCAACCCAGATATCTTGAGTGTTTGGCAGGCGTTGTACATCCCCGCGCCGCAGCCGCAGCCGCCGGGACCGTCCCACAAAATACTCCCCGATTCTGAATTGGTATTTGGTCCTGCGAATATTTATGTGGATATCTACTCCGTGGTGGACCATTGGTATGGATACTTGCGTGGTTATGTGGAGGAAGTGGAGGGTGTGGAGATGAGCGGCGCGGGCATCATCCATTTGGTCGCCCGGCGCTATTCAGTGAATCCGCTCCTATTGTTAGGTCTCCTGGAATATCAAGGCGGGTGGCTTACCCAATCCGAACCGTCGCCGCAAAGCCGGTTATACCCGATGGGATATGTCGCCTACAACTGGGAGGGTCTCTTCCCGCAGCTATCATGGGCAGCCGATCAGTTAAACCTCGGGTTTTACCGCTGGAGAGCGGGTTGGTCGGGCCCATTTATAGTAACGGATGGTCATGTGATCAACCCTGGATTGGGAATCAATGCCGGCACGGCAGGTGTACAGCAGCTTTTCTCCCAACTCTACCCCGCGGAAGTATGGAGGCAGGTCGTAGGTGAAGGTGGGTTTGCCCTGACTTATGCCAACCTATTTGGCGATCCATTTGAACGGCGTGTAGAGCCTTTGCAGCCCGCGGATTTGAAGCAGCCGATCTTGCAGCTTCCGATTGAAGATGGATTCGTCTGGTCGTTCACTGGCGGACCGCACAGCGCCTGGGGGGATTACGCCGGATGGGCGGCGCTTGACTTCGCCCCGCCCGGGAACGCGTTCGGCTGCGTTATTTCCAATGAGTGGGTTGTCGCCGCCGCCGATGCGCTGGTTGTGCGTGTGGAGAATGGGGAGGTATTACTCGACTTGGATGGGGATGGTTATGAGCAGACGGGGTGGGTTTTGCTGTACATGCATGTCGAATCGCGTCATCGGGTGGAAGCCGGTGCGGTTCTGCAAGCCGGAGATCTGATTGGGCACGCTTCGTGTGAGGGCGGGGTAACGACCGGTACGCATCTACATCTCGCTCGGAAGTATAATGGCGAGTGGATTCCCGCTGATGGTCCCATCCCATTTGAGATGGATGGCTGGGTTTCGTCCGGCGCTGAGTGGCCTTATGATGGCTATCTGAGCAAGGGTTCTGTCGTCTTAGAAGCGTGTGCATGCCGCAATGAATTCAATCAAATTTCGCGTTGAGGGTATTTACGAAACCAGTCGGACCGCCAGACGGGGGAGTCTCTGGCTGCCTCTTACCGCGCTGATACTGGCAACGCTTGCATGCTCGCGAGCAGATGTTCCCCCGCCCGGGGGCATTGGCTCAGGAGGGTTGCCATCTCCTACATCCCAGGCACAGCCATCAGCAGAGCCATCGGAAATTATCCTCACGCCAATTCCTTTGGCCACGGATACCCCGGCGCGACCGGAGCCGCTTGCCTCTCCAACCTTCCCGGCTACGCCGACAACGATGAGTATGGATGAACCAGAATTGCTGCTCTATGAAGCTCAACCTGGCGATAGCATACATTCTGTAGCTGTGCGTTTTGGCGTCTTACCAGTGGAGGTTGAATCTCCGGACCCTCTCCCCGTCAATCCAGGCTTGATCGATCCTGGGCAGTTGCTGCTGATTCCTCGTCGTCTGACCGATATCGGACCTGATGAACGGCTGATCCCCGATAGCGAACTCGTTTTCTCGCCTCACGCATCGGATTTTAACACTGTGGAATTCGCAGCGGCTCAAGGTGGCTATCTACATTCCTATCGCCAGACCGTTGGCACGCAATGGTTATCAGGTGCTCAAATTGTGGAGCGAGTGGCGCTCAACAACTCCATAAATCCCCGTTTACTTCTGGCGATGGTCGAGTATATCGCTGGCTGGGTTACGGATCCGTCTGTTCCAGATGGTGATGCCTTCAACTATCCATTGGGATATGAGGAAGAGCAAATCCCCGGTTTGTATCGGCAACTCACATGGTTGGCTAACGAGCTCGGGAATGGCTACTACGGCTGGAGGGCCGGGACACTCACAGATGTCCACTTTTGGAATACTGGTTCGCTGCGACTTGCACCTGACCTGAACGCGGGCACAGTCGCTCTTCAGCATTTCTTCTCCATCGGCCATACTCAGCAGGTTTGGGAGGGAGCAATCAGCCAGGAAGGGTTCTTGCGAGTATATGAGGATCTCTTCGGGGACCCCTGGGCGTATGAGTATCCGTTGTTTGAACCAGGGGTTGAACAGCCAGACCTTATCCTGCCCTTCGAACCTGGCAAGATTTGGGCCTATACGGGTGGACCGCATGGGGCCTGGGAGCGTGAGAGCGCCTGGGCGGCGCTGGATTTCGCCCCCGCTTCAAGTGTTTCGGGGTGTGTGCTATCGGAAGAATGGGTGGTCGCCGCTGCGCCGGGCATCGTCGTACGATCTGATAACGGAACTGTGGTTCTCGACCTCGATGGAGATGGGCGTGCACACAGCGGGTGGGCACTGCTCTACCTGCATGTTGATCATAAGGATCGTGTTCCAGTCGGAAGTTTGCTCGACGAAGGTGACCGTATCGGACACCCATCGTGCGAGGGGGGAATCGCCACAGGGACGCACATCCATATCGCCCGCATGTACAACGGCGAGTGGATTCTGGCGGATGGTCCTCTCCCCTTTAACATGGATGGATGGATCGCGCGGGCCGGCTCCAAACCCTACCAAGGTGCTCTTGTGAAGGATGGCCAAGAGGTCTTGGCTTGCTCTTGCGCTTCCCAGGAGTCTCTGATCACGCGATGAATAAGCATCTTTCTCTGATTACAGCGCTTCTGGTCTGCGCAGGAATGCTCATGGGCGCATGCCTTCCAGCCAATCCCGCTGCCAGTACGACGGTGACACCTGAAGAACCCGTTCTGGTCGTAAGTGCGACACCCTTGCCCACGCGGGGACCGCATTCGCCGGGCCAGATATTTGAGTACCTCGCCCAGAGTGGAGACACCTTGCCAGCGATCGCCACTCACTTCAACACAACCGAGGATGAAATCCGGGCGGAAAATCCGGATCTCCCTGATGCCATAACTACGCTCCCCAGGGGATACCCGCTGCTTGTTCCGGCCTATTACTCCCCGCTTACAGGATCGACGTTCCATATTCTCCCCGATAGCGAAGTAGTGAACGGTCCATCCGCTGTGAGTTTCGATATACGCTCGGAGGTTTTCAAGCGCGCTGGTTTTCTCACGGACCTGGATACCTTTGCCTATAAACGGCAGCGGGAAGCCTGGCAGGTTGTCGAAATCATCTCCCAGTATTACTCGATTAACCCCCGACTGCTGTTGGCATTGCTTGAGCACCAGAGCCAGGCATTGAGCCTGCCATTTCCGGACGCTGATGAGCGTATATACCCTATGGGCGTTCAAGACCGCAGCTACCGCGGCTTGTTCTGGCAATTGCTCTGGGCAGCGGAACGCATCAACGATGGATATTACGGCTGGCGATCTGGGTCCTTAAAAGAGATCGAGTTGGCGGATGGACTTATCGTCCAGCCCGACCCATGGCAGAACGCCGGCACTGTCGCGCTGTACCAGTTCTTCGCAGGTTTATACGGGAAGGAAGAGTTCGAAGCGGCCGTGAGCCCGGAAGGGTTTTACCAGACCTATTTCGCATTATGGGGAGAACCCTTTGCCATGGAAATTGATCTCATCCCTGCCAGCTTGCAGCAGCCTGAACTTGGACTGCCTTTTGTCCCCAATAGCATATGGGATTTCACCGGAGGTCCGCATCCTGCCTGGGGAACGAGCTTGCCATTCGGCGCGCTCGATTTTGCCCCGCCTTCAGAGGAGAGCGGCTGTGTGGAGTCTGAGGTGTGGTTCACGGCGCCGGCTGATGGTGTGATTGCACGCAGCGCGGAGGCGACTGTGATACTCGATCTCGATGGGGATGGGGACGAGCGTACGGGCTGGGTGGTTTTCTTTTTCCATGTGGCTACTGAAGGAAGAATCGCCGAGGGGGTTAAGGTGAAGAAGGGTGATCTTCTTGGTTTCCCTTCCTGCGAGGGCGGGATTTCGACTGGAACGCACATTCATGTTGCCCGCCGCTACAATGGCGAGTGGATTCCCGCTGCAGGAACATTGGCGTTTGTGCTCGATGGTTGGGTCGCGGAGTATGGTGGAACCGCTTATGAAGGAACGCTGACAAAAGGGTCTAAGGTTGTCCCGGCCTGCAAGGGTTGTGCGCGCGCGGATAGCCAGATTATCTACACGCTCCCTGAGTAAGGGATCGGCGTCTTTTTTACCTCTGAGGTTTCCCCGGAATAATTGACTGCCTGATGGCATGGTGCACCCATGAGGGTATCCGTTTCCCCGTTATCCTTCAGCGCTAGGCGCTATCATGGGCTCAGGATTTCTTTCTAGTTTTTGGTTTTGCCGTCCCGGCTTTCGTCGAAGGATTAGTTTTCTTCGAGGTCTTCCCTTTAGCTGCCTTTTTCGATTTTGATTTCTTGGGTTTCGCCTTCTTGACGGGCTGCGGTGCAATCGTTGATCGAGGAAGGGATGGTGAGATCCGTCGTACTCGGTTCTTCCCCTCTAGTTCGAAAATGACCTTGCCAGAAGAAGCACGCGCCCGCCTGGGTGCATCGCCGAAGCGCAGAGAGCGTGGAGCGCCGCGCGAGAAATGCACGACGGCGCGATCTTTTATCTCACCGACCACCGCCCCTACGATTTTAGCGCTTTCGCCGGATTTCCAGGTGAGCACTCCCTTGCCGTGACGGCCCTGACGCGGGAATTGTTTGAGCGCGCTGCGTTTGGCCTGGCCTCCCTCTGTAATCAAGAACAGTTCCTGATCGGGTCGAACAACTCCCATTCCAACGACCTGAACATCTTTACCGTCAAGCCGGATACCGAGGACGCCCGCAGCGGAGAGTCCCATCGGGCGGACCTCTTTCTCAGAGAAACGGATGGCCATCCGCGCAGAGCTCACAAGCAGGACGTCGTCCTTCCCTGAAGTCAATTCCGACCATCCGAGTTCATCGCCGGCACCGACCCGGATGGCTTCGAATGTTTTCGCTGAGGGGCCGGGCAAGGCGGCGAGGCTGGTTTTTTTCACCATGCCGTTGCGCGTCGTGAGGAACAGGAAACCACCGCCATCCGTCCGGCCGACCTTATCGGCCGGGATGGCAATACCACCGATAAGTGCGGAGTCGAGGTCGAACGCTGTAGCGCCAGAGATCTGCTTCGCCCCACTGGAATCATCACTCTCTGGCAGCGTGTGAACCAGAAGGGCGGATGCCTGCCCCTGAGCGTCGAAAAGATAGAGTAGATCGTGCGAGTTGGCGCCGATGACCAACTCAGGGGCGCCGCGCCCGGAGAGACTCGGCAGGCGTGCAGTTGGTGTGCGGTAAATCATCCCGGACGGAGTGACCACCACCCAGGTGTCTTTATCGGGGGTGAAATCCGCCGCGGCCAGGACCGCCGTGCGTTTCCCTTTCGTTGTCTGGGCAATCATCGTCCGCCGACGGTCGCTGAAGGTATTCTTGATATCGATAAGTTCCTGTGAGATCAGGTTGCGCATCTTCTTCGGAGAACGCAGGAGACTCTCCAGGGTTTTGATTTGGCCGAGGATCTCCTTGTACTCCTTCTCGATGTTCTTGCGTTCGAGGTTGGAGAGTCTGCGCAGCGGCATATTAAGGATCGCCTGCGCCTGGGTAGCAGAAAGCTTCAGGCGCTGTTGCAGGCGCTGACTCGCCTGGTCGGGGTCTCTGGAAGTCCTGATCGTCTGGATGACGTCGTCCAAATTATTCAAAGCAATCCGTAAGCCAGAGAGTATGTGTTCACGCTCCTTGGCGCGCGCCAGGTCATGCTCGCTCCGGCGTTTGACGACTTCCAGCCGGTGCTCGAGGAAAACTCGCAGTGCCTGCTTCAGGCTCAACATCCGCGGTTCACCATCTACCAACGCAAGCATGATCACGCTGAAAGTCGTCTGCAATGGCGTTCGGCGATGGAGTTCGGCGAGGATCTTCTCAGGCACGCCAGTCTTGGTAAGTTCGAGCACGATGCGCATGCCATCACGATCGGATTCGTCGCGCAGGTCAGCCAGACCCTCAAGCCCGCCGCCGCGGGCGATATCGGCAATGCGCTCGATCAGATTGGCTTTATTGACTTGATAGGGCAGCTCGGTGACGATGATACGTGAGCGACCGCGGCCCATATCCTCGATATGGACGCGGGCTTGCAGCGTGAGTTTGCCGCGTCCGCTGCCGTAGGCGGAGGCCAGTGGATCCACATCGTCGGATTTCCGCACGATGATCCCACCCGTCGGAAAGTCGGGTCCCGGGATGAAGTTCATCAGATCTTCGATGCTTACGTCGTCCAGTTTTGACCAGTTCTCGAGCATATGGATGAGTGCGTTGCAGACTTCGCCCATGTTGTGGGGTGGAATCGATGTGGACATACCTACGGCGATGCCCGTGGCGCCATTTACGAGCATGTTTGGCGCCATCGCTGGGAGCACAGTTGGCTCACGCATTGATCCATCGAAGTTGTCGACGAAGGCGACAGTGTCCTTGCCGAGATCGGCCATGATCTCGGTCGCAATAGGCGTCAGCCGCGCTTCGGTGTAGCGCATGGCCGCGGGTGGATCTCCATCGACCGAACCAAAGTTGCCCTGCCCTTCTACCAGTGGATAGCGCATGGAGAAGGGTTGCGCCATGCGCGCCATCGCCTCGTATACAGCCATATCACCGTGCGGGTGGAATTTCCCGAGCACCTCACCGACGATGCGCGCCGACTTGCGATGTGGGGAATCGGGCCGAAGCCCCATGGCGTTCATAGCGTGCAGGATGCGCCGGTGGACGGGTTTGAACCCGTCGCGTGCATCGGGCAGGGCGCGAGAGATGATTACGCTCATGGCGTAGTCCAGATAGGACTGCTGCATCTCTTCGTCGATGTCGATCTGTTTGACCAAACCAACTTCCATACGTCACCTCGAATAGGTTTCAACTAGCGCCGATATGATAAGTGAGCCGCATGTGGGCGTCAAATGCATTGAGCGTTAGCAAGCTCATTTAGCGAGGGTGTCGAAGCATGGGGATGTCTGATCGAAGGCGAGCCGAAGCCTATTCAACCGGGAGAGCCCGGGATAGAGGCCACATAGTGCACAGAGGAACCCGGATCGGTGAATTCACAGTGATGGGGGCATAGGTCTTCGGAAAATAGTTATAGCATCGTTGGTAAATCGTCGAGAGGAACAACAGGATGTCTTGATTAAGTGGATAGGTGCTACCCAATAGTATATAAATGATAAGTGCGCCCTCTCGAAGAAGGGCGCACTTGTTGTCGTTGACGTAGACGATATTCACTGGACTTCAATGGTGGGGAGGTCCTCCATTGAAGGAATCGGTGTTGCTCCCCAACGATGGGGCTGATCACCCAGAGGTAAAGGCGTGGATTGAGCTTCGGACGGGTCGTAGCCGAGATAGCTTTCGAGCGTTATGAGATAGCGCTGAAATAGATCCGCGTCCTGCACCATTTGAGCATCGCCTGTAATCGAAGAGACGCGTCGCAACTCTGCTTCGATGTCATATGCACGCTGCCAGGCATCCAAGAACCGCCCACTATCCACGAGATCGCTGATGGTCTTGAGCGCTTCTGCAGATTTTACAATCGTTGCATTGCGGCAGACCTCAATATCTTCGAGGGGGTTATAACGCCCATCTTCTACGATGCGCATGGTAACCGCTTCATAGATCTCCCGCGGTTTTTGTGCAAAGACGTCCATGTATTGAAGTGTGACTTCAGCGACGGTCCTAGAACCCATCGAGCTGGATTGGCCATCAAGCCGCACCATGATAACCTGACTGTCTCCAGCGCCCATATCCTGGAGCAGAACCTGAGCGCCGTCGGCAGGGATGTGACCGTCAAACCCGGTAATGGAAACCAGTTGGACTCCCCAGGTTGGGCGGATGCTTACCTGGACGTCCGCTGCGACCTTCTCTACCAGGCCTTCAACTTCTTGCATGAAAACCTTCTCCATCTCTTGCGCGGAGTCGACGAAGTGGTAGGCGCCCTTTCCCTGCCGTGCAAGTGTGCTAAGCAAATGATCGTTCAGGTCATAGCCGAGGCCGATGGTGGATAAGTGGATCCCCTGATTATTGTAGGCCAGGGCATCGGCAGCGATGCGGTCGGCGTTCGTGACGCCTTCATTGGCGATCCCGTCGGTGAGTAGGATGACCCGGTTGCTGAAGCGGATATCGAAATTCTCATCCACTTGCTCCAGACCGAGCATCAGGCCTGCATGGAGATTTGTGGACCCACCAGGATGCAATTTCTCAATGGTTTGTCGTATCCAATCTGCACTTCCCACATCCTGGGCTGGACGGATTAACAGCGCGTTATCGCTGTAAGCTACGATAGCGACAATGTCATCGGGGTGGAGTGATGCCAGAAAGACCATCAGGGATTGTTTGAGGTAAGGCATCTTGTCAGATGAACTCATCGAGCCACTGACGTCAAGCACGAGGGCGAGATTCAAAGGTGTTCTATTCTCTGTCTCCGCATGCTGCGCTTGAAGACCGATTTGCAGCCAGATCTCTCCACCGCTTGTAGGTAGGTGTGTATTCCCGAGGCGTAAATCCAAGCCCAAGGGCTGATTGACGGGTTCGGGGAATCGCTGTTCGTAGTAATTCAAATACTCATTGACACGGATTGACTCTGCAGGGACGATGGCTCCTCGGTTGATCGCTCCACGGCTTATGGATTTGGATGCATCCGCCGCGGCGCCGCAGCCACTCATGAGGGCTGCGACCAGGGTGATTGCCAGGAGCAGACTGGGTTGGGATTTTCGCTTGTACATTGAGATCTCCTTCACTGATATGTGGCCGAATTACCTGTTTCTATTCTTTCTCGGAGCCGGTACACTTCAAGCATCAGTTGTGTTACATTGGGTGCAACACAGCGTGCAACCTGGGATGGAATGACCGTGAATTCATTTTCCGAATTGTTATCGATGTTCGCCGAGCGAGCCGGTATTAGTGACGCCGAATTAGCTCGTCGTTTGGGCAT
>JAIWHF010000046.1:0-4660 GCA_048629905.1 Methanosarcinales archaeon
AATCACTGCTCGTAGAAGAGCTGTCAATGGAGCGGCGCGATGCTAAACGAGTCGCTCACGCTTTAGGAGGCCATCATGGCGCCTGGCCCACTCCAGACCAGCTTGGTCCGGCGCAACTAAAATCTTACGATAAAGGTGATGAATAGCGCAACCGCAATCGCTAATATAGCTAAATCAAACGCAGAGATGGTGCCAAATGGGAGCCGAAGTAATGGGTTCCCATAGAAGAATACAATCATGTTCACAATTACAGCAAAGATTCTCAGCTCGGTCGGTCCAACTTTGCCATACGAGATTTTAAATTCTCCACCGACAATTGTATTGATGTATGTCAGAACCATCATTAATAAGTAACCGATGCAAGCCAACAAAGCGATATCCAAGCGGACGTAGGCAGAAAGACCGAGTCCGATAAATATCATTACCGTGCTGAGGGAATCCGCCGTATGGTCGACGAAGAAACCATACTTGGGTCGTTCAATCTTCCGATAGCGTGCGAGCGTTCCATCCAGGCTGTCGCCAAACCAATTGATCATGAATCCGAGACTGGCCAGCCATAGAAATGCGCTGTTGAAATTCGTCAGCCAGTAGCTGATTAACGTGATGAGCGATCCAAAAAGACCAAAGCCCAGCAGCATATCCGGGTTCACCCATGCTGGCATCTTACCCGCCAAGAATTGCAATGTGGGTCGCTCAAGCGGACCGAGGAGCATATCGTGAACGCGCTTATGATCTTCGATATCGGGCATCTAGCCTCCCATTAGATCAATATGGCTTATTGTGATAAGGTGAATTCCTACAACGATTGTATACCATTCTCCCGGTTAACAAACCAAAACAGCTCCTGAGATATGGAGCTGCCTGGATATCGATATTTAAAAGAAAAGCCCCTTGGCGATGGCCTACTCTACCATATCTGTTATTTCAACGAGGTCGTATCCACCATTCTTTTCAGTAAAGAATAATCGATCCTCGAGCATCTCGTACTCTCCTTCGAAATAGGCGTTAAAAATCAATCGGAAAGAGTTGACCGGTGTAATAGAAGGGTATAAATCATCCGTACCTTTACCTGGAAGATAATATGCATTCAATATAGCTTGGCGTTCTGTAAGATTACTATCCTCCATAGATTGCCATTCCAGGTAAGCTCCCGGTCCATGGTCGCCTTGTATGATGATAATTGGAGGGGTACTGGATTCCGCCAGTATTTTATCTACCGCAGTAAGTGCAAGCTCATTGATATATTGTAATTGTGCAGTGTAACCCTCAATATAATCTTCACGGTTGCCAATCTCCATGAAGTTGTTTCCATCCCCGTATGTGAATGGTCGATCATGATCTATTCGCTCTCCTGAGGCCCCAAAGATAAATGGCGGATGGGGTGACAAGAGGTGGAGAAAAACGAAATAGTTACCTTGCCAGCGAGGTATCTCTTGAATTTTTTGCATGCTATAGACAATTCGTATCCGATGTTCTTCATTTGCAATCGCTGACTGAGCCTTCTCGAAGGCCCCAATTAACTTTGTGCTATCTACCAATAGACTAAAGGAAGTCGATTTAATAAGCATAGCTTCAAATAGATTTAAATAAGTCGTCCTTGGCAGCAACGCGTCCACTTTTGGGTCATCCCTTGCCTCAAGGTAATGGTCAGCATTATCGACAGAGGACCATGGTCTACCGGTCTCGAATGCGACTGTTTTAAAACCAAATTCATGAAGATGGCGCCTCACGGTATTATCCCAAATCATCCCCTCCGCGGTTCTCGGGTTTAAGTCAATACCCTCTAGTTCAACTATTGATTGGAGATAATTTAAATTAAGGGATGAGGCGAGGGAAAGACGTGTTGTGTTGTAATTGCTCGAACTATGCTCAGCAATATAAAACCCTCTCTCCTGCAATGACATAAGAAACTCGGAATTATCGAAACTATATAACTCCTCTAGCACATCCTTTCTACCATAGCCATCCAAGATGATATAGTAGACATCGGGCATTTCATCACCGGTAATAACGATTTCATCCCGATCTAAAGGATCAGCTTGCAGCGTTTCCCATTCCCCAGGTAAATAAGAGCTGCTAATTGTGAAGATCGGAAGTATCAGTGCAAATACACCGACAAGGCTGATACGACGCGCCCAAGCCTGTGGTGAGTCAATCCGCTTTAAAACAAACCAGCTCCACAGAATGAGAATGCTTGCGAACAAGACGGATAAGTAACGATGGCGACCGAAAATTGGAGCCATGATGGCAAAGGATTTCATGAGTTCTCTTATGTGACCATACGAGAAAAAGAGAACAACCACCATGAAAGCGATGAGCGCCGAGCGATAGCCATCCCTGACAAAGAACCAGATCAGAAGAACCATGACAGGAACAGCAAAGGCGATCACCGCAAACGCTCTTCCCGTATCTTGAAAATCAACCTCATTAATGTTGTGCGCAGCGAGAAATGCCACTGAATAAAGTGCAAACAAGAGTGGAAGCGAAAGGTATTCAATTATCCGTAAGAATCTATTTATCATTGAAAATGCACTTATAGAATCAAATTCGCCAATCTGATCGAGTCGAAAAAGCGACATTCATCAGTGGCGGAAATTATAGCACCATCAATTATGGAGTTCTGATTTTTACAAAGAAGGGGATTGAGACCACAGTTAAAAAAAGAAAAGCCCCTTGGCGATGGCCTACTCTCCCAGGCCGCTTCCAGCCAAGTACCATCGGCGCTAACGGGCTTAACTTCTGGGTTCGAGATGGGACCAGGTGTACCCCCGCCGCTCTAATCACCAAGGGACAATTTCACAAACTATGAAATTGATTGGACCGAATATGCCGATTGAAGACCGTCAAGTTCTCCGCACCACAGGTTAAGCCCTCGGCCATTAGTACAGCTTAGCTGAACGCATTGCTGCGATTACACTTGCTGCCTATCAAGCAGGTAGTCTACCTGCGGCCTTACTCCCTTAACGGGATGAGGGATCTTATCTTGGGGCGAGTTTCCCACTTAGATGCTTTCAGCGGTTATCTCTGCCAGACGTGGCTACCCAGCGATGCCGTTGGCACGACAACTGGCACACCAGAGGTCTGTCCACTCCGGTCCTCTCGTACTAGGAGCAGCTCCCCTCAAATCCCTTACGCCCACAGCGGATAGAGACCGACCTGTCTCACGACGGTCTGAACCCAGCTCACGTACCGCTTTAATGGGCGAACAGCCCAACCCTTGGGACCTTATACAGCCCCAGGATGCGATGAGCCGACATCGAGGTGCCGAGCCTTGCCGTCGATGTGAACTCTTGGGCAAGACTAGCCTGTTATCCCCGGGGTAGCTTTTATCCGATGAGCCACGGCCCTTCCACTCGGTACCGTGGGATCACTAAGCCCGACTTTCGTCTCTGCTCGACGTGTATGTCTCGCAGTCAAGCTCCCTTATGCCTTTACACTCTATGGCTGGTTTCCATTCAGCCTGAGGGAACCTTTGGGCGCCTCCGTTACCTTTTAGGAGGCGACCGCCCCAGTCAAACTACCTACCAGGCACTGTCCCCCTGCCGGATAACGGTCAGGGGTTAGGACTCAAACTTAGCAAGGGTGGTATTCCACGGTCGGCTCCACCGAAGCTAGCGCTCCAGTTTCACAGCCTCCCACCTATGCTAGACAAACTAAGCCCGAATGCAATGCCAAGCTATAGTAAAGCTCCACGGGGTCTTTTTGTCCTGCTGCGGGTACGCGGCATCTTTACCGCGACTTCAATTTCGCCGGGTCCCTCGTTGAGACAGTGCTCCAGTCGTTACACCATTCGTGCGGGTCGGAACTTACCCGACAAGGAATTTCGCTACCTTAGGACCGTTATAGTTACGGCCGCCGTTCACCGGGGCTTCAGTTCTAAGCTTCGCTCCCCGAGGGGAGCTAACCCTTCCCTTTAACCTTCCGGCACTGGGCAGGTGTCAGCCCCTATACATCGCCTTGCGGCTTTGCAGAGACCTGTGGTTTTGTTAACCAGTCACCAGAGCCATTTCACTGTGGCCTCCTCTTGCTCCATCAGTATTAATTTCACATAAGGAGGCGCCCCTTCTCCCGAAGTTACGGGGCCAATTTGCCTAGTTCCTTAACGAGGGTTCTCCCGTTCGCCTTGGTATTCTCTACCCGTCTACCAGTGTCGGTTTGCGGTACGGTCACCCAAGCTTCATCACTTAGAGGCTTTTCTTGGCAGCAAGGCTCAACCACTTCTGCCTCAAGGGCTCGGCATCGCGCCTCGGCTCAGTCCGTGGATTTACCTGCGGACCTCAACACCTACACGCTTACCACCTGCACAACCAATCGCAGGCTGGCCTACCTCGTTGCGTTACCCCATCGCTCCACCTAGGTGGTTCCGGAATATTAACCGGATGTCCATCACCTACGCCTTTCGGCCTCGGCTAAGGACCGACTAACCCGACGCGGATTGACCTTCCGTCGGAAACCTTAGACTTACGGCGAACACGGTTCTCACGTGTTTTACGCTACTCATGCCGGCATTCTCACTTCTGCCCGCTCCAGCCGTCCTTTCGGTCGACCTTCAGTGCAGACAGAACGCTCCCCTACCGCCCCTGTCATCCGCAGATGACAGAGACCCATGGCTTCGGTGCTGAACTTAGCCCCGTTACATTATCCGCGCAGGATCGTTTGA
>JAIWHF010000046.1:4670-16242 GCA_048629905.1 Methanosarcinales archaeon
CAGATCAGTCTGATAATCCTATAGTCCTGTAGTTACTTAGTCTTCAGTCTTTAGTCTTCAGTCTCTAGTCCTTGACTACCCGACTACTAACTACACAACTACACGATTATCAGACTAACCTCCCATGGCTTCGGCGCCAGGCTTAGCCCCGTTACATTTTCCGCGCAGGATCGCTTGACCAGTGAGCTGTTACGCACTCTTTAAAGGATGGCTGCTTCTAAGCCAACCTCCTGGCTGTCTCAACAATCCCACATCGTTTCCCACTTAGTTCAGACTTGAGGACCTTAGCCGATGGTCTGGGCTCTTTCCCTCTCGACCATGAAACTCATCTCCCACGGTCCGACTGCCACGCTCTGGAGTACTGGCATTCGGAGTTTGGTTGGGTTTGGTAAGCGATAAGCCCCCTAGCCCATCCAGTGCTCTACCTCCAGTACTAAACGCGTGACGCTAGCCCTAAAGCTATTTCGGGGAGAACAAGCTATCTCCAGGTTCGTTTGGCATATCACCTCTACCCACAGCTCATCCCAAGCTTTTGCAACAGCTAAAGGTTCGGGCCTCCACGAGTGTTTAGACTCGCTTCACCCTGGCCATGGGTAGCTCACCTGGTTTCGTGTCTAATCCTTGCGACTCAACGCCCTATTCAGACTCGCTTTCGCTACGGCTCCGGGTGTTTCTCCCTTAACCTCGCCACAAAGAGTAACTCGCCGGCTCATTCTCCAAAAGGCACGCCGTCAGGCCTAGCGGCGCATCACCCGGTTTCCCGGGGACACAGACCCGCCATTAGCCCTCCGACTGCTTGTAAGCGCACGGTTTCAGATTCTATTTCACTCCCCTAACAGGGGTTCTTTTCACCTTTCCCTCACGGTACTTGTTCACTATCGGTTGCCAAATGTATTTAGCCTTGGAGAGTGGGCTCCCCAGCTTCCCACCGGATTAGCGTGCCCGGTGGTACTCAGGAACTCAGCGGGAGTCGGACGGCTTTCGCTTACGGGACTAGCACCCTCTATGGTAGGCTTTTCAACACCATTCTGCTAGCCATCCGATTTCTAACTCCCATACGCTGGTCCTACAACCCCAATCCGGCAAGCCGGACTGGTTTGGGCTGATCCGCGTTCGCTCGCCACTACTAGCGGAATAATCTCTTTTCCTCTGGGTAATAAGATGTTTCAGTTCCCCAGGTTCCCCTCCCTAAGCCTATATATTCAGCAAAGGGATGACGTCGGAGACTTGCGTCCCGACGCCGGGTTTCCCCATTCGGACATCCCCGGGTCGCAGCCTGTACACGGCTCACCGAGGCTTATCGCAGTGTTCCACGTCCTTCTTCGGCATTTGGCACCAAGGCATTCACCGTACGCCCTTAGTAGCTTAACACAACGTGATGCGGAGAAATTGACGTTCTTCTCTTTCTTTCTTTTATATCGGCTATTCGGTTGTTAAGGTGCTGTTCTGACGACCCTTCCAGCGGTTCGCGCTGGTCTCGGCCGCCCAACCGGTTCATCCATCTTCTTGAGTGAACCGCCTCGGAGGTCGAGTTATTTACGCGCTGTGGCCCGGCACACCGCCGGGCCACGAAAGACCACATGCGAATTGTGCTCGGTTTATCCTATTCAATTCCGGAGTTGCTGTTTCTCGTCAAATCCGTTTTCACTCTCATTCGCGTACAGGTGGAGATGAGGGGACTCGAACCCCTGACTTCTGCCTTGCAAAGGCAGCGCTCTCCCAGCTGAGCTACATCCCCATCATCTGGTAAGCCTGCACTGCAGTGGGCCTTTCAGGATTCGAACCTGAGACCTTTCCCTTATCAGAGGAACGCTCTAACCAGCTGAGCTAAAGGCCCAAACGCGCCTTAACCGCTGATGAGTGATAGGAAGCCTAAACTTTGAGACCGGACGCCTCATCACCGCGTGAGAGGCGGTTTTCCGGTATTTGGAGTAGAGCTCAGACCCGCAGGTCGTCGCTCAGATCTCCCTTTAGAAAGGAGGTGATCCAGCCGCACCTTCCGGTACAGCTACCTTGTTACGACTTCGTCCCAGTCACCAGCCCCACCTTGGGCGATTCCTTCCTTGCGGTTAGGTCATCGACTTCAGGTGTTGCCAGCTCCCATGACGTGACGGGCGGTGTGTACAAGGCCCGGGAACGTATTCACCGCAGTATAGCTGTCCTGCGGTTACTAGCAACTCCGACTTCATGCAGGCGGGTTGCAGCCTGCAATCCGAACTGAGACCGGCTTTGGAGGATTGGCTCCGCCTCGCGGCTTGGCGACCCATTGTACCGGCCATTGTAGCGTGTGTGTAGCCCTGGATATAAAGGCCATGCTGACTTGACGTCATCCCCACCTTCCTCCGGCTTTATACCGGCAGTCCTCTGTGACACATATAACACAGAGTAAGGGTTGCGCTCGTTACCGGACTTAACCGGACACCTCACGGCACGAGCTGACGACAGCCATGCAGCACCTGTGTACGCTCCCCGAGGGGTCGGTCACCTTTCGGATCCCTACCACGTACATGTCAAACCCAGGTAAGGTTCTTCGCGTAGCCTCGAATTAAACCACACGCTCCGCTGCTTGTGCGGGCCCCCGTCAATTCCTTTGAGTTTTAACCTTGCGGTCGTAGTCCCCAGGCGGCAGACTTATCGCGTTAGCTACGGCACTGACAGTGTTTAAACTGCCAACACCAAGTCTGCATCGTTTACAGCTAGGACTACCGGGGTGTCTAATCCCGTTTGCTACCCTAGCTTTCGCGTCTGAGCGTCAGGGTCAGCCCAGGAGGCCGCCTTCGCCACTGGTGTTCCTCCGGATATCTACGCATTTCACCGCTACACCCGGAATTCCACCTCCCTCTACTGCCCTCAAGTCAGGTAGTTTCGAACGGCCTCTCCCAGTTGAGCCGGGAGCTTTCACGTCCGACTTACCTAACCGCCTACACGCGCTTTACGCCCAGTAAATCCGGATAACGCTCGCCTCCTACGTTTTACCGCGGCTGCTGGCACGTAGTTAGCCGAGACTTATTCCTGGGGTACCGTCCTTCCTCTTCCCCCAGAAAAGCGCTTTACAACCCGAAGGCCTTCATCGCGCACGCGGCGTTGCTGCATCAGGCTTTCGCCCATTGTGCAATATTCCCTACTGCTGCCACCCGTAGGTGTCTGGCCCGTGTTTCAGTGCCAGTGTGGGGGACCACCCTCTCAGGTCCCCTACCCGTCATAGCCTTGGTAGGCCATTACCCTACCAACTAGCTGATGGGCCGCAGGCCCCTCCCAAAGTGGATTGCTCCTTTGCTCCATGGTCCTCTAACACCATGGAAAACATGGGGTATTAGCTCCAGTTTCCCGGAGTTGTCCCCCGCTTCGGGGCAGGTCACCTACGTGTTACTCACCCGTTCGCCACTAGGACACCTTCGTACGAATACAAAGGGCCTCGTTCGACTTGCATGTATTAGGCACGCCGCCAGCGTTCATCCTGAGCCAGGATCAAACTCTCCATAGAGATTTTCACTACGTCCGAAGACGTAGAATATCCTATTTCGACCGGACTCAAAGTCATTTTTCTGTCTTTTTACTTACAGGGTTTCCTATCACTCTTCAGTTGTTAAGGTACTTTGCATCGAGCGGACGAAATCCTACCACCCGCCCCCACCAGTGTCAAGGGCACTAGGCGCAAAACGCCGATGTTCAACAACTCAACATCGACGAGGCTGGCCGATTTCTCAACCCGCTCATTTAGCCTGTGCTGCACTTGACTATTTGGTTTTCCAGGTCTTCCAAGAAACTTGGCGAGACCGTGAACTTTATTAGCCCTATTTTAAGGCCCCGTGAACAGAATGTCAAGGGAAAGACCCAAAGCCATCCGGGGTTTTCTCGCCGCCTTGCCAGCCCAAAGGACCGCCACCCGTGCGATAGCAATCCCGAAATACTTGTGGCAGGAGTCTTAGACTCCTATATCTCGGATCTCCCCCGAAGCGCTTGAGATAGTGTTGTGATATCCGCGTATTCGAGGTCGCCCCCAGAGGGAAGGCCGCGCGCCAAACGGGTGATGCGCACCTCGCTCCCTTCCATACGCTGCTTGATGTACATCGCTGTGGCTTCGCCCTCCAATGTAGGATTGGTGGCGATGATCAATTCCTGAATCGCCCCACCTTGAAGGCGCCCCATCAGTTCCGAGATGCGCAGGTCGTCTGGTCCGATGCCGTCGATCGGGGAGAGCGCCCCATGAAGAACATGGTAGTGACCCGAGTACTCACCCGTCCGCTCGAGGGCGAGAACGTCAAGCGGCTCCTCAACCAAACAGATCTTCGATGAGTCGCGGCCGGCGTCACTGCAGATCAGACAGGGATCGGCGTCGTTGCTGGTGATGTTGAAACAAAGCGAGCAGAAGCGAGTTTGAGTCCGCATTTCCCTCAGCGCCTCCGCCAGCTCCAGACTTTCACCTTCTGGAGCGCGCAGGAGGAAGTAGGTCAGGCGCGAGGCAGTCTTCGGGCCAATGCCCGGCAGACGAGCGAATGCCTCAATGAGCCGCTCTACCGGCTTAGGCGCCGCGGATCTCACGCGCCTCCACCCAACTGCCCAAGCCCACCTGCCAGAGGGCCAAGTTGTTTTGCAGCCAGCGCTTGTGATTCTTGGACCGCCTGGTTAATAGCCAGGAGGATCAAGTCCTGGATCATCTCAACATCGCCGGCTTCTAGAAGATCCGGGTCGATGTTCACCTCTCGGCATTCCTGCGTCCCGCTCATCACCACCCGCACTGCGCCGCCGCCTGTTGTAACCTCAACGGTCAGTTCCCCAAGATTCTCCTGTGCCTGAACGAGCTTCGCTTGAAGCTCCTGAACTTGTGCCATCATGTTTTTACCGAAGGCGGAGCTCCCTTTACCTTTGCCCATTTAACCCTCTCAATTTACTGCTCGTTGGCGCCCTTTATCCGGGCGATCTCGTAGGTTCTCTTAATAAGGAACGATAATGGCCGATGCGGGGACTGAACGAAACCAGAGCCTCTATGCCTCCGGAGGCCACTTTTCCACTTCGACGACATGTGCGCCCAATTCGCGGATTGCAGTCGAAACCATCCCCCCATCCTCCATTGGCGGAGGTTGGTTGTCTGCAGGATCTCCCGGTTTCCATGATTCGCTCAAGATGCAGCGAAGACCGAGCTTTGCACCACAGACTTCCTCCAAGGCGCTGACAGCGATTTGCAGGTTGTGATCCTTCTCCATCTTGTCGCGGAGAAGATCGCTGCCGAAACCAATAATGAGCACACCCCCGGCGAGGTTTAACGGGCGGCATGAATTCAACAAAGCCTGAACACGTGGATCATGACGCCGGGCGGCTTGAAGGACATCCCGCCAACGGCTGACAATGATCTCGAAACTCAGCTTCCCCTCGATCGGCTCAGGGGCCGGGCCGGACTTCTGCTCACTGTTTTGCTTCCCGGGCTCCGGTTTCGGCGATTTTGAATCAACCTTTGTCTTTGCAGGTTTCGGATTTTGCACTGGTTCTGCCTGCGGAGGAGTCCTCATTTGCGAATCATCGCCCTGCGTCTCTCCCGCTTCAATAAAAGCCAATTCAAGAGGCAGTGATGTCTGCCAGGTAGTCTTCCGTTCTGTAGCTGCGCGGTTGAAAGCGTTGATCCCTGCGAGCAGCCGCTCAAGCGATATCTCCTCCGCTAAGGCACGCATTTCCGCTCGAGTCTCGGCTGTGGCTTCAACTAATGTTTCATTCCCCATCTTGATGAGCAGCAACCCACGCAAGTAATCTACAACCTGGCGAGCGAACTGTCTTGGGTCAGCCCCGCCATCCAGGGTTTCGTTAATCAGACTCAACCCCTCGCCAATATTGCCAGCAACCAAAGCGGCCACAACACCGCGTACTGCCTCGCTTGCCGCGGTTCCCAACACCGTCTCCGCGTACTCCAATGTCACACTCTCGCCCGTTGAGCTGAGTTGGTCCAGCAATGAGATCGCATCGCGCAAGCTGCCCGTCGCTTGTCTCGCAATCAGCTCGAGCGCCGCTTCCTCGATGTTGAATTCTTCCTCCTCGATCTTGGGTCGAAGATAGTCCAAGATGGTCGCAACGGGCAGCTGCCGGAACTCATGCCGTTGGCAGCGCGAGAGAACAGTCGCCGGAATCTTGTGCACTTCTGTAGTAGCAAGAATGAAGATGGCATGCGCCGGGGGTTCTTCCAATGTCTTTAACAGCGCATTGAAAGCCGCCGTTGAGAGCATGTGGACCTCATCGATGATGTAAACCTTATAACGCCCACGATTGGGTGAAAAGCTGATCTTATCTCTCAGATCGCGGATATCGTCTACGCTGGTGTTGGAAGCAGCGTCGATCTCGATCAGATCGAGAAAGCTCCCCTGTGCTACCGCCATGCAAAGGTCACAGTCCCCGCACGGGCGGTCGGCGGGCGAGTCCGCCAGGCAGTTAACTGCTTTGGCGAGAAGACGAGCGGTCGTAGTTTTTCCAGTGCCGCGTGGTCCTGCAAATAAGTACGCGTGGGCGACGCGCTCTCCCCGAATTGCGTTCCGAAGCGTATGAATAATATGATCCTGTCCGCTGACTTCTTCCCACCGCTGTGGCCGCCACTTACGGTAAAGAGCGTGTGTCATTTCCAGTCCTCGCTAATTTATAAGCTGCTTTTTCAAATGCCCAGGGTAACTCTTCGCTCGAAAAAATAATCTGCCCACAAATTCAAGCCGGATGCGAGTTTAGCAGACGCAATTCCACGGCGCAAGAAAGTCGCCGAAAGTAGGTTTCATAGAAAGGGAAGGATGTTATAATTTTATTAGTCAGACACATTCTGGAGGATGCAATGACACTTCCGCGTGGCTGGGAACTAATCATCATTTTAATCATCATCGTTCTGATCTTTGGCCCAGGTCGCCTGAGCAAGATCGCCCGCGAAATTGGCCAAGGGATCAAAGAATTTCGGACGGGGATGCAGGATGGCGAGAGTGAAGATGAGCCATCCGAGAAAGAAGAACCAGAGGACGTAGACTGACATCTCCAACATCAGCGCAGGATCAAAGCCGGCCAAATGGCCGGTTTTTCTTTCACATCATTAAGTTCATGCGTTTCGTCAATTCTACCAGCAGGGTCAATCCACCGAGGAACCTGATTTGAACCATCTCGCGAATCGCGGCGCGTGTTTATCCCAGGAGTGGTCGAGGTTGTGATATCGACGATAGAAGTTCAAAGCGAAATCATGTTGGAATTGGGTGCTGTTGGAGGATTTTTTTTAATTCGCGGGGATTTTCAGGGAGGAGACCAGATCACCGCTTACATTGCGAAGATAGATCACCTTGCCCGGCATCCATATTGCCTGGTCAAGCCCCCAGTACAAATCAATCGTGGTGTTTGTACCTGCTCTTGAATGGACGTCCACTGCCCCGGTGCTGTAAAAAGTGAAATCAGGGAAGTTGAATACATGACCATCGCCATCATCAAGCGTCCAGCCAGCCATAGAGACTTCATTCCCTATGTTTAGGAGACGAACAGATTCCATCTCCAAGCCCCCCGCACCGATGATGCCGTTGATCACAACTTGCCGGGCGGCAGCCGGGTCGGGGGTGGACGTTGCTTCAGGAGATTGGGTTTCGCTGGCATCGGGCGCCGTTACAGCCCCCTCAACTTCAGGGATGACCAGCACCTGCCCCACCGATAGCTCGTTAGGATCTTGCAATCGATTGGCCGCCATAAGCTCTTCCATCGAGACATCAAACTCTTCGGCGATGTTAGAAATTGTGTCGCCTGCGCGGACAGTGTAGGTTTTAGGCGTTGGAGAGGGGGGCGTTGTAGGGGTCAGCGTAGGAACAGCGTTGTCTACCTGTGCGATCACATCGATCGTCGCCGTCGGTGTCACTAATTCAAGTGGGGATCTGCGATCCCATAGATTGAGTACGATGAGGACAGTGATCGCAGAGACGAGGACATTAATGCCCAAATAAAGGAGATACTGTCGCCATGTAGCTCGCCGTACGCTTCCCATGGCCGCGCATGATAGCACAGCTTGCCGTGAAAGGGAATTGCCTCACTTAGAGTCAAGGCGGTAGAATTGACCGATCGCAATAATGGATTTTATACTCAGCACTACATCGAATTCAGGTGAACGGATCTCCGCTCACCCACAGTTATACGCAGAAATATAAACCCTGAGAAATATCCCGGCTGAGGAACCCCGATGCCCTTCATAATCGACGGCCATAACTTAATCGCCGCTCTGCCCGATCTCGATCTTTCCGATCCTGAGGATGAACGTAAACTTGTCGAGATACTGCAAGGTTTCTGCTCTCGAACCAACCGCCGGGCGACAGTGTATTTCGACCGCGGCGTCCCGGGTGGAGAACCTACGATTAAGAGCGGGAGGGTGGATGTCAGATTCGTCCGCCTCCCACGAACGGCGGACGACGCCATTCGCGATCACTTGCTCAAGCTTGATAAAGAAGCGCCGAACTGGACGATCGTCTCCTCCGATCGTGAAGTCATCGCTGCGGCGCGTAAAGCGAATGCATCGGTGCTCCATAGCGACGCGTTCGGCCAGATGATCTCCACGAGTACAAACACTTCCACCCAAAGCGAGAAACCCCTGGTTGCAATGAGTGATAAAGACCTCGCGGAATGGGAGAAGCTATTTAAAGATCGAGACCAGGCATCATCCTAAGGACTCACCCTATATTAATGTAATGTTGACCCGATTAGGGTAATATTTAAGCAGGACACACCCACTTGCTGGTTTTGTGTTGGTTGAAGGGTTTGTCTTAGGGGATTCCCCCAACTGGAAATGTGTGCCCCCGCACACAGCCAGTTGGGACCCCGAATTTTCTAGAGCGCCCGGATGGTCCCCCACATCCGGCGTTCTTTTTAATTAATAGTTCTCCTTCTATTATTGTGGGGGCAGGAAGCTCGACTTCCGGTTGCAGGCGCATGTGTCAGGGGTGATTTTGCCACCGACGATTTTTCCTGCGCGTAGAGACGCAGCATGCTGCGTCTCTACTGCCATCAATGATGCATACCCTAATAGAAACCTCCCGCAGGGTTGAACCCTGCGGGAGGTTATGGAAGTCGAGTGCTTGAGGGCGTCACCAATCCGTTTGGTCACCTAAAAATATAATAGGAGGACCTCATTGATATTAGGTCCGCTGCGAATGCCCGAACTAGATATTAGGATGCAGTTGAAGGTCGAGGTGGGAAATATGCCATTACGCAGGTAACGTTGTCGGGGCCGCCGGCAGCATTCGCAGCCGCAACCAGGTTTTCACATGCCTGTTGAGGATTACCTGCTTGGATGGTGGTTTCTTGTATCTCATCATCTGGGATAACACCCCATAGCCCATCCGAACAAAGGAGCAGGTACCCATCCGCAGGTGGTGTATGGGTTGCTACGTCCACCTTCACGTCAATCGCCTTCCCCATCGCGTTCCAGAGAACATTGCGCTGCGGGTGCGTAAGGGCTTCCTCTTCTGTGATCGTTCCGGTGTCAACCAATTCCTGAACCAGGGAATGATCGCGAGTAAGCTGCTGGATGCTATCCTCGGTTATGAAGTAAGCTCGCGTATCACCGACATGTCCGACCTTCATTTGATCACCCACTACTAGCGCAATTGTTAGTGTTGAAGCGCCGCCTTCAGTTCGTGATCGAACCTCTCTGTTCGCCTGTTGGATGGCTAAGCGGACGAGATCGTCCATGGAGCCTGATTGTCTCTCGGTTTCCAATGCGAGAAGATCGAGGATCGCCCCGCGTGTCAGGCTGCTTGCTACTGTACGCACCGAAATCGCGCTGGCGGCTGCGCCATGTTCCTGCCCACCGAGTCCATCGGCAACGCAAAGCAGTCCAAAATCCGGAGGTTCATCGTCGCCATCCGCGCTGCCGACGATCACGAGCAGAGAGTCCTCATTCTTCTTTCTCTTGACACCGATCGATTGTGCCGTCCCCGTTGTGATATGCCGTCGCAGCTCCTCAAAGTAAGGGAATGGGACCTGACTGGGATCCAACGGGGCGGTGGAAGCCTGATCTGGTGGTGGAGCTGTTTTCTTGCCGAACAGTCGTCGGATGAATTCCATAGGGTATTTCTTTCCTTGATACAGAAGTGCCCAATTCTACATGGGCGAGGGGCCATCGGCAAGCATTCGCATTCACTCATCTAAAATGTTACCGAAGGATAATGGTTCTCTCAAAAGAAAATGTTACCGAGGGAACCAATGGCCGACAACGACAGAATGACCTTGCAAGAACGAGACAAGTATCTCCGAAAATTACAGAAGCGCTACCGAAAAGCAAATCGTCATGCGAAAGGCAAACTACTGGACGAGATGGAGACAGTGACCGAACTGCATCGCAAGAGCCTGACACGCTTGATGGGATCCACCATCCGCCGCAAGCCACGCCAAGGCCGACGAGGGCCAACATACGGCCCACAGGTCGAATACGCCCTGCGGGTGATCTCCGAGAGCCTGGATCACATTTGTGCCGAGCGCCTGAAGCCCAATCTGGTCTGGATGGCTCATCATCTTTCTCAACATGGCGAACTGGAGATCTCGCCACCCTTGCTGGACAAGCTGGAAAAGATCAGTGTCTCTACTGTGCGGCGTCTGCTCAAGAAAGCACCCAGGGATCGGCCTCGTCTACCACGCAAAGGACCTGAACGAGCTAACCGTCTAGCCCGAGAGATCCCTGCCCGCCGCATCCCCTGGCAGGAACAAGAACCAGGGCACTTTGAAACCGATCTCGTCCACCACTGCGGCGTATCGGCTTCAGGACACTTTGTCCACACTCTGCAGATGATCGACGTAGCCACAGGATGGAGCGAGCGTGTTGCTACACTGGGACGAAGCTATTTGGTCATGCAAGACGCTTTCCGACGTATTCTCGCCCGGTTGCTTTTTCCTGTGCTTGAAGTCCACCCTGATAACGGCAGCGAGTTCATCAATTATCACCTACGCCGATTCTGGAAAGAGGCTGCGAACCACATTGAGCTATCTCGCAGCCGCGCATGGCAGAAGAACGACAACCGCTTTGTCGAGCAAAAGAATGACACCCTAGTGCGAGCCTATCTGGGCTACGATCGCCTCGATACCGTGGAGCAGACCAATCTGCTCAATCAGCTCTATGACCTCATGTGGCTTTATTACAACTTCTTCCAGCCCGTGATGCGACTGAAAGAAAAGACGGTCGTCCCACAGCCAGGCAGGCACGCCCGCATCAAACGCCGTTTCGATGACGCTCGAACACCGTTCGACCGCCTGTGTGCCACCGGGGTCTTAGACAAAGAACGCAGGTTAGAGCTTGAATCCCTCCGTCGCCGCACCAACCCTCGAGAACTGCGAGAAGATATCTATGAACTCATAGATGAGATCTTTGCCTTACCTAATGCCGCTCAAGGCTCTACCCAGGATGTCTACCAGACACTATTTATGCCCCCAAACCCTACAAAGGAGAAGGCCATCCCGGTAACATTATCAAATGACAGAACCATCACTGTTCGGTAACATTATCTTTTGACTTGACACGGTCTATTCGCTGCCGAAGGATCTGAGGGGATGGTGCTTTTCGGTTCTATAGCTATGGCTATCAAAGATTAAGGTT
>JAIWHF010000047.1:0-16133 GCA_048629905.1 Methanosarcinales archaeon
GAGCGCCTCATCGGTAACGTCATCGCCTACCGCCAGGATGAAATCGTAGGGTGGTTTCGCGGACAGCCATGGATGTGCGGCCCGCCCCTTGCTTACGGTGCTCGGTTTTACCTCCACCACTTTATGCCCCTGCAAGATGTGCAGTGAAGTGTTGGCGATATAACCTTCGATGGTGTCGATCAACTCAACGGCACGCTGAGAACCCAGGCCAGGGTCGGCCCGGCGGTAATGCCACACCAACGCTCTTCCTTTCTCCTCCAGGAGAGCGCCTGGCGTGCGATCGACGAACATTTCAAACACCGGCCTTAGCTGCTCCTTCCAGTCATCGGTGAAATCCTCATCAACCTGCTCCCATTGTTTCCTGTCGGCACGGCGGATCATCGCCCCGTGTTCGGCGACGAGATCCATTCCCACCTCACCCAGCCAGGCATCGAGAGTCTCCGCATCGCGGCCGCTGATGATGACCATCGTGTTTTTTGGATCACGGGCGAGCGGCGTGAGCACTGCGATTAGTTCTTCGTCAGGTTTCGCCCTTTTAGGTGTGGGGGCAAATGGAACAAGCGTCCCATCGTAATCAAGTAGGAGTAAACGGCGCTCCGCGCCCTCATACGCCTGGTTCAACTCCTGTTTCAGTTTCCCCTGCAGGCGCTTGGGAAGATGGAGTCTGCGTACCTCCTGCACCTTTGCAAGCTGACTCAGGAAATCATCTGCCCAACGCTCGGTGTCATAGCGGCGAAGCCGGGCACGCATGGTCGCGTTGCGCGCCTCTTGTTCCTCGATGGGCATTTCCAGAGCCTGATGCAGAGCTTCCACGAGCATTTCTTCATTATGCGGATTGACGATGATCGCTTCACCCAATTCCGCCGCTGCACCGGCTGTTTCGCTCAGCACGAGAACACCCGTCCCATCCGGTCGTGAGATTAGATATTCCTTGGCCACGAGATTCATCCCATCCCTCAAGGGCGTAACAAGGGTGACATCCGCCAGGAGGTACAGCGCGATAAGCTGCTCAAAGGGAACGGATCGATAGAGATAGGTGATCGGCGCCCAGCCAGGTTGGCTGAGCTGCCCGTTGATACGTCCGATTAACTCATCAACCTGGCTTTTTAGATTCTGATACTCTGGCACACGTGTCCGCGAAGGGACCAACAATGACAGCATAGTCACGCGCCCTAGCCAATCCGGATGGCGTGAGAGAAATTTCTCGAAGGCGTTTAGACGCTGGATGATGCCTTTCGAGAAGTCCAACCGATCTACGGTGAGGATAACTTTGTGCTCCCCAACTTGCTGGCGCAATTCTTCAAGTTCATGTTTGACTTCCGGCATTTCGTGGGCGGTGCTATAGCGGTTAATGTCCACGCCCAGCGGGAAGGTATCTACTTTAATGGCGCGATCACCGACTGTCACTCGCCCAAAATCTTGTTCGAGCCCCTGGATGCGCAGCAAACTGCTCAAGAAATGGCGTGCGTAATCATACGTATGAAAACCAACCAGATCCGCGCCGGTTAAGCCCTTGAGAATCTCTTCTCTCCAGGGAAGCATCCGGAAGATCTCGTACGATGGGAACGGTATATGCAAGAAAAATCCAATTGCCGCATCCGGCAGTGATTCGCGCAACATAGCAGGGAGCAGCAGCAAGTGGTAATCGTGAACCCAGATTGTGTCACCGGGGAGGGCGACCTCGAGGACTTTCTCACAAAAGCGTGCGTTCACTTCCTGGTATGCCTGCCACTCTAGATGATCGTAGTGCGCATATTGTGGAAAGTAGTGAAAGAGCGGCCAGATTGACCCGTTCGAGAAGCCGTTATAGTAGAGGTCGAACTGCTTCCTGGGCAAGAAGATCGGAACGCTGCCGAACTCGTCGGATAGTCTCTTGGAGATTTTCGCCTGCTGATCGGGATCATCCTCATGAATTCCGGGCACGCCCAGCCAGAGCATGTCCATCTCCTCCCGCACTGCATTCAGAGTCGTCGCCAGGCCGCCAACACTGGGGTTATAGAGGTATCCACCATCATCTCTTTCCAAGCTAACAGGAAGCCGGTTGGAAACCACGATTAACCGCTGTTGCTGATCTTTAGTTTTCGCATGCATGGAGCACCTGCATTCTGGCGTGAGCTGCCAATATCCGGATAGATTGTATTGGGCGCATTGAGCGGGAGAGTGCCTCTCAATCAAGACATGCGTTCATTTTCCAGTAACAAAATGGCTCGAGCATCGCTCACCTGCTGCTCTCAGAGGCCATTTTTCTTTCTTCTATCTACACTCGATGGGATGTCTGCTTTATCGGGAAGGTGGCTTACGCTTCCGGCCCTTCCCACCAAGGTTGATAACGGTGGACCTTCTCCATCAGTTTCTTCTTCGTCTTGGCGTCTGTCGCTACCGCCCATTCCTTCTTCAGCGATCTCATTCTCTTTTGGCGGCGTTGGCGGCGTCGTCGTTTGCGATCTTTTTCGGTCAATGGCATTAGTTCCACACCTCCGATAATGATTGGCCAGTGCTTGCTCCAAGCTAACGTTATTAAGATATATGATAACGCATCTACGATGATAGCACCGTTTCTGCTCGCTCAATATCCCCAGTTATCTACAGGGCATACGTTATCCGGCGATAGACCACCACTCATGTCAGGTTTTCAATAAACTTATGTTTCAATGGTGTGACAGTCTCAGATTATTAACGATTTATTAATCCTTTTGTTGTATGATATTCATGGTGGGGAACGGTTTTATAGGCATGGTTCGGTTTAACTCCTTTATGAATATCCAACTTCGCCACACGTATTTATCCCTTCCATTGGTTTAGCGTAAAAAATCCTGATCCATTCCTTGTAGATATGGATCACCTTAAGGGCGTGACCTGCTTATGATTAATGAGTTCGAGTTACTCGCAAACAAAGTTATCGAAGCGACAAAAGAAGTCTCACTCTCTGAAGAAGAGCAAACCTCAATCCAGCAATTATTCCAACTCGGGGGAGAACAAGGGTACATCACGCTGGATGACATTGCCTCTCAATTTCCCGAATCCGAAGCTTCTCTCCCTGTGATTGAACGCGTCTACGATATGCTGCTTAACGCAGGTATCGAAATCCTTGATGACGAAGAGGCTTCTGAGAAGAAACCCGCTGTTGCGGTCAAGGAAAATGAGGCAGAAAAGGAAGATGAAAACAAGCTTGCTGAAGTAAGCGCAATCGACGCAATTGATTCGGGCGATTCGGTAGGTTTATACCTCAGTCAGGTAGGCAGAGTTCCTCTGCTCACACGTGATGAGGAGGTCGAACTTTCCAAGCGTATTGAGCGCGGCCGTAGAGTCCGCAATAATCTTGCGCGAGGCCCGGTCTCGCCGAAACAACGTGCTAAATTCGAAAGGTACATTCAAGACGGCATGGCTGCTCGTGAACACCTGATCATGGCCAACTCACGTCTTGTGATCAGCGTAGCTAAGAAGTACGTCGGCCGCGGTGTACCACTGCTCGATATGATCCAGGAAGGTCACGTAGGGTTAATGCGCGCCGTGAAGAAATTCGATTACCGGCGTGGGCACAAATTCTCCACGTATGCCACCTGGTGGATTCGCCAGGCTGTGACAAGGTTGGTCGCAGACCATGGTCGCACCATCCGTATTCCCGTTCATATGGGCGATCGCATTAACCGCATGCTGCGCAGTCGACACAAACTGACGCAGGAATTAGGGCGTGAACCCGTCCGCGAGGAGCTTGCAGCTTGCCTGGAGGTCTCCCCTCACGATGTTGACTACATGCTTCGCGTAGCACAGCGTCCTCTCTCCTTGGAGAAACCAACAGAGCAAGAAGGGGACGCCGTAATCGGGGATTTCATCGAGGATCAGGACGCCCCGGCACCCGAAGAGATCACCTTGCAGGAGATCTTGGAGGAACGAGTGCTGGACCTGCTGGAAACCCTGCCTCATCGGGAAGCGCTCGTGCTGCGCTTGCGTTACGGTCTTGAAGCCGGGGAAGTCCACACACTCAAAGAGATCGGCGAGAAGATGGGGATAACGCGCGAGCGTGTGCGCCAGATTGAAGCCCAGGCTCTGCGCCGCCTGCGCAATCCAGGCTTGCGCCGGGAGCTCGTGGATTACGTGCGCACCTGATATTTCTTCTCTAACCTGAGTTGATTAAAACGCACCTCTGGAGAAACTCCGGAGGTGCGTTTCTTGTACACCTTTAGAATGTTGCCCTCTCTCCGCATGCGTGAACCATCAGCCCCCGCGAAACAAGGCTTGTTTGGTTTTATTAGATTGAAGTGTGTTGGGAATTTGAAGGGGGAGGATCAGGCTACAAATCCCGCCTGGTGAAGTTTCTCCGCCGCCTCTATTGTGGCCGGGATCGTTACCAGAATGCGAGTACCGCGCCCTGGTTGCGAATCGATTTTCAAGATCCCATTTACAAGCTCGGCTCGTTCATACAGATTGACCATTCCAAGACTGCCGCGTTTTTCATAGTTGGCCTGAACTTGTTCAACGTTAAAGCCGACGCCATCATCTTCGATTTCCAAATGCAAATTATCTCCCCGGCGTTTCAATCGGATCCAGATATGTTTTGCGTTGGCATGCTTGCGGGCATTGTTCACGGCTTCTTCAACGATGAAAAATATCACACCCTGCTTGCCTACTTCCAGGTCGTCGACAATTCCGTTCTTTGCCTCGACGACTACGTTCTGATTGTGATTCTCCATCATCTTCTCAGAGAGTTGCTCTAGTGCTCCCAACAACCCTTCCGATTCAAGAACAAGGGGCCGGAGTGTGAAGAGCATTTGCCGGATCTCTTTTGTCGTACGGCGGGCAAGTTCTTCAATTTTAAAAAGTTCTTCAGCAGCTTGAGTTGGTTCGCGCTGGAGGAGACGCCGGGCGAAGTTCACCCTCATTGCGATCGCTCCGATGGATTGTGTTGGTCCGTCGTGCAGATCACGGGCAAGCTTGTTGCGCGTGGTTTCCTGGATCTCGGCGATGCGCTCCTTCTCCTGCTCTAGATCGCTATATAGACGGGCATTCTGCAAAGCGACCATTGCCTGTTGTGCGATAGCATCGAGCAGCTCGACCTGCTCCGGGTTGAAATACCCCTCATCCGGATGAGCGAAGAGCAGCGCACCATAGAGATCTAGACCCACAACAAGTGGGATACAAACTGCGACGCGGCAGTTGTGCAAGGTGATGATCCGCTTCAGTTCGACATCCTGGCCTGGGTTCTTGCAAAGTTGGGATTGCACACTGGCCAATGCTTCTCCCACCACGCCCTGCGCTCCAGGAAGCGTGACACGTAAATCCGCGGCCGACAGTCCTCGTGCGGATGTTATATATAGCTCCTCATTCTCGAAGAGCATCAACGCGCTAACTAACTTGGTCGCGCCCTCACCCTCAAGGGCACTATTGGCGAGGTCAAGTGTCATCTCAAGCACTCGCTCGTAATTGAGCGTTGCGTTTAAATTCGCCGTCATCACTAGAAGAGATCTGAGCTTCTCGATCTCGCGCTCCAAAGAGGCGACACGATTCGTGTTATCTCCTCCGTGATTTTGACCTGAGTTTGGTGATTTATTTTTATCGCGGCGAGAGCGATCCGAGAGCCATGCAACCGGGGGCAATGCTAAGAGAAGGAACGCAGGATCGAGCGCGGAAACAATTTTCGGCGCTGATATCGATAGGGCTTTTAGCAGCAAGTGTCCCCATTCAATCTGGTACACAATTACATCCTCAGCAAGCTAGAGTATTGTACGCCAACTTCTCACATCGCCTTCATCTCATTAACGTTGAGATATGGTGTCAGGCGCTCTCTCGAGCCATGGTTCTTGTATGTAGTATCGCTCAAAAAACCGAGATTTTCCCTTACAGTCCCCCTACAAGCTGAAGGCAGTTTAATCTCTCGCCGCCAGGAGACCCCTTGCTAACATCCCAATCGATTGAGAAACTGATTAAGCGTTGAATTGAAACCGTTCACGCGGGTGTTTGTGCCTTACCTTTTACATTATTCCGGGATAGCAGGTGAAGAGCAATCAATGCCAAGATCATCACCACAAAGCTGATGAGCTGCGCACTGCGTATGCTGCCGAAAACAATCGAGCTATCCCCGCGAAAACCTTCGAGAAACAGCCGCGAAATAGCCGCAAGCGCAACGAATAGGGTGAAGATAAAGCCCGGGAAGGACCTTGTTTTTCGGACCTGCAGGATCACCAATGTGACGCCCACGGCGAATAGGAGCTCGTAAATCTGTGCGGGGTGTCTGTCCGCACCCCATAATTCAATCGCCCAGGGGACGGTGGTCGGTGCGCCAAATGCATCGCCGCTTGAGAGATGCGCCAGGGCAACGAAGATCGTAAAAACTGCCGTGCCCAGTGCAAGCGTATCAAGCGTCGGGAGAAGAGAGAGCCCTTTACGTTGAGCATAAATCGTTGCAGCAACGAGCCCTACGACTATGCCCTCCATGATGGAGAGTGTATTCGGATTAAGCGCCAGCAAGTTCAGGGGTTCACTTAAATAAAGGTCAATGTATTTAAGCGCGTAACCCAGGCGAGCGCCCACAATCCCAGCGACGAGAGCGATGAAGATCATATTGCTTATAAGCCCCGGATCTAGCTTATAGCGTGTCGATTCACGCTCGGCTATTTGCGTTCCAATCCATAAACCCGCCAAGAGTAGCAAACCGGGCAATTGAATTGCGAGTGGTCCAATTTGAAGGATGGGGTACATCAGGGCACGTCCTCCAGCAGCTGCTCGACGGTGCTCTGCAGGGTGACTTCGCTCATCGGTCCCCCCACGATCACGCGCTGGATGACTCCTTCCCGATCGATGAAGAAAGTCGTCGGTAAGGCGCGCATGAGGTAGGTATTTCCAACCTCTCCGCTGGTGTCAAGCAGAATAGGGAATGTTAAGTTGAACTCCTGCACGAAAGCTTCAACATCAGCAAGGCTATCTTGTGCTGTCATATTAACCGCCAGCACTTCCAACCCACGCTCGTGATTCTCTTGGTACACCCGCTGCAATGCTGGCATTTCTGCCCGGCAGGGAGGACACCAGGAAGCCCACAGGTTTAAAACAATCGCTTTTCCGCGCATATCGGAGAGAGAAATCTCGTCACCGGATATGGTTTCAAGAGTGAAGTCGGGGGCTAGAAACCCCTCTCTGGGGCTGGGGATCAATCCCCCTGTGGTTGCCTCGGCTGGCACCGCCGAAGCCCATATCCATAACACGCCGATTATCGCCGCGCCGATCACAACCAGCGACCAGCGTACGGTATCTTGAATCAATGTGTGAAATTTTTTCATCGCCCAGATATTCTACCGCGAGTGGTGCCTCCCACCTCAAGTTCGAATCTCAACACTTGCCAGGATGCTTCCGATTTGTTTTCTAACCAGGGAACGAACTTAGATGCGGAGAGTTTCGTTAGAGATCCCGATGTTACGGCGCTTCCAATCCATGCCGCTCCAGTAGGTGAGGTTCTGCTAGGATTTGTGCTGTTGGTCCATCACCGACAACCTGCCCACCATCGATGATAACGGTTCGCTCAAAAAGCTCTGCCACCATGCGCATATCGTGTGTTGCCACCAGCATCGTTTGCGGTAAACCGCGCAGGAGCTGAATCAACTCACGCCGCCCGCGCGGGTCGAGTCCGGCCGTGGGCTCATCTAAGACCAACACCTCGGGATCCATTGAAAGGACGGTGGCAATAGCCACACGTTTTTTCTCGCCTTCGCTGAGGTGATGCGGCACGCGCTTCTCCGAACCCGCCATGCCAACGTCTTCAAGCGCCTGCCTCACCTTCTGCGCTATTCCCTCTTTTGGAAGACCCATATAGAGCGGACCGAAGGCCACGTCTTCATAAACACTTTGTGAAAAGAGTTGATCATCCGGGTCCTGGAATACCAATCCGACCAAGGCACGAATTTGCCTCAGGCTTTCGTCGGTCAGTTCTTTCCCACAGACATGGACTTCCCCCTCACCGCGCAGGATCCCGTTCAAATGGAGCAGAAGCGTCGATTTCCCCGAACCGTTAGGTCCGACGAGCGCGGTTTTTTCACCTGGGTTAATGAAAAGACTTACACCGCGTAAAGCCTTCCGGCCATCCGGGTAGCTGAAGTGTAGATCCTGGATATCTAACGTGTGGTGCATGCTCTACCTCAAGAACATCAGCGAGAGCGATCCGAGGATCAGCAAGCTGAATACGATAAGGCTGATCCAATCGGCTCCACGCATCTGGAAGGTCGAATAAGTGCGCATTTCACCATCATAGCCTCGGGAGGCCATCGCTCCATAAACACGTTCGCTGCGATCTAGCGAACGAAGGAAGAGGCTGCCGACCATAGATCCCGTCACTCGACCACGCCAAAGAAGGGAAGGTTTTCCTTTGCCGGGAATCTCAGGGCTGCGCGCAGCACGTGCCCGCATAAGGCGAATAACCTCGTCAGCCAAAACAAAAATATATCGATACATAAATGCGATCACCGCAACCAGGGGACGAGGAATACGCAGCGAACACATCGCCCAGACTAAATCGGGAAAGGGCGTCGTTGCCGCCAACAGAATTCCAGCCTGGACGGCGATGAAAGTTCGAATCATGATACTCACGAAGCGAATTGTCCCCGGTTCGGAAATTGTCAGATGAAGCGCGGGGAAGCTGATGAGTGCTGGCCCTGGGATGATAAAGGGCAGCGGGGCTGCTGCTAGCAGAAATGGGATGGCAATAACCGATCGCCGCACCGCGTAGAACATCCCAAGTCTTGAAGCAGCCGCGTAGCCTAAGACCCCAAGGAACAGCGCACCGAAGGCGATCCAGGATCCATGCCTAACAAGCCCAACGACTAGAATAAATAAAAGTGTAACCACCACCTTTACCCTTGGGTCCAGGTGGTGGATTAGGCTTTCTCTAGGCTGATATTGATCCGTAAGGTCGATATGCAAATTCTAATCCCTGACCGTTCCCCGTTGGACTGAGCTTCGGGCGATGAACCAGGCCAACCCGAATACGACCAGGGTCCCGACAGCGACAGCCAGAATCGTCGTAAGTACAGGGTCGCTCAGGAAAGGCAGTGTGTAATCCGGCATCAGTTCGTAGGATGATTCTTGCGCCAATCCCAAGAAGCCCTGCAATTCGGCGATGAACTCCAGGCCATCCGGGTTTGCTGACGCTAGCGGGGAGAAGGCAGCGACACCCAAGGCAACGAGCAGGCCGACCAAAGTAAATGTCGCTGTGCGCTTCCCCGGTGCCGTTTCTCCGGTGGTTAAGACTTCCGGTCGACTCGCTTGCAGAAGGCCAATAGCCCCAACAGTTATGATACCTTCGCCGAGGCCGATGATGGCATGGACGCCAGCCATCGCTGGCAACCCTAAAAGGAGTGGTGAAGTTCCCGAGATTGCCAACTCAATGGCTGTGGCGCTCGCACTGACGATCACCGACAGCCAGGCCCCAACGAACGCCCCGATCAACCGAGACCGCGTGGTGGACCCAAGAAAACGTAGTACGAGCATATAGACTGCATAGCCTGTAAATGTGGTGATGACACCCATATTCACGATGTTCCAACCCATCGCCAGCAATCCCCCGTCCTGGAAGAGCAATGCCTGAACAGCGATGACGGCCGTCATGACCAACGTGCCCGCCCAAGGTCCTAAGACAATCGCCGCAAGCGTCCCGCCGAGAAGGTGCCCGGATGTCCCGGCGGCGACAGGAAAGTTAATCGCCTGGGCTGCGAAAATAAAAGCCGCGATTACACCCATCAGTGGAACTTGCCGCTCACCGAGTTGATCCTTGGTTTGGCGAAGGGCGATCCCGATGAAAATGACCGCGAGTATCCACCCAACGATGGATACGCCAACAGAAAGAAAACCATCCGGGATGTGTAAAGGTGTAGGTGAAAAAAGCATCTAAAATCTCCTTATCAGAGCTACAAGACTACCGGCTTCTGTTTACAGCTTTGACAAAGCCCCTCTAATGTCAAATGCACCGAATCGATCCTGAAGCTGGTTGTCTCTTCGACGCGTCGAGCGAATGCTTCGATCTCCTCCGCTTCCACTTCGAAGATAGAACCACATTCACGACATACAAGATGGCTGTGGGGATGTTCGGGGTCACAAAGAGAGAAACGCATTGGCTCTCCCCCTGCGGAGAGCATATTTATCATCCCTGCCCCCTTAAGCGATTCTACGGTCCTGTAGACCGTAGCGAGATTCAACCCCGGGAGGCGTTCTCTCGCCCCCTCATACACTTGCTGAGCGGAAATGTGATCTTCCATATGCGCGATCGTCTCGAGAATAATCGTCCGCTGGGCAGTTACTCTGTATCCGCGCTCGCGGAGTTGTTCAGCAAGTCGTGTACCGCATGACATAGGCGAACCTTCGTAGTTGCAAAGATTTGCATAAACTTATCATAAAATTCGAGCGCGGTCAAGCTAACCTGTCGTAAAACAACCGCGACTGGAAAACCATATGAAACAGCATCCATTCATACCCCTCCCTGCATCGTCCTATTTCACTCCGAACGGTCGATCAGGATGAAATACCTGAGCAGTTATTAAAATATAAATGAGCGGATTTCTCATCCGCTCACGGTTCTGCTTCGATTGCAGCCCGACTTCAATGTTGTTGGGCTTCTTGGTTAATCTAATTCACGGAAGGGTACGCAGATAAGAGATTAACTCCCAGATCTCCTGCTCGCTGAGCAGCGTGCCCCAGGCTGTCATCAAGGAGTTGTAGGGATCAAAATCCCCCCCGTCCGATATTCGCCAGAACAGGTATCCATCGGTGTGTGCCTGCATCTGCTCTTGATCGGTGAAATCGGCAGGTCGTGGATTTAACCCAGACGCATCAGGCCCCTTACCGCGCCCATCCTCACCATGACATTGGCTGCACAGAGCGACATAGGCCTCGTTCCCGGAAGCGATCGCCGCGGGGTCGTCCGCCAGCGGATTGACCTTATCCTTGTACTCGGCGGGAATAATCAATGGCGCTTCAACACCAGTCTCGTTGCTTATATAAACGACCCGGTCTTCCTCACCATCAGAACCTGCACAGCCCGTTAGCACGAGAGACAAAGTTATCAGTATGGTGAAAATGCTCAGCGCGGTTTGTTGTCTCTTCATCGTTTAACAATCTCCTTCCGCCCTACCACGGTTGAATGCTAGGTTGATTACTTTCGGCTCGGCGGACAAGCCACATTCAAGAATAGACCATGTCGGAAACTCTGCATATCCTTCTAGGGTCACACTCTCACGCATAGGCAACATAAACATTGCCAACAAACGAACTTAATAAAGTCTCCATCTGTTGCTCTCCACCGCTGCGCACAGGGTGCCTTTTGCCGCCTTTTTTATACCGCCCGAGAACCATCCTTGCAAATCGGGTAGAAATGGTGCATAAAGGACAACTTACGCTACAAAGAGTGACTTTCCCCACTCCCGTTAAAGGAGGCTAGCCAGCATCATCATTAAAGAGTTCCGAACGTCGATAAACGAGGTTATTTATTCGTGAAGGGTGCCAGCGCATCCGATAATCTATTCCAAATCTTGAGTGTAACCCAAGGAAAATGGGGCGAGCGGATCGCAGAGAACATTGCCGCGAACGCACCCTCAGATTGGGTAGTTCACTCTTGGGCCGCGCCGCGCGTCTTACCTCCCATCGTTGATGATCCAGAGGATTTCCTACCCCCTTCGCTCCCCCAAGTAGATCTTGTTCTCGCGCTGGGCGAAGTCTCGGGTCTTGTTCAATTACTTCCCGATATCGTGAAGATGACTGGCGCAAAGGCGGTTGTCGCACCCATCGACCGTAACGAATCTGTGCCCCCGGGACTGGCTACCCAGCTCACCCAGTGGCTCAAAGAGATCGATGTCCCGGTCGCACTACCCAAACCCTTCTGCTCCCTCGCAGTGGACAGCTACAACCGCAAGCCCTTGGTAGAAACCTATGACGATCCCCTTATCCAGCGCTTCGCAGCGCATTTCGGGAAACCTGAATTTCAGGTAACGGTGGAGGACGAGAAAATTGTCGCCGTCGAGGTTCAGCGCGATTCAGCCTGCGGCTGTGCCAAATATGTTGCTGATAACCTCATCGGCGTGAAAGTCGATGAAGCTGTCGAAAAGACCGGCATGCTGCATCACCATTTCCCCTGCCTGGCAAGCATGAACCAGGACCGGGATTACAACGATACGCTCATGCACGTCTCGGGGCACTTTCTCCAAGACGCGATCAAGGAGGGGCTGGGATCAAACCTTTCGACCCTCTACATCAAACCAGCTGGGCATGTTGACGAGAACCCCTAAGTAGGAGGAGGCCATGAAAGAACTTATCCTCGAAATGCCAACCATGTACGCCGACCACCACGTCCTAAAAGTACGGGAGGCACTGGATGGGCTCAAAGGCATTGATGAAGCCTATGCCAGCTCCGCATGGAAAAAACTCATGATCTCTTATGAGGAAAAGTCCATAAAACCCGCCGAGATTGAAAAAGCCCTGACGAAAGCGGGATATCCACCGGGAGAGGGCGCGACGCCCATCCTGGTTAAAGCTTCCCCTGATCTAAAACGTGATCCTCAATGGGAGAAGTTGGGCAGCAGGGTCACGGAGACAAATCAGATTGACCTCGAAATGTCAGGCCAATCCCGACGTTAGTAGATCGGTATAAGGAGAACCTTAAATGGCGAAAACACTCAGAACCCCAGAAGAAGCCAGCTTCGATCCTGCGAGCATCGATCTCCTCCAGCTGGCCTGTGACAACAATATTGAAACCGCCTTCTCTCGCGCAGATACCATGGCTGCTTGCCCGATTGGAGCCGATGGGATGTGCTGCAAAGTCTGCTCCATGGGACCCTGTCGATTGGTGAAGAAAGGTCAAACTGGAGTGTGCGGGGCGACGCTTGAAACAGTCGCGGCGCGCAACTTTGCCCGCATGGTGGCTGCCGGATCGGCCGCTCACTCTGACCACGGCCGCGGTATGGCCTACACTCTCCTGGAGGCAGCCGAAGGTCACGCCCCGGATTACCAGGTGCGTGATCTCGCCAAACTGGAAGAGATAGCAGGCTATCTCGATGTCGAAGTGGACGAGAAGCCTGTCAATGAACTGGCACGAGACGTAGCTCTCGCAGCGCTCCATGAGTTCGGTAAAGCGGAGGGCGAGTTCAAATTTCTGAGACGAGCTCCTGCCAAACGCCAGGAGATCTGGAAAAAATTAGACATCGTACCCCGCAACATCGATCGCGAAATCGTCGAGATGATGCATCGCACCCATGTCGGGAACGACCAGGATGCCGAGCATATCCTCGACCACGCGCTGCGTTGTTCCATAGGAGATGGATGGGGCGGTTCCATGTTGGGCACCGACATCTCGGATATTCTCTTCGGCACTCCAGCTCCTGTGCTCTCCAGGGCCAACCTGGGCATACTCCAGGATGACGAAGTCAATATCGTCATCCATGGGCACGAACCCTCGCTCTCTGAGATGATCATCGCCGCCGCACAAGACCCAGAACTGATCGAGTACGCCAAAAGCAAGGGCGCCAAGGGCATCACCATGGGCGGCATCTGCTGCACAGCCAATGAAGCCCTTATGCGCCAGGGCGTGCCGCTGGCGGGCAACTTCCTGCAGCAGGAGTTGGCGATCATAACCGGCGCGGTTGATGCCATGGTGGTGGATATCCAGTGCATCATGCAGGGCATCGTGAAAGTGGCCGAAAATTACCAGACGGTGATCATCACCACTTCACCCAAAGTCAAGATCACCGGTGCCACCCATATCGAATTCGACGAACGCCGGGCATTGGAAATAGCCAAGGATATCGTCCGTTTGGCGTGTGATCGCTTCCCAGAGCGAGGCGAGACTCACATTCCAGATGAGTCCACTGCAGTAATCCCGGGGTTCTCCCACGAGTACATTAACTACGCTCTGGGCGGAAACTACCGCAGCTCCCTCCGGCCCCTGAACGACGCCATCATGTCCGGACGTATCCGCGGCGTGGTTGCGAACATCGGCTGCAACAACGCTCGTGTGCGCCACGACGAGGTCTTTTACCAAGTTGTTACCGAGTTCCTGAAGAATGATGTGCTTGTAGTCGAGACCGGCTGCGGTGCCATCGCCAGCGCCAAGCAAGGGTATATGACCCCCGAAGCTGCGCTCGAACACGCCGGGCCAGGTCTGCGCGAAATCTGCGAGACAGGCGGTATTCCACCAGTGCTGCACCTGGGCTCCTGCGTGGATAACTCCCGCATCTTGACCGTGCTGGCTCAGATGGCGACCGAAGGTGGGCTTGGCGAGGACATCAGCGACATTCCGGCTGTGGGCATGGCGCCCGAGTGGATGAGCGAGAAAGCCATCTCCATCGCCACCTACTGCGTCGCCTCCGGCGCTTATGTCATCATGGGCCACTCCAGCCCTGTGTCTGGTGTAGAGGGAGTGACCGAAATCATCACCGACGGCTGGGAAGAAAAAGTCGGGGGAAGGTTGGAATTCACCAATGACCCCGAGGAGATCGTAAGCAGATCATTAGCGCATATCGACAAGAAACGGGCCGCCCTCGGATTACCCGAATATGATCCCAACAAATGGGGCAAGAGCGGTGACTGGAGAATCCAGGAATTCATCGAGCTGCCATTTGCTGAGAAAATCGAAGCCGCCTACGGCAATTCGGCGAAGTAGGGAGGAGTTTAAATATGTCACGTTATATCGCTACTCGCGCTATCCGCGGAGCCAACGCTATCGTAGCCGAAGCCGAGGCCCTGCTGCAGAAGGCGATCGCCGACAAGGGTGCCGATCACCCTGTGGCTTTCCCCAATACTGCATATTTCCTTCCCGTAATGTACGGTATGTTGGGCGCCGAGGTTGAAACCCTCGGTCAGATAGAACCTATCTTGGAACATGCCAAGAGCCTGCTCCATCCCCTGCCTGACGAGAACCTCTGGGTCCCCTACCTGGGGGAAACACTGGACTGTGGCCAGTCAACACTGCTCGCCGCAGAAATTATCGAGGCTCTCCGTTTTGTCCATGGTGAGCAGCCAGAGGCCTACCCGGGAATAGAGCTTGCCGGCGTTACCGACTACTCCAATTTTGGCGGGAACGGATCCGCCCCCCCTAAAGATGGCCATCTCAACGGGCCCATCGATGACATCCAACTGCGTTCATGGGGCATCCAATTGGTGGATGGCCGCATGCCGGGCTTCGCCGCCCTCATCGGCGCCGCCCACTCCAACGAGGCTGCCGTTGCCATCGTGCGCGAACTCCAGCGCCGCAGCATTCTCACTTTCCTCGTGGGCAACGTTAATGGCCGATCGATCATCGACCAGTTAGTCGAAGAAGGGGTGGAGATGGGTTTCGACACCTACATCATCCCCTTCGGACGCGACACGCTTGCTGCTATCTACCCCGCGGGTTTTGCAACCCGAGCGGCTCTAACCTTTGGCGGCAAGAAGGGCGGCCAGTGGCGGGACATCCTGCTCTACAACAAGTTCCGCGTCTTCGCTTTCGCGCTCGCACTGGGCGAGGTCGATGACTTGAAATACGCCGCTGCTGCCGGAGTGCTCTCCTACGGCTTCCCCGTGATCGCCGACACTGTGATCCCGGAAATCCTGCCCACCGGCGTGACCCAATACGAGCACGTTGTATCCATGCCCTGGAACGAGATCGAGGGCGACACAGAAGAGGATAAGGCTGCCAAGCTGGTGCAGAAGTGCATCGAGGTGCGCGGCCTTAAGATCCAGATCAGCGAAGTTCCGGTTCCGGTTCCTTACGGCTCAGCCTTCGAGGGCGAAGTCGTACGTAAAAACGACATGCGCATCGAGTCCGGCGGAAAACACAGCCGCGCTTTTGAGTACCTCTTCATGGATAAGATGGAAGAGGTCGAAGATGGAAAAATCGAACTGATCGGACCCACCTTCGAAGACGTCGAAGATAAAGGTTCTATGGACCTCGGCATCATCGTCAAGGTGGCCGGGCGCAAGATGGAGAAGGATTTCGAGCCCGTGCTTGAACGCCAAATCCACTATTTCATCAACGGCGCGTCTGGCATTCAGCACATCGGCCAGCGCGACATCGCCTGGATCCGCATCAGCAAGGCCGCAGTCGACAAGGGCTTCAACCTGAAGCACTTTGGCGAGATCCTCTACGCCCGCTTCCACGCCGACTTTGGCGCTATCGTGGACAAGGTGCA
>JAIWHF010000048.1:0-15966 GCA_048629905.1 Methanosarcinales archaeon
CTCCAACGTAGATCGCTGTGGTTGGGCGATGTTCTTCGGCACGCCCATGTATAGGGTTCCTGATCTGTTTCTCAGAATGTAGATATTCGGTTGCATCAAGGATAGTCCTTTCAGCGGCGAGTCAATGAATATCGGAGCGGCTCGGTTCCATCCTTTACAAGTAAGTACAGAATCATGCATCTGGTCTCTTATGAGACTACCAACAATGCAAAGGAAGCAATCGCACGGGAGGGGCAGATAAAAGAAGGGCTTCGTAAGAGGAAGATGGCATTGATCGAGTCAGCAAATCCCGATGGGGAAGACCTGGCTGCGAATTGGGATTAGGAATTTAGGATTTCTAATCCTCGGGCATTACACCTATAGGTCATGCTGAACCTATTCGGCTTCGCTCCCCACTCCCTTCAGTCAGGGATTTCGCCCCACCAACTACGTGGGACTTCGCCCCACCAACTGCGTGGGACTTCGCAGGCTAAACTCCGCGAAGCATCTCGTTCTTGGAACAGGAGAGTACTTATTTCCTGGAACGAGAATCTTCGTCGCTGCGCTCCTCAGAATAACAATAATTGGGAACCTTCCATTCTGATTTATCGAAACCGCTCATTCTCTAGATGGGATTGATTAGGTTCGAATTCAAGAAGGCGATCACTGGGCCCGGGCGGCATCAATCGATTTGATTTCGAAGTACGCTTCCAGCACTTGTCTTACAATAGGGCCCGATGTAACGGCTCCTTCACCGCCGTAGTAAACGAAGGCAACCACAGCAATCTCAGGGTTTTCGAAGGGTGCATAGGCGACGTACCAGGAGTGGGTGGGCCATTCACCAGGTTTACATAGCCCTTGCTGGTAGACCACCTTGTCGCAAAATTCACCTGTGCCGGTTTTCCCGGCGGAGGAGATAGTGTCGAGGTCGGCGTAACCGTGTGCAGTCCCGTCCGGATCGGTGACGACCATGAGCATTCCTGTTTGGGCAAACTCGATCACAGCTGGATCGACCAGCACATCTGGGCTTTCGGAGCGGCTGTTCTGGACGAGCTCTCGAAGTTCAGTGGGCATTGTCGGGCAGTTTGCCCCGAGCTCTTCCAACGGGGTGAGCACCCCGTCGCCAATATCCCAGAGCACGCATGGTTCGTAGCTCTGGATGATATTGCCTTCTCCATCAAGAATCTCATCCACGACGTGCGGCCACATTACACGACCGCCATTTGCAAGTGTGGCGATTGATGTGAGCACCTGGAGCGGTGTTGCGGCTACGAAGCCCTGCCCAACGACGGTGTTGTAGGTATCCCCGGTTGACCAGTTCTCGCCCAAATTGATACGCTTCCAATCCTCATCGGGAATGAGTCCGTCCTCCTCACCGGGGAGATCGATTCCCAGAGGTGCGCCATAACCTAACGCTGGAGCATATATATTGATCCCTGTCACACCAAGTCCGCCATCCTCAATTTCCCCTGGATAGCCGCCGCCGATCTTATAGAAGTAAACATTGCAGGACCAGGCGATCCCGTGCACGAAGTCGACGTCTCCATGCCCCTCGGTTTTCCAGCAGACGAAGTCCTTGGCCTTACCCGGGTCTTGCGGGAAATATTTATTCTCGATCGTGATTTTGCCTGGATCGAATAATGTGCGACTGGGTGTGATCACCTCTTCATTGAGGGCGCCGATGGCTGTGACCATTTTAAACGTCGAACCGGGTGGAAACTCACTGGCGATGGCGTGATTCGTCAGCGGGCTGCCGCGTGTGTCGTCTTCCAATTGTTGGTAGTAATCCTGGGGGATAAAGCGGGCGAAACGGTTGTTCTCGTACGTTGGCAGAGAGACCATCGCCAGGATTTCTCCGGTTTGCGGGTTCATGGCGATGACAACCCCGAGTGGGGTTCGTTCTTCTCCGGCGTAGCGATTGATAAAATCCATGCGATTGCGTAAGGCTGTTTCGGCCGCTGCCTGCAGCCGAGTGTCGATCGTCAAACGCATGTTGTTGCCGGGAATGGGTTGCGTAAATGTCCCCACATCGCGCAGGTACTGACCGGCGACATCGCGCTCTACGAGTTTGAGACCATTCTGACCGGCGAGGATTTCCTGATACATGCCGAAGAAACCAACCTCGATGCCAGCATAACCGATCTTATCGCGCTCCTTGAGGAATCCCTGTTCCTCGTAATAGTCCGCCAGACCGGCAGGGATCGGACCCAGATAACCGATTGTAGCAGCGGTGAGCTCGCCGGTTGTGTAGTCACGAACGGGCACTGCGATTACGCTCAAACCAGGGAGGTCGATCTGTTCCTCGCGCAACACCCTGGCAACTATTTCATCAACGTCGCAGGCGATTGGCCAGGCGTCAAAGGGCCGGTTGGTGCGACCCTCCTCAACCAGTTGTAGTACACCGCGGCCAGGAACGCACGGGGCGGCTGGAGGTCCATCCTGATCCAGAGGTACACCGGTTAAATCAGAGATTCGCTTATAAATCAGCTCTTGTTCGGCGTTACTGTCCGGAAGCAGCGCAGGGGTGACCATAATCCGATACTCCGGGATGTTCCTGACCAACTGGAAGTCGTTTCGATCATAGATCACGCCTCTCTGCGCCGGGAGGCTTACTTCATCGAAGCGGTTCTCATCTGCTATTTCGCGATATGCTTCTCCCTGGATAATTTGCAGGCTGAATAAACGCCCGATGAAGACCAGCAATATCACGATGATGATGAGATAGGTCATCCTGATCCGTATGGTCGGGATGCGCATACTTGGATTTTCATTCATACCATCACAACCTTAAATCTCAACTTCTGGTGGATAGAGCCGATTACGGAGTACCTTAAACGCTTGCGCGGATGGAATAGCCAGGAGGAGATTGAAGAAAGTGCTCGGCAAAATCACACGCGAGAACATGTACGACCAATCGATCTCTCTTCCCATGAGAATGATAACACCCAGGCTCATGATGTGAAAAATCAGCGAACCTACGAGAGTGATCCCTAACGGCGTCAGGAAATTAGCCTCCCAAATCCGGTCTTCAAAAAGCGATACAAGCAGGGCAATGAGAATGAGAATGATGCTTGTAGTTCCGATTGGAACACCAGAGAGCATGTCTAAAACGACGCCTCCAACCAATCCCCAAACCATCGCTTCCTCGGATCCTCCTGCTAATCCCCACCCAATGACAGCAAGAAGAACGAGATCGGGTCGCCCCTCAAGAAACTGGAACGTTCCAAGCAGGGTTGATTGGAAGATGGCGAGCAGGATGACAAGCGGGATACCAAGGATGTAAGCCAAGCTTCACCTTTTCACGGGTTTGGCTGTTCAAAAATCAGCGGACGGAAATTGGTGATAACCAGGACGATATCCAACTGGTCGAATTCAACGCTGGACTGAATCGTTGCCTGTTGGAAAAGATCATAGTCTCTATGGTGGATGCTTAATATTCCTCCAACCGGGATATCCGCCGGATATTTTCCACCTAATCCTGAGGTAAGGACGAGTTCTCCTTGACTGAGTTCAGCGTTTAAGTCAATGAGATCGACGACGAGTTCGCCGTTCAACTGAGCGGTGAGAACCCCCTCAGTTCGGGATTCCTGAAACTTAACATTGACTGCGTTCTCAGGGTCGGTTATCAGCTGTACCCTGGAGTAGGTGGCGAAAACCTCCACAACCCTGCCAACTAGACCGCGCGAAGTTACGACCGGCATCCCCTTTGAGATTCCTGCGTCGGATCCCGCTCCGATCAAGATTGAGCGTATGAAGGGACTCACATCTCGCCCGATGACATTCGTGGCAAGGTATCGGCTTTGCGGCTGGGAGCGGGCATAGTTGAGCAGCGCTGCAAGTACATCGGCTTCCGCGGCCTGCTCGCGGAGCGAGATAATCTCTTGTTGGAGAAGCGCAGTCTCCGCTTCTAGGCGATTGACCTCGCCGCGCAGAGTTGCCATGTCACGAGGGGAGGCGAGAACGTCCCGGAGGGCTGAGAAGCGGAGAGCGAACCAGGTTTGGACTGCGATAATTGGTCGAGTTGCGAGGTTTTGAACAGGTTGTAGAAACCCGCTCAGATTCAGAATCAGCAAGCCGAGCGCGATCAGGAGTAAGATAGATACAATTATGACTCTTGGGGGTAAGCGTCTCATAAGTTAGATCCCGTTTGAGCCAGGGACCAATCCTAATTCTGATTAGTAACCGGGGGTTCGCTCGAGGCCGACGAGGAAGCGGCCATGGGTGTCGAAGTCGTCAAGGATTAAACCAGCCCCGCGGGCTACACAGGTCATAGGATCATCCGTGAGCCATACACGCATGCGAAGTTCGTTAGAGAGTCGATCAGTTAACCCCTGCAATTGAGATCCTCCGCCCGCCAGAGCAATTCCTTCTTCCATGAGATCGGCAATAAGCTCAGGTGGAACCTCGTCGATAGCGTCCCGCAGTGTATCTACAATGATCTTAACCGATCCGGCCAAGGCCTCACGAATTTCAACGGATGAAACTTCGATTGCCTCCGGCAAGCCGCTCACAAGGTTTCTGCCGCGCACGCCAATTGTTTGTTCTTCTTTAAGAGGATAGGCAGATCCAATCGTAATTTTGACCCTCTCCGCCATACGTTCGCCGATCAGCAGGTTGTATTTATTTCGGATGTAATTGATGATGTCCTGATCCAGCTCATCGCCAGCGACACGAAGTGAGCGGGAAACAACGATCCCGCCCATCGAATACACTGCCATTTCTGTCGTCCCTCCGCCGATATCCACGATCATCGAACCACGGACTTCCCCTATGGGGAGGTCCGCGCCTAATGCCGCCGCGGTCGGTTCTTCGATCAGGTAGGTCTCACGCGCTCCCGCGGCCATTGCGGCATCATATACAGCGCGTTTCTCCACTTCTGTTGCGCCGCTGGGGATGCCAACAACGATGCGCGGGCGGGGGACTGGCACGAGACTCTGTTCATGGGCTTTGGCGATGAAGTATTCGAGCATGCTTTCAGTGATATCAAATTCAGAGATGACGCCATCGCGCAACGGGCGAATAGCGACGACATTCGCAGGAGTTCGCCCCACCATCTGCTTCGCTTCCGCGCCAACGGCCAGCGTGCGCTTGGTCTTCTTCTCAATCGCGACCCACGACGGTTCGTTAATCACGATCCCCTTCCCGCGCACGTTAACCAGCGTGTTCGCAGTGCCGAGGTCAATTCCGATGTCTAGGGAGAAGAGGCCCAGGAGCCAGTTAAGTGGGTTGAACGCCAATGCAAAAATCCTCCAGTGGAGCTAAGTTGCGATTATACCATGCAGGGTCGAGGATACACATTCTCTAGAACGTTATGTTAGGTTTTTCGGGCTGCTTTGCATCGCAATGCTATAATCCACTTACGATGCAAAGTTACCAACAGGTGAGTGATTTTATTGAGAGGCACCAACTCTTGAACCGCGGCGATCGGGTCGTGATCGGTGTTTCAGGTGGACCGGATAGTCTCTGTCTTCTGGACAGTTTACATCACCTTGGGTATCCGCTTATCTGTGCACACCTCGATCATGGATTGCGGCCAGAAAGTTCCGATGAAGCAGCCTATGCAAAGAGTATCGCACAATCCTACAATCTTCCTTTTGAGATTGAGAAGCAAGATGTCACCTTGAAGGCGGGATCCGGCGTTTCGCTGGAAGAAGCAGCCCGGCTTGCCCGCTATGATTTTCTTGTGCGCGTGGCCAGGAAAAACGATGTGCATGTGATCGCGACAGGCCATACTGCAGATGATCAAGTCGAGACGGTGCTAATGCATTTCCTGCGCGGGACAGGTCCTTCTGGGTTGCGAGGCATGCTGCCTGATACACCGCTCGATTCATGGGTTGGGATTCCAGATGCCCAGGGGATCCGGCTTATCCGCCCCTTACTATCCTTGAACCGAGATCAGACTGAGGGCCATTGCCAAGCTGTGGGCTTGGAGCCAGTTATCGACTCAAGCAATATGGATCACACTTTTTTTCGGAACCGTATCCGCCATGAGCTCCTTCCCCTGCTGGAAACTTACAACCCGGGCATCCGCCAAATCCTTCTACGTCTTGCACGCATTATGACAGCCGAAGTGGATCTTTTAGCGGAGATGGTCGCGAGTGACTGGGAGTCAGTGTTTGAATCTCTGGGGGAATCCGCGCTCTTATTACGAGTGGAGCCTATGGAGAGGAAACCACTTGCTCTGCAGCGGGCGTTGCTCCGCTCGGCGATTAAGAAACTCCAACCCTCCGCTCGAGATGTCAGTTTCGATACGATTGAGCGAGGGCTTCAGTTCGTATCTGACCCGACCAGACCGGCATCGCGCCCGCTGATTGCCGATCTGATGTTGAGAGATTTGGGTGAGGAAATTCTCCTTTATCACACAGACTCACCCGTTATTTTTGATCGTCTACCGCAACTCATTGGAGATGCTCAAGTAGAAGTACCGATCCCTGGAGAAGTGGAGCTCGCTGGAGGATGGAAGTTAACTGCAACGAGCGAGTCTATCACCCCCGGGAGTTATCAAACGTATTTGAACGCGCAAGAAGGAGATTTCGCCGCGATTGACGAGTCGAGTTTATCCGCGCCGCTTAGCGTGAGAACCCGTGTGCCAGGCGATCGGATCCAACCTCTGGGGCTTGAGGGAACAACGAAGGTCTCTGACATTATGATCAATAATCGCATTCCTGAATTAGCGCGGGCACGCTGGCCGATTGTTGTTTCCGGGGATGAAGTCGTGTGGGTTGCCGGGGTTCGCATGTCGCATGCGTACCGACTTACCGAGGGGACGAGCCGGGCAATTGTCATTCGTTTATCTCCCCCCCGGGAGGATTGAGGCAAGCCTCGCTCACCTAACGCTTACTGCCGCGCCAAGTTCAGTTGACGCCTAAACACCTGTCTGCTAGAATCACGACATCCCTTAGGGGATCACAATTGAATATCGGGAGATCAGCGTATGGGTCTCACGCCCAGGTGTGAGACAACGAGGTGGAGGTTCCCCTCTGCGAGGAGGGGCTAACCTTTGGGTAAATTCCAAAGGGAAAATCGACCAGATCAGCGGATGCCTCCGGAGTTTGCCACAAGCTCCTCTCTCCCTTCCGAGAAAGCGCTCTAATAAATCCGCACGGTGACGAGCGGGACAAAAGGAGTGCAGTGGTCAGGACGAGGATCGAATGCATCCTTGAACTGCACAATATCGGAAGGGCGATGATGTCGGGTTGAAACCAAGGCACGCCCTGCGTGCCTTTTTCTTTATCCGGCCATCGCATAGCCATTAGGAGGTAGTTCAATGTCTAAAGAAATCATTAAACGTGCACAAGAAGACGAGGTGAAGTTCATCTGTTTACAGTTCACAGATGTCACTGGCGTCGTCAAGAGTTTAGACATTCCGGTCAACCGCCTGGAAGTTGCGATTGAGGAGGGGATCTGGTTCGATGGATCCTCTGTAGAAGGGTTTGCGCGGATCCAGGAAAGCGATATGCGCCTGATGCCGGACGTCAGCACGTACTGCATTCTTCCGTGGTCTCAGCCGGAACGTAAAAGGGCGAGGATATTCTGTGATATTTACTTGCCCAATGGAACACCGTTTCTTGGGGATCCACGCGGGGTGCTGAAGCGTGCCCTGGCGCGGGTATCAGAACGGGGTTGGCAGTTCAACATCGGACCAGAACCTGAATTCTTCCTGCTGCGTAGAAACGGACCGGATGCGATTCACCCTGTTCCTCATGATGTTGGCGGATACTTCGACTTCTCCGCGAGTGATGAGGCCCAGCAGGTTCGGGCGTCGCTGATGGCAGCCCTTGCGAGCATGGGATTAGAGATCGAAATGGGTCACCACGAGGTCGCGCTCGGGCAGCACGAGATTGATTTTCGCTTTTCCGACGCCTTAAAGGCCGCTGACAATGTTGTGACTTTGAAATACACAATCCGCGCCCTGGCCGCGCAGGAAGGGTTGATTGCGACATTTATGCCCAAGCCGATCTTCGGAATCAACGGCTCCGGGATGCACACTCATCAGTCGATTTTCGATTTGGAGGGTAAAAACCTATTCTTTAACGCCGAGGATGAGAATTATCTTTCTTCGATGGCTTATGGGTTCATCGCCGGCCAGATCGAACACGCGCGGGCTTTAGCAGCAATCGTCGCTCCTACGGTCAACTCCTACAAACGGATTGTGCCGGGATATGAGGCGCCGGTGTATGTGTGCTGGGCGCAAATTAATCGTTCGGCGATGATTCGCATTCCAAGCTATTCAGAAGGTCGGGAAACCTCGATCCGTGTAGAACTGAGATTCCCTGACCCTTCCTGCAATCCTTATCTCGCATTCGCGGCGATGCTCGCTGCAGGCTTAGATGGAATTGATCGAGACCTGCCGTGTCCACCGCCAGTGAATAATCTCAATATTTACGAGATGGAGGAGCGTGAGCTTCAGAAAATAGGCATCAGCCAACTCCCTGGATCGTTAGCGGAGGCGCTTCAAGAGCTAGATGGTGATTCCGTCATTAAAGATACACTTGGTGAGGAAGCCTACACAGCCTTCACTCGGGCGAAACAGGCGGAGTGGGATGAATATCGCACCCGTGTCATGGATTGGGAAGTCGAGTATTACCTCGAAACCGCATAAGCTGGAGGGAGGGGAAGGCGCTGCTTTCGATCGCGGACGCATCCTGCGTTTTGAGACCTGACTGAAATCTTAAACCTCCCGCAGGTTTCAAACCTGCGGGAGGTTAGGGGAATCGTTTGCTTGATAGCGGCGGGCCGACACACGGGCTGGCCCCACCGATCTACTATTAGGAGCAGGTCCTACAAGTAGCTTTGGATAGTCCCTCATCAATCTATAGGTCAATCTAAGTGAAGCGGGCTGAAGTCAGTGTTGGTGTCGAACGTGTCAATGTTCTCGGCGCGCTTTAGATTATTCACAACCAGATATGTCAACGGGGTTGCGAGTACCTCGTAGGCGCTTTTAACGAGCCACTGAGCCAGAATTGCGGAGACAAGGACCGATGAGGGAAGAACACCATAGAAGGCGATTGTGATGAAAAGAAGAGAATCTATGCCTTGTGCGATCAAAGTTGAACCGATCGTTCGAGTCCAGAGATATCGACCCTGCGTGAGGATCTTCATCTTCGCCAGAATGAAAGCATTTACGAACTCACCGACCAGATAAGCGATGAAGGATGCAAACAGCAGCCGGGGGGTGAATCCGAGTATCGCCTGAAACGCTTGTGCCGCCTCCTCTGGTCCGTTGAGCGTTCCGAGGGTCCAGCTCGATGCGGGTGGTAGGAGGCCCGCAATCCAGAACGCAGCGACAGCTAAAAGATTGCAGCCGAAGGCGATCCAGATCGCTTGACGTGCTCGTCCATACCCATATACCTCGGTGAGCACATCGCCAATAATATAGGCCACCGGAAACAAAATCACCGCGGCTGGAAGTATGAGTCCGAAGATGGTGACAATCTTCACGGCGATGATATTCGACACAATGAGTGTTGTGACAAAAACAGAGAGGACAACGTGGTACCAACGATAACTGATCATCCAGTTATTCTTCTCTTTCGCCGTGTTCCGCCTCGACTGTAATCACGATGCCACCGCGGACGTTGAACCTGCCTGAAACCCGGCACCAGCGTGGCTCGAGCGCTTTTACCAGGTCATCCAGGATCAGATTCGAAACATGCTCGTGGAATACCCCTTCATTGCGGAAGGACCACAAGTAAAGTTTGAACGATTTTGACTCGAGAATCTTCTCCGCGGGGATATATTCAACGGTTATGTGGGCAAAGTCAGGTTGCCCGGTAGCCGGACAGATGCAAGTGAATTCATCCGTCTCAAAACGCACTACGTATGGACGATCAGGATGATGATTAGGGAATGTCTCGAGTTTCCGGTCCGGTTCTACTTTTCCTCCGAGAATTGTGAGGCCGTCTAAATCTGAAGCTTCCGTCATAATTCTATCCCTTGTTCTAGCATCGTTTCCCTCCTGTCACGGACTTCTTTCCATGTTCGACAGAACGTGCAGAGATCGGGAGTCGATGTCGGTTGCCCGCATGATGTACATGGGTGGAGCATCCTCTCCACATCGTCACCCCCCGAATTAAAAACCATCGTTTCCTTCGCCCGCAAAAAGGATAAGTAAAAAGATAGCTTTGCTCCTCGTCGGTCCGCCTCAAGCTGGTTCAGCAGTTCTTTGTAGTAGATGCTTTTTGCGCCGACAGCATGAGGACACTCATCATACATGTATTCGATTCCCCGTAATAGGGCATAAGCTGCTGTTTCGCGCTCATAAAAACGGAAGAATGGTTTTGCTTTTTTGACTAGACCCGAGCGATTCGGAAGAACCGGTCCCTGACGTTGTAGGTATGCCGTTAGCCAGTTTAAGGTATTTCCGAAGAGGACAGCGGCTTCATCATCCAAATTATGTCCGGTCACCAGAACGTCGTAGTCATTTTCGATGGCGACGCGGTTCATAATATGTCGTTTGGAGAGCCCACAAATAGAGCATGGCCTTTCCCGGCCTCGGCGTGTCATGGACGCTGCTGTTGGGATATCCAACCCTTCATGCTCTTCAATGTCATAGGTGATCAGATTCAGCTTGTGCTCGGCGGCGAAACTCTCGGTTAACCGTCTGGATTCGACCGAGTAGCCGTTGCCGCCGTCGATCCCTAACCCGATGTAGAGTCCGTCAACTTGATAGCCCAACCGGGATAGCACGTCCCAGAGAACCAGTGAGTCTTTCCCGCCTGAGACCGCTACGAGGATTCGATCCTCTGGGCTAAACATCGTATTGTCGTGGATAAATCGCTGGGTTTGTTTGGGAATCCAATCGAGGTAGTGATTCTTGCACAGGGCCAGCTTGTGCTGACGCATATGGATCACGGCTTTCTCGCCGCATTTTCGGCATTTCATTGTTTACTGCTGAGTGTCGGTGAAAGATTAATACGCGCCTCCTGAAATGACGGCGATAAGGCGAATTTCGTCACGTTCCTGAAGAATCTCATCATCGGTTAAGAGCTCGCCATCACGTGTCGGAAGTACGGCTTCTGGCTGGATATTCAATCGCAGGAGAGCGGAGCGAATCGTCATCCCCGACCGCACCTTGAACTCTTTATCTCGCAAACGAATACGTACTGTCACCGGCTGTCCTTTCTATCAACGGATTGTACCCAGCGCGCAGAAGTGCGTCAATAAAACATGTGTCAGGAGAGGATTTTTCGCTGTCGGAGTTTTGAAAATGCCATGTGTTGGCAGGCATCAAACGAGCATTCAATAAAAGAGAGATTGTGGAATGGCTGGACGTTTTTTTGAGATGCTGGCGATTAAGGACCGGCAGCGATCGTTAGAGAACCGCTTCTTCCAAAGTTCGTTCTTCTGCCCTCATCGCCTCGAAAGCTGCAACGGCGACCTCAATCATATCCGCGTCAGGCTCACGGGTGGTCAAGCGCTGGAGCCAAAGATTTGGGGCGACCAGAGGTTTCGCCCAGGAGTAGCGTAATAAGCTAGATGAGAAGCGGATGTATTCATACGCCAGCGAGGCGAGAAACGGGAGAAGAAGAATCCGGCTCAATAACCGCGGGATTAGCGGAAGAGGTCCGATTGCACTGAAGAGCATGATGGAGAAAACTACGACTGTAAGCAGGAAAGCCGTACCACAGCGAGTGTGCTCCCTGGGGAAGCCTTGTATCTTATCCACCTCGAGAGGGACACCGGCTTCAAACGTGTTGATGGTCTTGTGCTCTGCTCCGTGATAGCCGTAAACCCTGCGGATTTCGGGGATGAATCCGATTGCCCAGATATACCCTATGAGCAGGAGGAGACGAAAAACCCCTTCTACGGCATTTGACCAGAAAGGCGCCCAATTCAACCATCGCTCGAGCAAGTAGGCTGCCCCCGTTGGCAGAAGGAAGAATAAACCTATACCAATAACCAGCGAAAAGATCAGACTCAGGGTGATCGCAAAGCCATCGAGCTGTTCATCCTCTTCCGATTGCATGTTGGCAGAGTACGTCAACGCCCGCATGCCTAAAACCAACGCATCCCACAGAATGAAAAGCCCGCGGATGAAGGGAGTCTGGATAAGGCGGCTCTGGTAGAGAGAGCCAAGCGGTTGCATTTCAACCTGAATGGATTGGTCTGGAGCGCGAACAGCGACGGCACAGGTTTTTCGGCCGCGCATCATCACACCTTCGATTACTGCTTGGCCGCCATAGTTGGGTAGACGTTCTTCCATAAAAAAATCCTTATCCCTTTGGCTATTAGGTTCCTGAGAATGTTTCAATGAAATGAATGAAGGTTTCGATGCCGCGGTAGAAGCTGGGCAGGTGCTGCTTCTCATTGGGTCCGTGGATGTTGTCGTTGGGGAGGCCAAAACCCAACATGAGGCTGTCGATGTCTAGAATCTCTTTGATCAGCGAGACGACAGGAACGGTTCCTCCGGCACGAGTGTAGACGGGTGCGATGCCCCAGACAGTTTCCAGCGCTTGGGATGCGGCTTTAACAGCTTCTGAATCGCGATCGATGATCGCCGGTGTTGCGCTGGATAAATCCTCGATCTCCCAGGTCATAGTGGGTGGGGCGTTCTCCTCCATATACTTGATCAGACTCTCGTGAATTCGTGCGGGGACTTGGTCTGGTACGAGGCGCATCGAGACTTTCGCCATCGCTTTCGCTGGCAATACTGTCTTTGAGCCCTCGCCTGTAAAACCACTGAGCAAGCCATTGATGTCGAGGGTGGGGCGGGTTGTCGCCCGCTCCGTCGCAGGGTATCCCTCTTCGCCAAAAAGGGTTTGCGTTCCGGCGCTTTCCAACCACCACTCATCTGAAAGCGAAGGGAGAATATCTCTTTCCTCCTGTGTTAGTTCACGCACATCATCGTAAAAGCCTGGCAGCAGGATTTTGCCCTGTCGATCGCGCATGCCTGCTACAAGCTGGCAGAGAACAATCGCCGGGTTGTCAATGACTCCGCCAAATGTTCCGCTGTGGAGGTCCGAACTCTGCCCTTGAAGCCGGATCTCGAAGTAGGTCAAGCCCCGCAATGCGATGGTGAGCGCGGGTTGATCGGGAGTGAGTATTCCCGCATCGGTATTCAAACATACATCGGCTGCCAGCAGGTCTTTATGCTCTTCAATGAAGGCTGGCAGGCTCGGCGAGCCGATCTCTTCTTCGCCCTCAAACATGAATTTCAAATTCGGCGGCAAGTGCGAGGCGTGAACCATGGCTTCCAGCGCTTTGAGAATGGCGACGAGCTGACCTTTCATATCTGAAGCGCCGCGGGCATAGAGGTTATCCCCCCGGATTTCAGGCTCGAAAGGTTGGCTCTCCCATTCATCGAGCGGATCCACGGGCTGGACGTCGTAATGACCGTAGACGAGGACGGTGGGGGCGTCGGGCCCAGCTTTCAACCACTCGCCGTACACGATTGGGTGTTTCGCAGTGGGCATGATTTCGACAGAATCGAAACCTAAATCCTGTAATTTTCCCGATAGCCATTCCGCCGCATGGCTGATGTCCCCTTCATGCTCTGGAAGTGTCGAGATGGACGCTATTCGCAGGATCGCTTTTAAATCCTCGAGAGCGGCGTCTTTGTTGTTTTGGGCAAACTCGAGTGCGGGTTGAATTACAGACATGGAAAGCTCCCTTTAGAATAATGAGACGTTGACAAGAAAAATGGAATAAAGGCTTATGGGTATATAGTTAACGATCTTATTTCAATAATAATCCAAAAGCACCCTTACAAGGGCATATTCTACCACCGCACCATATACCTGAGGTGTTACAGGGTGGATGCCTGAGACCCTGATTTTGCTCAGGAAGATCCACAGGATTGGGTAGGATGATCCAGGGCAGCGTGGGTTGACGCCATCAAGGGTGTTATAGTTGGTTTTTAGGAGTATGTTTGGTGAATTGGCCTCATAGCCGTATCGGTTTCACCGTCTGGGGGTTGTCCAGCATGGAAGGTGCCGGTTTCATACGGATAGGTACGAAACATGCTACTGGTTTAATGGGCTAGGGAGTAGATTGAACAAAATTGCCGTTTGTTATCCGTAAATAAACCTTTATACTGGGATTGTTGTTCGATGTTCATTCAGATTGAAGATTCAGAAGGCGCACCCGTTCCTCCTGAGGAGGTGCGGATACAGTCGGTCCACATCGACCCCTATCCGGATGGGAAACGAATTCGAGTCACACTGGAGCTCACTCCCTTCCAAGACCCCCCAGATCTCGATGTGATCGTGCTTGATCAGGACGGCGAAGAGTCGGCGAGTATGAGCATCATCGGCGCAGCAACCCCGAAGTTTAACTTCACCGCGCACCTGCGTGGGGATCACCTATCTTCAACCTATCTACTAATTTCACGATTGAGCTACGAAGAGCTCGGAGAGGTCGACCGTAAGGAGACTGCCTTCTCTACGACGGGGGAGGGCGAATAAATCCCAGTGGCGAAACTCGATTCGGTCCTACGGCATGCCATAACGGCGCCGACCTTCGATCAGACCAAGCTGCATCGTGATCGATTGGTCGACGAACTCCATGCTGATATCCCCCGTAAACTAATCGCCATCGCCGCTCCGCCAGGGTACGGCAAAACGACCCTTCTAGCGGACTTCACCGCCCACACCGAACTTCCGGTTTGCTGGGTGAGGATCACCGAGGCCGACCGTGATGTCTTGCGCTTCGCCAGCATCCTGAACAGCTCTCTCCAGAAGCGTTTCCGTCGCATCAAGAATGAAATCGACCTGGAGAAACTCTTTAGCACCCCGCCAGAAGCGTTGGCTCACATTTTTGCAGAAGTGATCGATGCGAACATCAGCGACACCTTTGTTATTGTTTTAGACGACGTTCACCTCATAAATTCTTCAAAATCGACATTGGCATTTATCGACACACTGCTCGAGGTCCTTCCCGAACAGGTGACACTCATCGCCGCGGGGCGGGAAGTTGTTGAAGTCTCGCTTGCAAGACTCATGGCAGCTGGTGATCTCGGAGGGATGGGACCTCAAGACCTGGCACTCACGCGGGATGAGATCATCGATATGGCCAGGATCCAATCCGGTATCTCTCTGACGGATGACCATGCCGATAGGCTCGTGGATGAGACGAAAGGTTGGATCACCGGTTTGATCCTCTCGGGGGAAATCTCCGGGAAAGACATTCCTTCGTTCGTGTTTGAAGCCCGCCCGATGGTCTACGAGTACCTTGCTTCGATTGTGCTTAACCGCCAGCCAGATGATTTGCGGCGGTTCATGCTCGATTCCTCGGTTTTCCCCGTAATGACGTCGGACGCCTGTGATGAAGTGCTCAAGCGTGAGGATAGCAAGCGCTACCTGACCCGCCTGCTGCGCGGGGGACTTTTCATCTCAGCTACGAATGAGAGCCCGCGCATCTACGAGTACCATCCCCAGTTCAGGGAATTCCTGCTGGACTCCTCCCGCGGTGCAAATCCGAAGAAACTCCGAACTTTGCAGATCCGAGCGGCGAAGCATTTGGCAGAGGGTGGGTCGATCGAGCAGGCTGTCGAACTGTATTTCAACGCGGGAGACCACCAGAAGGCGGCCCGCCTGGCGGAGAAATACGCGGAAGATCTTTATGATCGGGGGCGCTGGCGGACGCTGGAATCATGGGGGGAGATGATGCAGGAGGTGGATGTTGCTGTCCCGCGCGTCTATTTACATCTAGCCCGCCAATACCTCGATCAAGGTAATATCGATAAAGTAGTCGAAGCTATTCGCCATGCGGACGAGATGATCGGCTCTGGCGCGAGTAAAGCCGATCAGGCGCTTGTGGAACTTAATCGAGCAAATCTCAGCACACGCCGGGAACAATATTTGGAGGCTGAAGAAGCCGTAATTAAGGCCAAAAGTATATTGGGAAATCGGGGACCCAAGCTTCTGCGGGCATCACTTCTTAGAGCGCACGCGAGGATCGCTGCCCAACGCGACGGCAAGTATGAAGAGGCATTGAAGGATACTCAAAGAGCGGTAAAGCTGCTTGAAGGCACGGAGTCGCTATATA
>JAIWHF010000049.1:0-15936 GCA_048629905.1 Methanosarcinales archaeon
TAAATCCGATCTCCTAAAACCCGCTCATTTTCCACGCGTATTAAAGTCAGAATAGTAGATAATCAGCCAATTCCCTCAGTGAGCGGGTGAAATCCAGCGGTACCTGCCTCGACGGGGCTTGAGAAAAAGGTTGTTCACTGAGGACGGCAAAGTGAATATTTTAAGACGGTTCGGGAAGATCGGTCTCTGGGCTCCGATCCAGGTCCTGGTCAATCCAGGAGCGGGGGTCTTCGAGCGGCTCGATGTGGGTGAAGACGGTCGCGGAGGGGATTACCTCGCGGATTTCACGTTCGATCGTTTCCAGTAAATCATGCCCTTGCTGAATGCTCCAATCGCCAGGAGCTTGAATGTGCATGGAGATGAAGCTGCGTGATCCTGCCTGGCGTGTGCGCAGTGCGTGATACTTGGTTTCGGAGCCGCAGTTGCGTTCCAAAATAGCTCGGATCGCGGCGACCTCCTGTTCTGGAAGTGCGGTGTCAATCAAGCCCAAAGCCGAACGTTTCAGGATCTTGAACCCGTTGTAACCGATCCAGCCAGCGACGATCAACGCGACCAGGGGGTCAAGGATCTGCCACCCTGTGATGCCAACGGCTCCTACCCCGATCAGGACACCCAGTGAAGTCCACACATCGCTCATCAGGTGCTGGCCATCCGCTTCGAGGGCGATGGATCGTTCGCGTCGACCGACGCGGATTAAAATCAGAGCTGTGACTAAGTTAATAACCGAAGCTACAGCGGCGATTAGCAGGCCTATGCTCAGGTGGTCAATCGGCTGTGGGTTGAGCAGCCTCTGGATAGCCATAACTGCGATCGCAATTGCCGCGAGTAAGATCAATCCCCCTTCAGCGCCGCTGGAGAGATACTCCACTTTTTGGTGACCGTAGGCATGATCCTCGTCCGGAGGTTGAGCGCTGATGTGCAGCGCGGTGAGAGCTGTGAACGCCGCAACCAGATTGATGCCGGATTCAAGCGCGTCGGATAATAATCCCACGGATTGGGTGAGAAGATAGCCAACAGTTTTCAACCCCATCGTGAGCACTGCTGCGCCAAGCGAAAGCCAGCCGTATTTTATAAGAGAGGAGCGGTCGTTCATATCGGGCATTGTATCATCGCCATGAGTAAGCAGGATGGTGGGGTCGAAACCCGTCGCTCAGAGAAGTGCGAGCAGCCCAAAAGCTAATAGCCCTGAAACGATCGTAAGCCAGGTGTTGCCTGTGCGCCATCCGACCAGAGCGGCGATTGACCCGGCGACGAGGCGGTGATTAGCGAACGATAGATGTAGGGTTCCGTCGAGGAGCAGGAGATCCGGGACGATCAGCGCGGCCAGGACAGCGGGTGGAATGTATCGCAATCCACGCCGGAACCATTCGGGCAATCGGTCCGGTGGGATGAAAAAGAAGAAGCTGAGCCTGATCAGGTATGTCACGGCCATCCCGCCGAGGATGATCATCCAGAGCTCCGCACGGTTCATGCCGGATCTCCATTCGCGTGTCCTTCTTTTGCTGAACGCATTTCCACGGCAAGCCCGACACCAATGCCGAGGACTGTTGGGATGAGCAAGCCTAGCTTGAAGGGTAGATTGGCGAGTAGAAGCGAAAAGACACCCGCTGCACAGGCAGCAGCCCACGTAGGTCGATCGGTCAATGTGGGCAGGATCAAGGCCAGGAAGGTGAGGGGAAGTGCGAAGTCTAGCCCTATCCCTGGGGGGATCAACGCGCCAAGGGCGATACCGAGGAATGTGCTTAACTGCCATGCGGCCCAGAGCGTAAGACCCGTCCCCAGGAAATACCAATGTGCGAACTCGGGGCTGCCTTTGCGATAGCGGGCGGAGGCTACGACGTAAGCCTCGTCCGTGAGGAGCCAGGAGAGCGAGATCTTCCAAAGGTTTGAGAGGTGATAAACGTGAGGCGCTAACGAAGCGCTGTAAAGCAAGTGGCGCAAATTGACCACGAGGATGGTCAGGATTATGAGGAAGGGTGAGGCGGCTCCGGCGATAAGACTGACGGCGATGAATTGGGCACTTCCGGCGAAGATGAAGAGCGAGAAACTTTGCGCCTCAAGTGCAGGGATGCCGGCTGAAACCGCTAAAGCGCCGAAGATGACCCCGAAGGGAACGACGCCCAGGAGGATAGGAAGTTGATCGCGCGCGCCCCTCAGGAATTCAATCCCTGGCTGTGAAAAAGGGTCTGCTTCTGAGCTAGAAGGGCTCACGAGGATTGGAGGTAGGCGATGATGAGTTGTGTTGTTGCCCGTAGCGAGTCGATATGGGTTCGTTCGTAACTGTGCGAGGCATCGATACCGGGTCCCAGCAAAGCTACCCGAACATCTCCACCGGCTCGCCAATACGCCTCGCCGTCAGATCCGTAGTATGGGTAGACGTCGATTTTGTAGGGAATCTCAGCCGATTGGGCGAGTTCTTCGAGCTGGCGTGTGAGCTTATGGTGATAGGGTCCACCTTTATCCTTCGCACAGATCGTTACGTGGAACTCATCCGATGTCTGACCCTCGCCTACGGGCGCCATGTCGATGGCGACAAGTTCGAAAAGGTCGCTGGGTAAGCCGGCCGCAGCCCCATGACCTACTTCTTCATAATTGCTGAAATGGAGTATTGTGCGCTGGGATGGTTTTTTATCAGCGTCGATCATTGCCTGGGCAGCTGCGAGCAAACAGGCAATCCCGGCCTTGTCGTCCAAATGGCGAGAACGTATGAACCCGCTGGGGGAGTTCTCAACCCGAGGATCGAAAGCCACAAAATCGCCCACGCTTACCCCTAAATCCTCAGTTTCACCCATCGTGAGACTGCGCTCGTCGATTCGCACCTCCATCGTATCCCCGTCTCGGGGGGTGGTTCCAACCTCTTTGCCGTGGATGTGTCCGGAGGCTTTCGTTAAAAGGACAGAGCCGCGAATGCTCCTTCCGGAGCGAGTGAGGATAAGGCAGCCTTCGCCTTCAATGGAGTTCCAGGCATACCCTCCGAGCTGTGAGAGCTTTAACCGACCATTTTGTTTAATCTCGCTTACCATCGCACCTAGAGTGTCAACATGGGCGGTGAGCCCGCGGGGCTTGTCGTCGGTTTTTCCTGGCCACTCCGCGACCAGAGTGCCCTTCGGCGTCTGCCTGCTTGTCAATCCAAGTTCTTCCAGTTTTGATTGTGTGAATTGGATCGCTGCTTCGGTGTAGCCCGTAGGGCTGGGGATGTTGAGAAGCTGGATCAAGATGTCTTGAAGGTAGGTCTCGTCGATGGAAATCTTTTTCGCCATTTTCAGCACCTTTCGAAATTGAGTGGTGAGGAATCATACGCAGGGGGAGCTGTTTTTGCAATGGGGACGAGGCTTGGGGGTACGCTGAAGCTTCGCTTCAGCCCGCAAGCAGAGCTTGCTGACTTCAGAGGTGGATCGTGTGGAGTGCTGAAGCTTTGCTTTAATCTTTTTCTCAGTCGTGAGTCAGTATCTGTGAGAGAAAGAGCTTGGTGCGATCTTCTTTGGGGTTATTAAATATGTCGTCTGGAGTTCCCGACTCGACGACGAGACCCTCGTCGAAGAAGAACATCCGGTCCGCAACCGCACGGGCGAAGCCCATCTCATGGGTGACCACAATCATGGTCATGCCCGACTCCGCGAGCTCAATCATGACGTCCAATACTTCTTTAATCATTTCGGGATCCAGGGCAGAAGTTGGCTCATCGAAGAGCATGATCTTGGGTTGCATGGCCAGTGCTCTCGCAATTGCTACTCTTTGTTGCTGTCCGCCTGATAGTTGTCCGGGAAATTTCTCGGCTTGTTCGGGGATGCCGACTCGTTCGAGCAGTTGTTGGGCAACCTCCTCCGCCTTAGCCTTTGACCACTTTCGTACCCAGATAGGGGCGAGGGTGATGTTCTGCAGCACGCTGAGGTGGGGAAACAGGTTAAACAGCTGAAAAACCATTCCGATCTCACTGCGGATGGCAGCGATATTGCGGACATCGTGAGTGAGTTCCATCCCATCCACGATGATCTGACCGCGTTGGTGAACTTCGATGCGGTTGATCGTACGGATGAACGTTGATTTTCCCGAGCCGGAAGGTCCAAAAATCACAATGACTTCGCCCTTGTTTACTTCCATATCAATCCCTTTTAGGGCTTGAAAGTCATCGAACCATTTTTCGACATCACGGCAGATGATTATTGGATCGCTCATAATTTGCTCCAGTTAACGCTCACCGATGCCTAGCGCGGTTTCTAACCGCCGGCTTGCGAAGGACATGAGATAGCTAAGTATCCAGAAGACGGCGGCAATGAAAATGTAAACCTCAAATTGCAGTTGAAGATATGTTACGTCGGACTGCAGGATGGATTTCCCGATGTTCAGCAGTTCGTTTATGGCAACGATGATGGCCAGCGTTGTGTCCTTGAACAGACTGATGAACTGCCCCACGATGGCAGGAATTACAGCACGCAGGGCTTGGGGTAAGACGACAAGCAGCGTGGTTTGAAATTTATTCAGACCGACAGCTTTCGCAGCTTCAATTTGTCCGGCAGGAACGGATTGAAGTCCGCCGCGCACGTTTTCAGCTGTATATGCTGCGCTGAAGATGGTCATGCCGATAAGCGCACGCACAAGGCGGTCAATCCTGAGTTCAGGTGGTAGAAAGAGAGCCAGGATTATCGATGACATAAAGAGAATGGTGATGAGTGGGACGCCGCGTATACCTTCGATAAACATAACACAGAAGATCTTAATAACAGGGAGCGATGATCGGCGTCCTAGGGCCAGAAGGACGCCGAGTGGGAACGAGAGCAGAATTCCGCCAACGGCGAGAATGAGCGTCACCAGGAGACCTCCCCACAGTGACGTCTCAACGGTGGGGAGCACAGTCCCTTCTCCTGTGCCTCGAAGGAGGAAGGGAATGACCAAGAATGAGAACAGCCAGCCGCTGAGGACCCAACGGCCTGTGACAAACCTTCGGGAGCCGATCAGGAAGCCAAGAAAAATCACGGGCACGTTGATCAGGAAAAATAATCGGATAACCAGGCTGCCCATCTGACCGCCGGCAGGGATGATCCCCATGAGCGCAAGTCCGGCTGCGAGCAGCATGGCAAAGGTGCGCATGATACCTCGCCATTTACCCCAGCTCATACCCGTAAGGAACGATACAAGCAGCAGGCTCGCACCGACTCGCCAGATCTGGTCACGCGGATATTGACCTACGAGGTAGAGAATTGGATTGTCTGTGACCGGTCTCCAGTCGGCAGTGAAGAAGACCCACTCGAGTACAGCGCGTCCGATAAAGTAAACCGATCCCAAAGCCAGCAGCGTGAGAACAGAGTTGAACCAGTTGTTGAAGAGATTGCGCCGCAGCCACACGATGGGCTTAGGTGGGGATGGGGGGCGAATGTTGGCGGATGCCGGTTGGGTGTTCCCTGCGTCGGTCACGTGGACTTCTCACTTATCTGGATTTTGCGGTTATAGACGTTCAAGATTAATGACGTAATCAAGCTAATAATCAGGTATGTCACCATGATCATACCGAAGATTGGCACAGCTCTGCCGGCTTGGTTAATCATGATGCGACCAACGTTAAAGAGGTCTGCGTAGCCGATGGCTAAGGCAAGACTTGTGTTCTTCGTCAGATTCAGGAATTGGCTAATAAGTGGTGGAATAATGACACGCATGGCCTGGGGGATGATGACAAGCCCGAGAGTTTGCATTTGCTTAAGGCCAACAGCTTTCGCGGCCTCCGTTTGTCCGAGGTCAACAGCCTGGATCCCTCCCCGAACGACTTCAGCGATAAAGGCCGCAGTATACATGACCAGACCGACAAGCAGTGCGGTGAATTCAGGGGTGAGCCTGAGCCCGCCCGTGAAGTTAAACCCTTCCAAAACAGGTGTATCTATCCAGAGCGGTTGCCATGCCGAGAGCGCCAAGCCCAGAACAACGGACACGATGATAATGGCGAAGCTCACGCCGGCGAAGTATGTCGAATGACCACTGCGCTCGCGCAGGCGCCGCAAATAAATCCAAGCGATGATTGCCAGAATCAAACCAACCAGGAGAGAAACTGCAAACAAGCTTCCGGTTTCCGTAAGTCGTGGCCATGATAGGTACAAGCCGCGCTGGTTTATGTAAAGGAATCCCGGGAGTTCGAGACTTGCCTGTGTGGGAGGTAACTTATTGAAGATTGCGAAGTACCAAATGAAAAGGAGTACAAGCAGAGGGATATTCCGGTGAAGCTCGATATAGGCAAGGGCGATCCTGTTGACCAGCCAATTGGTTGAGAGGCGTGCTAGTCCCACAATAGTGCCCAGAATAGTTGCCAGCACTATGCCGATGATTGATATTTTCAGCGTGTTGAGCAGCCCCACCATGAAGGCGGTGCCGAAGGTGTAGGAATCATCATAGGGAATCACCGCCTCGCTGATGGGGAACCCCGCTGGATCGTTGATGAAGTCAAAACCGAGGCTCAACCCACGTTGTTCCGCAGCTTCCAGCAGGTTTACACCTACCCAAATCAATGCACCGATGAAGATGATTGCTGAAATGACCTGAGCAGCCGCCGTCAACACACGCTCATCACGCCAGAAAGGGATGATGCTTTTGCGCGCATGTGAATTGCTATGTGAGTTTGATGATGACATCCGTTTATTTTCGCTTATGAGAGATACAATGAGCAGCCCGGAAATCTTTCGGGCTGCTCACCTCTGAGAGACGTTGCTACTTGATTGGCGGAGCGTAGATCAACCCGCCATCGGTCCAGTGTTCGTTCAAACCGCGCGGTAGTGTAAACGCGATCCCTTCTGGTCCCATGTAGCGATTGTAGATTTCTCCGTAGTTTCCGACAGCCCTGAGGGCATTCGCTAGCGCATCTGCATCCAGACCTAGCGATGAGTAACCCCAGTCACCTTCGGCGCCAAGAACAGTCTTGCCCTTGATGTTGTCGCTCGCCAAAATATCATCCACGGTCGCCTGCGTGATCGGACCATAGGCGGGATTCTCGGCGTTGATCAGGGCATACATGACGAGCTTGACGATGTCAAACCACTGGTCGTCGCCATGGGGGACGACTGGCGTGAGCGGTTCCTTGGAGATGATCATGGGCAGGATCACGTAATCGCCTGGATTATCTGCGCCGGCCTGGATGGCTGCGAGCTGCGAGCGGTCGCTCGTAGTGACATCGCAACGGCCCTCGAAGAAGGCGTTGTAGACCGAGGAAGTGTCCTCGAAGATCACAGCCTCAAAGTCAAGGCCGCGCTCTCGGAAGTCGGCGGCGAGGTTTTTCTCGGTTGTAGTACCGCTGGTGACGCAAACGCTGGCGCCGTCCATGTCATCCTGGGATTTGATTCCGCTGTCCGCGCGGACCATATATCCCTGGCCGTCGTAGAACATCGTGATGGTGAAGTTGCCCCACTGGGAGTCACGGCTTGAGGTCCAGGTAACATTACGGCTCAGGATATCAACTTCGCCTGTCTGAATCACGGGTCCGCGCTCAGCTGCCGTCACAGGGACAATCTCGATGGCTTCCGGATCACCAAGCACGGCTGCGGCCACCGCCCGACAAAGATCGATATCGAAGCCGATGTTGCGGCCATCAGCATCAAGGTATCCGAAGCCGAGCAGGTCTGTTCGACCAGCACATACGACGCGGCCTCTTTCCTGCACTCGCGCCAGGACTTCACCGTACCCAGGAGCCGTCACTTCGATGACGGCTGGCTCATCACTTGTGGTTGGAGCGCCGCATGCAGAAAGAAGCATAGCCAGGATTATTAGACTTGCTAGGGGCAATAATAATTTACGCATTATCTAGTCTCCTCCATTTGAAATTCCGTTGATGGTTTTATTCCAACGAACATAAACCCAAAGAGTGTTTGAGAAGCCACCTCCTTCCTCTTAAACAGGAGTTTCAATTGCCTGCGTTGATAGAATGCCTCTCGCCTATGTGATTCCGAGGTAGTGAAGAACCTAGTGATGATTGAATCGTGTTAAGCGAGAGGATAAATATAGGTATCAGTTATCCTAGAGTATCCAAGAATGGATGTCAAGTTATCGTTGACTGCTTTGCCATAAAATCAGTTTGTAGCTATGTTTTTCGCAGATTCGTTCGACCCGACCTTAGTCCCCTTTGCTTAGGGCACTTTCACATGGTACGCTTTCTGACATCCACCGTATTTACATAGAATGAAGGTTCGTTAATAAACCAGACCTTACACACGATTGATATGAGCTCACTCATCGGTCAGACCTTAGATCATTATCGGGTAATCGAGAGGATCGGCCAGGGAGGCATGGCGACGGTCTATCTCGCCATCGACACCCGCTCTCAAGCGGAAGTTGCCCTTAAGGTTCTCTCCCCGACGATGAGCTCGGATCGTCGCTTCGTTAAGCGTTTCCGGCGTGAAGCGCAGCTGGTTTCCCAACTCAAACACGAGAATATCGTCCCTGTCCTCGCGTATGGGCAGTATAAGGGCACTATTTATATTGTGATGCCCTTGATCCGTGGTGAGACAATGCACCAGCGCATTGCGCGCGGGGCAATTTCGGGCGAGGAAAGCACAAAATGGATCGGCCAATTGGCGGACGCTCTGGCCTTCGCTCATGAGAATGGTGTGATCCATAGAGATATTAAACCCTCGAATGTGATTCTGGATGACTCAGGGAATGCATGCTTGACGGATTTCGGGTTAGCGCGGGTCATCGAAGGGCACAGCAGCCTCACCGGCTCGATGCTGATGGGAACGCCGGCGTATGTCTCGCCCGAACAGGGTAGGGGGGAACAATTGGATGCCCGTTCCGACCAATATTCTCTGGGCGTAATTCTTTATGAGATGGCGACTGGGCGTCTACCTTTCGACTCGGGTTCTCCTATGGCAACCGTCCTGGCACACATCCAGGAACCGGTGCCGCGCCCACGCCGCTTCAGCCCCGATCTCCCCCCTGATCTTGAAGTCGTGATTCTCAAAGCTCTAGCCAAAAAGCCGGAGAAACGATTCCCGAGCGTCAGGGCCTTGAAAGAGGCTTACCAGGCCGCATTGGCCGGGAAACCTCTTCCGGAGTTCGAGCGCATCGCTGCAGCGCCAACGACCTACATTGACCCTATTCAGGCTGTGTCATCTCCCGCGGCAGCACCCGCGATTGCCTCCCGGCGTCGGGGTGCCGGCTGGATCATCGCCGCATTGATTCCCGTCCTGGCGATCGTCGCTTTCGTCGTGGTGCGCGGTTTGGGTGGTAGCGGGGAAACGGTGCTCACCCCCGCTGTGAATGAAGGGACATCTACAGAGGACATCGAGACTGCCTCGGCGGAGATTTCTGCCACTGTCACAAGTGAACCAGGACCGAGTCCGACTTCGCCGACGTTACCGATCACATCCAGCTCATGCCCGGGGTTGGCGCTTTTCAAACCGAGTGTGGCAGGGGATGAAGTGACCTGGTTGATCGACAATGCCGGTGAGGATTTTCACCTGGAGGATATTAGTCCGGGTTGGCCGCTGCTGACGAATGGCCTGCCCGAACAAATCCGATTGGGTGAACTCGTGCTTTGGCAAGGCGATGCCGAGGGAGATGGCGAACTCCATCGGGTCGAGGGCGTCGACAACACGATTAAAGCAGGAAAATCCACCTACATCACGATAACCTTCGAATATGCGGCGGGTACCACGGGCTATTCATTACAGCTTATTCTGAATGATGGTTGTGTTCTTGAAGGTGAATGGTAGGGTCTAATCCACCTCAGGATATCATCCTAACTGGTCGGTCGTTTTCCATAAGGTTCACGAGTTATTCTCCACATTCCATCCAAGTCCAAAGCCGAAAATCCCCATAGATATCTTGATTTACCCCCATCCATGAACCCACTCAGGATGGCGGTTGTAGAATGGGTGGGACTATAATTTGGTTTCTTGTCTATACGTCATATTCTTAAGGAGAAACACTTCATGGCTGATTTACGAATAACAAACCTCGCCAAAACCCTCGTCCATTACTCCACCGAGGTTAAGCCCGGGGATCATGTTGGCATCCTCACCCAACCGGTGGCGCTGCCGCTGGCGGAGGAGGTCTACCGCCAGGCGCTGGCAGCCGGTGGGTATCCGTATGTTCTGCTTGGAGGGCTGCGCTCACGCGCCGAGACGGAAGCGCTGGAATATATCCTCTTCACGGAGGGGAATGATGATCAGATCCAGCACGTCAATCGCTTTGACAAAATGGTGCGTGAAGAATTCGATGTGATGGTTGTTCTCCAAAGCCAATCGAACACCCGCCGCTTGAGCAATGTCGATCCGGCGAAGCAGCAGCTGCGGGCGCGGGCATACACAGAGGTGACAAAGATCTATCGGCAGCGCGCCGCTGCAGGCGATCTGCGCTGGGTGATCACCCTGTACCCAACACAGGCCGTGGCACAGGACGCAGAGATGAGCCTCGAGGAATTTTCAGACTACGTTTTCGGCACCACATTCTCTGATACGAATGATCCAGTCGCCGAGTGGAACAAGATACACGATGAGCAGCAAAGGCTCGTGGATTGGTTGAAGGGCAAGAAATTGCTCTCGGTGAAAGGTCCGCATGTTGATCTGGAAGTATCGATTGATGGACGGGATTTCATCAACTCGGATGGGAAAAAGAACATGCCCAGCGGCGAGATTTTCACCAGCCCGGTGGAGGACGCGGTCAATGGCTGGGTGCGCTTCACCTATCCAGCGATCCGCCAGGGCAGAGAGGTGGAAGGTGTAGAGTTAAAATTTGAAAAGGGTAAGGTCGTGGAGGCGAGCGCTGAGAAGAACCAGGATTTCCTGATCAGCATGCTCGACACAGATAAAGGAGCACGTTACCTGGGAGAATTTGCCATCGGGACCAACAAGCGCATCAACCGCTTCATAAAAAACATTCTCTTCGATGAGAAGATTGGGGGGACGATCCACATGGCGCTCGGATTCGGCTTCGCCGAGGTCGGCGGGAAGAATGAAAGCGCGATCCACTGGGATTTGATCTGTGATATGCGCGAAGGGGGTCAGATTTTCGCCGATGGGGAGCTGTTCTACGAATCAGGTGAGTTTATCGTATAACCCGTTGGCAAAGATGAAATTACCACAGAGGAGAAACTGAATGACCGACTATCGTATTGAAAATCTGGCGAAAGTAATCGTCGAGTACTGCCTGAGTGTGAAACCTAAGGAACGTGTGGCTGTTATTGGCAGCACATTAAGCGAGACATTGATGCTGGCAGTCCAGCGTGAGGTGCTCCGTGCGGGTGGGTATCCGCATCTCTTTCCATTCTTCCCGGGCAGCCAATATATCCGTTTTTCCGAATCCAACGACGATCAACTCGACTTCGTCTCACCTGTTATGAAAATGGCTTTTGAAGAATTTGAGTGCCTGGCTTCGCTTTACGGCCTGGCCAATACAAAGGCGCTGACCAGCATCGATCCAGCGAAGCAAGGTCGCGTGGCAAAGGCGCAGGCTGACCTAATGAAACGGTATATGGAGCGGGCTGCTAGTGGAGAACTAAAATGGGTGGTGACGATGTTCCCCACGAACGCGCACGCGCAAGACGCGGAGATGAGCCTGGCGGAGTTCGAGGACTATGTCTACTCCACCATGTTCGCAGACACCGATAATCCAGTAAGAGAATGGCGTAAGATCCATGACGAGCAGCAGCGATATGTGGACTGGCTATCAGGGAAAGAGGAACTTGTGGTGAAAGGCCCGAATGTTGATCTGACCCTGTCTATCAAGGATCGGGCTTTTATAAACGCCGATGGCGTCGACAACATGCCCAGCGGTGAGATCTTCACCAGCCCGATCGAGGATTCGACTGAGGGTTGGATCCGCTTCACCTATCCGGCAATTGAGATGGGGCGCGAGGTGGAAGGCATCGAACTGAAGATCGAGAAAGGGAAGGTCGTGGAGGCGACAGCGGAGAAGAACGAGGCGTTCCTATTGGAGATGCTCGAAGTCGACGAGGGCGCTCGCTATGTGGGCGAGTTTGCGATCGGGACGAATAAACGCATCAATCGCTTCATCAAGAACATCCTCTACGATGAAAAGATCGGTGGGACAATCCATATGGCGCTCGGCGCCGGCTTTGAGGAGATTGGGGGCAAGAACAAGAGTGGGATTCACTGGGACATGATCTGTGATATGCGCGACGGCGGTCAGATTTTCGTTGACGGCGAACTGTTCTATGAGTCGGGGGAGTTTAATGTATAGCTTACTGGTGTGGCTGAAATATTAATGGAGGAGGAACTGAGTGGCCGACTACCGTGTTGAAAATCTGGCGAAAGTAATTGTCGAGTACTGTCTGAGCGTGAAACCTAAGGATCGGGTGGCTATTAAAGGTAGCACGCTTAGCGAATCGTTGATGCTGGCAATCCAGCGCGAGGTGCTCCGCGCAGGCGGGTATCCGCATCTTTTTGCTTCATTCCCGGGTGAAGAATATATCCGTTTTTCCGAATCTAGCGACGATCAACTCGACTTCGTCTCGCCAGTTATGAAGATGGTCCTTGAAGAATTTGAGTGCTTAGCTTCGCTACACAGCATGGCGAATACCCGGGCATTGACTAGCATCGATCCAGCGAAGCAAGGCCGTGTGGCAAAGGCGCATGCCGACCCTATGAAGCATTATATGCAGCGGGCTGCAACTGGAGAAATAAGATGGGTGGTGACGATGTTCCCCACGAATGCCCATGCGCAGGATGCCGAGATGAGCCTGGTGGAGTTCGAGGATTATGTCTACTCCACCATGTACGCCGACACGGATGACCCGGTAAAAGAATGGCGAAGAATCTATGACGAGCAGCAGCGCTATGTGGACTGGCTCTCAGGTAAAGATGAGGTCGAGGTTAAAGGCCCTAATGTCGATTTGAAACTTTCCATAAAAGACCGAAAATTTATAAATTCCGATGGAAAAACCAATATGCCCAGCGGCGAGATCTTCACTGGTCCCGTCGAGGATTCAGTCGAGGGTTGGGTTCGTTTCACGTATCCTGCGATCCGCATGGGGCGTGAGGTAGAGGGCATCGAACTGAAGTTTGAGAAGGGCAAGGTCGTCGAGGCGACGGCGGAAAAGAACGAACCCTTCCTGTTGGAGATGCTCGAAGTCGATGATGGCGCCCGCTATGTAGGAGAGTTTGCAATCGGGACGAATAAACGCATCAACCGCTTCATCAAGAACATGCTCTTCGACGAGAAGACCGGCGGAACAATCCATATGGCGCTCGGTGCTGGTTACCCGCAAACAGGCAGCGTAAATAAGTCTGGCATCCATTGGGATATGATCTGCGATATGCGCGATGGGGGCCAGATTTTCGTCGACGGCGAACTGTTCTATGAGTCGGGAGAATTTAAAATCTGAACAGGGAATAACAATTAATGAAAAGGGATGCCGGTGCGTACGTTTGGACACACCGGCATCTTGGGTTAAAGATACCGGTAATTATTTGGTTTATGGAGATGAGTTTACCTACAACCGCGGCAGCATGATCCTGTCCTGCTTCTGATATTTGCCTTTCTTATCCGCGTAGGAAATTTTACACACCTCATCACCTTCAAAGAAAAGCACCTGGGCAATGCCTTCGTTGGCGTAGATTTTCGCCGGCAGCGGAGTGGTGTTGGAGATCTCCAGTGTTACGAAACCTTCCCATTCCGGCTCAAAGGGGGTGACGTTCACGATGATCCCGCAGCGGGCGTAGGTCGATTTACCGACACAAACGGTGAGCACCCCGCGGGGGATGCGGAAGTACTCAACGGTGCGCGCCAGCGCAAAGGAGTTCGGCGGGATGATGCAGACATCTCCCTGGAAGTCCACCATTGAAGCTGTATCGAAGTTCTTTGGGTCCACGACCGCAGAGTAAACGTTCGTGAAGATCTTAAACTCATCGGTGACGCGAACATCGTATCCATAGGAGGAGACCCCATAGGAGATCACACCCTCGCGAGCTTTCCCTTCCGCAAACGGTTCAATCATGCGTTCTTCTCGCGCCATGCGCGCAATCCAATGATCGGGCTTTAATCCCATAACAAACCTCCAGAAGTGATTTTCATATGCCCTGTCTTTTCTCTAAGCGCACAGGGTTCGTCAATTCCCCGATGCCTTCGATTTCAACAGTAACCTCATCTCCGTCATGGAGCGGTCCAACACCGGCAGGTGTTCCGGTCAGGATTACGTCACCGGCGTTCAATGTCATGACGGATGAGATGAGTGTTACAAGTGTGAAAACAGGGAAGACCATGTCCCGTGTAGAACCCATTTGACGCATTTGCCCGGATACATAGCAGGTGAGGAGTACATCCGCTGGATCGAGGTCGGTTTCAATCCACGGTCCGATTGGGCAGAATGTATCGAACCCTTTGCCACGCGTCCATTGTCCGTCGATGCGCTGCAGGTCGCGCGCAGTGACGTCGTTGGCGGCGGTGTAACCGAGGATGTGTTCGGCAGCTTTTTCGGGGGGGATCCAGCGCCCGCCACGGCCGATGACAAGAGCAAGTTCAGCCTCGTGTTCAACGTTTTCGGATTGAGGGGGGAGCAGGATTGGCTCGCCAGGACCGATCACGCTAGAAGGCGGCTTCAGGAAGATCAGCGGCGATTCTGGCACTTGCGCGTCGTGTTCGGCAGCGTGCGCGGCGTAATTTCGGCCGATGCAGATGATCTTTCCCGGTTCAACCGGCGGGAGCAGGCGGACACGCTCCAGGGGGTCTTTGGCCTCTTTGCGCCCATAAGGGCCAAACGGTGAGCTGTCTAATCGACCGACACGATCCTCAGACACCCAACCCCAGGCAGGTTTCGATCCGCTTCTCTTCAAATATCGGACGATGCGCATGCGAAATTCCTTCTTAAGAAAATCAAGGCTCAGGATCGTTGTGATGCTGGTTGCCGGGCGATGGATTAACGGGTCTCATTATATCCCTGTCTTACTGCAGTGCAGGTTCAACCTTTCTTCTGCGCCCAGGCTAGATCGTAGGTAACTTGCCAGCGAAAGACCTCCACGTTCTCAAAACCCATATCCCTGAGAATTTCAGGGAAGCGCTCGCGGGTGAAGGTCTTCCCGAAGATCCAGCGTGCCTCCTTGCCGACACGGTTCGTGACCAGCAACCAACCACCTGGTCGCAAAACTCGAGCCAATTCCTCGATCGTTTGCAAGGGATGCGGGGTGAATTCGAGGATTTCCAAACTGGCTACGAGGTCAAAACGCTCATCAGGGAAGGGGAGCGGGACTGCCCAGCCGCGGGCCCAATGGGTGCTCTCCGATGGCGTGCGACTTAGACCGCGCTTAAGCATGCTTTTCGATGGCTCGAGGCAGATCACGCGCGCCCGGATATTTGGCAGCTGAAAGAGGCTGTGTGCCAGTCTTCCGGTCCCCGCGCCGACGTCAAGCACTAATGCGGTAGGAAGGGTCCCAAGCACCTTCGCCACCGGCTCGGCCAGAAATTGCCGCTCCCACGTCGGGTTGAACTGCTTTATCCGCTCGTAGCGACCAGCGGCGATATCGTAGAGCCAGATGACGAACCGGCGTCCTAAATGGGCGCCCTCGCAGACCCATATCTCCCAATATGCTATTCCCACGACGAGAAGGAGTAGGGGGATGAATGCCCACATTGACAAAACCAGGGATCTCCGCTGAAGTTTCGCTACTATAGCATACAGACCGATACGGGCAACAACGGGTCCATTTCCATTTCTAGCATGTCAGGTGTGGTTGCGTATAAAGCCGACGTCTAAACGTGGCGATGTCGCTGTCGAATAGCCATTGCCTTCGCTCCGTTGACCGTGCGTGTGACGGGCGCTATAATCCGGACAGGGCGGATAGCTCAGTTGGTTAGAGCGCTTCTCTTACACAGAAGAGGTCGCAGGTTCGAGTCCTGTTCCGCCCACTAATCGAAAATGAACTGCTTGACGTTCCCGTCGAGCGGTTTTTGGCTTCTCTACGATTTCAACAAAGGGGGAAACTAGATCAATTAGGGATCGAAATTGGT
>JAIWHF010000050.1:0-15664 GCA_048629905.1 Methanosarcinales archaeon
GCCGGTAGCGCCAGGCCCATGCTGTACATAACACGAACGAGACTCTCGCTGGTCGGCCAAGGCTCCTCTTCCGCAAAGAAAAGATGGATCGCGCCGAGAGAGAGGCTGCTTAGGCCAATGATTCCTATCAATGCCTGAATCCATGCTCCCTCATTCAAAGCTGATTGACCCATCACCGAGGCAATCAACCCTCCTGGACTTGCCGGCATTCCAATCAGCAGCGCCGCAGCGAAAATTGGCCAAATGCGATGCGATGGTGTATGGACCTGAATAAGCGATAGCAACGCTCCAACAAGCAACAGTAATGTACTAGTAGCGAAGAGGACATCACCATTCGCAGAAACGTTGCTGCTTGCCAGGATTCCAACACCTGCGAGACCCATAACAAAAAATGGGCTTGACAAGACTTGGTCCTCCTCCAACAACCAGCGAACTCCCCCGAGCAGGATGCCTATCGTCCCCGCCAATACTAGCCACAATCTAATTGTTGGCGGTGTCCCATTTTCAAGAAATCTCGCCAGCAGCAATAACGCAAGCGCCGGCGGTAATAAACGCAATACTGCATCTGAGCGTCTCGACGAAAGAGATGGCAAAGTTAAATCCAATGGGATCGCTCCCAAGCGCATTAAAATCCCTATGAAAAACAACATCGCTGCCGGCGTAGAGAAGGACGCAGCGTCAAGACCTGCTCCAATTCCATCGATTGAGTTCATCCAGGCGGCTGCGACTATCAATAACACACTCACCAAGTCGACACCGGCTCGAACAATCGCTCTGCGGATATCGTCCACGTTTTCCGCGCGGTAAACAAAGAACACAAAAGAGCATAAATCTAATAATGCAAATGTAAGTGCTACTGTGAGCAAATTGATCGCGAAAGCCACCAGCATGGCCAGCGCTGCGAATACAAACCAGAAAACCCGTACGCCTGTTGAGGCGCTATCCGCCCTTGTTGCTGCAGTTAGAAGCATCGAGAGAAGAACGGTCGAGATGCAATATGCAAGTCCCCAGCTAATTCTGTCGAGTGAAAATTCCAGAGGGGTTTGAAATAAGTTTGCGGGTTGCCAGATTGAGAAACTAACAGCATTCGGTATCGCCGCGAGCATCAGTAATGACAGAAACCAGATGAGCAATACGAGCAACGTGCTTACAGCCCATTGAGTCCGAGATGGGCGATTGCGGACTAACCATGTTCCGCCCGCAGCGAGCAGGAGAGCGACAATAGGAATAAATAACATACTTATCTTGTGGAGAAGTTCCTCAGCTTTTTCGACGTTTAGCATACCACGGAAGCGCCCTCATGCTATACTTTTTACGCTTCTTATCACACGCAATCACATGTCGATGAAAAGAGAATTAATGAAATGACCAAGCGAACCGCTCCTTCCAAGGGTAACCCCTCTCCGACCTCTGTCTCAATCGACGGTAGCCATCTCACTCTAGCGCACTTAGAATCCGTCGCGCGTTTCAAAGCTCGTGTCGATCTCGATAGTTCAGCAAGAGATCGTATTGGTCAATCTGCCAAGAACCTTAAAAAGCTTGCGTCTTCCAAGACCCCAATCTATGGTGTGAATACGGGTTACGGCATTTTTGCTGATAGGCGCCTGGATTCATCTCAAGCATCGAAGATCTCTGACAATCTAGTTCTGAGTCACGCAGTTGCGGTTGGAGATCCCTTCCCAGAGGAGGTCGTTAGGGCTGCGATTCTCATTCGAGCAAACTCTCTTGCACTTGGATACTCTGGCGTTCGAACCGAAATCATCGACGTACTTCTTTCGTTATTGAATAAAGGAGTGACCCCGTACATTCCCTCTCAAGGCTCCTTAGGTTCATCGGGAGATCTCGCACAACTGGCTCAACTCGCCCTTGTAATTACAAATTCCGACGCGCATGTGTTTGGAGATGCTGAGGTGCAAGCCTGGTTCGAGGATCGCCTGCTCCCTGGTCATGAGGCAATGAGCAAAGCTGGTATTGAGCTTATAACCCTCGGTCCTAAAGAAGGCTTGGCGCTCACAAACGGCGCATCCTTTTCGACAGCTCTTCTTGCTCTTGCAGTCATCGATTCGCAGCGGTTGCTTTTCTCGAATGAGATCGCTTCGTCTATGACCCTCGATGCCCTTCTCGGCGTTTCTGCCGCGCTCGATGAACGGATCCATGCAGCGAGGCCTTACCCCGGCCAACAAGCTGTTGCTCAAAGAATGCGCAACCTCATTGCAGGAAGCCAGCTTGTCGATAGCACTGCAAGGGTGCAAGACGCTTATAGCCTGCGCTGCTGCCCCCAAATCCTTGGACCGATTTGGGATACGCTCGCTTACGCCGATACGGTCAGCAATATTGAGATTAACTCCGCAACCGATAATCCCCTATTATTTGGCGATGATGTCCTCTCAGGAGGAAATTTCCATGGAGAACCTGTAGGTCTTGCCGCCGATTATCTAAAAATTGCGCTTTCAGAGGCTGGATCAATAGCAGAGCGGCGGATTTTCAGACTTTTGTCTGCGGATATGAACGCTAACCTCCCGGCCATGCTTATTGCAGATCGCGACAAGATCGGTCTCTACTCGGGCTTAATGATGCTCCATTACACAGCAGGCTCGTTGGCGCTTGAAAATCAAGCTCTGGCCAACCCTAACTCCACATCTTCTGTGCCAACGTCTGCTGGCCAGGAAGACCATAACGCTAACTCCACTACAGCCGCCAGGAATCTTCGGCTCATTGTTGAAAACTTGACCCGCATCACCGCAATCGAACTCATCTGTGCTTCCCAAGCTCTCGATTTGCGCATGAAGGAAACCCCCGGGAAATCTCCAGGCAGGGGAACACTTGCTTCACTTAAACACATCCGTAAATCTATCGGTTTTATCGAACACGATCGACCCTACTCAGTAGACATCACTCTCGCCAGTGAAGTAATCCGCTCTGGATCGCTGCTCACCGCCCTTCACAATGCGGGATTTGACGATTACCCCCCTGTGCTATAATCTGTAATTATGAAAGCTGGGTCCACGCATCACACACGAAACGAAGCAGCCCACCATCTAGTGGGCAAAATGCGCGCGTAGACCCACCCGCTCTGACAAGAAAGGCTCGTTGATAAAGACGGCGTGGGCTGCGCTCAGGTCGTCTTTTTTGTGATGGAGGCATAAATGCCAATAATTCAACCAGTTCGAGGTACGCGCGATTTCTACCCGGAGGATATGGCTTTTCGCCAGTGGCTCAACAATCAGATCCGGGAGGCATCCGCGCAATTTGGCTACCAGGAATTCGATGGCCCCTTCCTGGAGCGCCTTGAACTCTATGCCGCTAAATCCGGTGACGAGCTCGTTAAAGAGCAGTCCTATGTATTTCCCGATCGAAGCGGCTCGATGATCGCTCTTCGCCCTGAACTCACACCCTCTCTTGCACGCATGGTAGCGCAGCGCGGCAAAGGTCTCACGCTGCCTCTTCGCTGGTGGTCTTTTGGACCTTTTTGGCGATATGAGCGTAAGCAGAAAGGTCGGTCTCGGGAATTCTTCCAGTGGAATATCGACCTTATCGGCGTCGACACCCCTGAAGCGGATGCTGAACTCGTGGCGGTAGCAGCGACACTCTTTCGTAATGTAGGGCTGACAGCGGATATGATCCGCATCAAAGTAAACAATCGGCGCCTTGCGGAGAATCAGCTCCAGAAAATCGGAATACAAGGCGAGCTGCTGCCAACAACTTTTCGTCTTATCGACCGACAAGATCGCATGGAGTCAGATGCGTGGAATTCCTATGCGCTCGAAAGCGGATTAAATGAGGATCAATTTACCGGTCTCGTGAAGGTGCTCGAGGATCTCGAGGCCTGGAAATCTTCACCGGAATTGCTTCAATACTTCAAGGCCGCCGAAGCGCTTGGCGTGGATGAATATTTAGACTATGACCCAACCATAATCCGTGGACTCGACTACTACACCGGGACGGTTTACGAAGCCAGGGACGTTAAAGGTAATCATCGGTCGATCCTCGGCGGAGGTCGCTACGACGATCTAGTCTCTGTGGTCGGTGGCAACCCGATCCCTGGAACGGGCTTCGCGATGGGAGATGTCGTATTCGGACTCGTCCTGGAAGAAAACGGGATTAAACCTGATCTGCGCGTGAGTCCAACGGATATCTTGATCACGACTTTTGAAGATGGCGGCGAGAGCGCATCTATTCAAATCGCTGCCGAGTTGCGTGACGCCGGCTATCGGGTTGAGTGGTATCCGCAACCCGTACGCCTTCAAAGGCAGTTTAAGTACGCAGATCGAAATAAAATCCCGCTAGTCATAATTATTGGCCCCGATGAAATGGTGTCGGATAAGGTTTCCCTTAAAGAGATGGCCTCTGGCGAGCAGGAGACATTTGCTCGGAGCGATCTTCTAGCACGGATAAAAGCCCGGTTATCAGGTTAAGTACGTTGATTTTGTGGTCCGATGCCTGCCTTCGTGTTAGAATAACGCTCGCATAAGCCGGGTGTCTTTCGTTCACTTTTTCGGAAAGATACAGGTCAGCATGGCGAGGGTAGTTCAGTGGCAGAACGCGCGCCTGTGGAGCGCGATGTCGCGGGTTCGAATCCCGTCCCTCGCCCTTAAACAAATCCGATAGCGAATTTAAATAAGCTTGCATTTTGGAATATTCTAGGGCTGGCCCCCCTTTAATCACCCATACGAGAACGCCCACCAGGGCGTTTTTTTGAATATTAGCGAGCTATGCCGGTTATGGGATCCACCCCAGTGTCGATATATCCATCGATAAGATCTTGCAGTATTTCCTGCACCCACGCTTCTCGACCAACCGTCAATCGCTCAGAGTTGATATCCTCGATGATAACCGGCATATCTACTGTCCCCCCGCCATCACCCATCCAAACGGAATCCCAGATTTCTGCAATCGCCAGTTCAGGAGCAGCCCTCACCGTCGCGATCCATTTATCTCCAAGAGTTTCTCCGGGTGACTCGCCGCCTATAAAGCTCAATCCTGGAGCTTCGAGCATTTCCGCCGATGCTGCTGCGCTCAATTCAGGTGATAAAAATATCGTATCCACATCCAGACTAGTTAGTGAATTAATTGCATCCTGAACTGCTGAAATCTCAGATGAAGCTGCTTCAACGCCAAGCGGATATGGTCGAAAAGGTGGATAAACTTGTCTGCACAATCCACAATAGAACTTCACCCCATTTTGAAATGCTAAATTACTGGCGTGCTCTTCTCCAGAGTTCAGCACTGAGACAGCGCCTACCCGCCAATCAGGTGTGACTACAGCCGCGATAACACCGGCGATGAAGCCAACTTGATCTGCACCCATACCATCCGGACCGATCCTTGATAAGTTGTCTGCAGCACTTAGGCCATGGATCCCGATAGCCACAAACTGCACGTCCGGGTATCGCGCAGCTAAGTCATTTAATCCCGGATCAGGTGGAAGGTAAAATACAACCGTTAGGTTCTGCTCGAAATCGCTGTCAGAGATTTCAGCAAGTACGACAAATTCATTCCCTGCAGCGGCTGAAAGCATTGCGATGATGTCTTCCACCCTGGAAGCCATTATCTCTGAGACCTCACCGGCGTTAACTAGGTAGACCAGATCAGGCACAGCCGTAGGCGATGTGGTTGGTATGATCGGCTGTTCCAGAGTGGGTGTTGCTGAAGGCAATCCGTTATTTCCTGGTACGCCACAAGCGGTAAGCAGGATAAGAATTCCAAGTAAGGAAATTAATATTGTGTGTTTATTAGTGATACGCATCAAATATTTACCCATCCGTATACACTATTTTACTATCTGTCCTCAGCCCTTGACCATATCGCCCAAACGTGGAGAATTGATTATTGCTTTTATCTATACCTGTTTCCTGCTCACCAATTATTAAGAAATACGAGATAATATTGGGCACATGAAATCATATTCAAGAGTTGCCGACCGCATCAACCGTCGAGATGCGCTAAGAATGTCTGCCCTGGGAATGGGCGGTATTGCCTCTCAAAGGTTCCTGCGAGGACTCGCTTTACCGGATTTCCCAAGCGCAGAACGTCTTGGCAGGGTCGCATCGCCTATGGTAGAGCTCCATATACGACCCGATACAGCCAGCCAAGCGATCGGAACCCTTTACGAGGACACCGTCGTTCCCTGGCTGCGCGAGGTAGTCGGGCATCATCCATACCGCTTTAACCAGCGCTGGGTGGAAACTCCAGATGGCTATCTATGGTCTGGAACAGTTCAGCCCGTCCAAAATGAGCCGAACCAACCTGTAGATCTCCTGCCCATGACAAGTCTCGGTGAAGGGATGTGGGTTCAGGTGACGGTTCCCTGGGTGGATCTCATCTTGGACAACCCCCCTGCCCGTTCTCCCTGGTTGAAAGAAAGCCTAACACCGCGTCTATCTTACAGCCAAATATTGTGGGTTGACCAAATTCGCACAGATGATTCAGGCAACAACCCCCTCTACCGTATCAATGAGCGCTTCGGCTATGGCGACATTTTCTGGGCTGATGCCTATGCATTCCGACCGCTTACTGAAGAAGATCTATCTCCGATCCACCCTGAGGTTGAGGACAAAAGGGTCGTAGTCAACTTGACAGCACAGACGCTATCTTGTTTTGAAGGTAATCGAGAGGTCTATTTTTGCCGCATTTCTTCCGGCGCAAAATTTAACGCTTCCGGTGAGCCAGTCGATGAGTGGGCCACTCCGATTGGTGGCTTCCAGATCTGGCGCAAGTTGATATCGCTCCACATGAGCGGCGGAACGACAGGAGGCGGTTACGATCTACCGGGAATCGGTTGGGTGGCCCTCTTCGCAGGCAATGGTGTAGCAATCCATTCAACCTTCTGGCATAACAATTTCGGTGTCCCCATGTCACATGGTTGTGTGAACGCACTACCTCAGGATGCTCAATGGATCTTCCGCTGGACAACACCCGTAATCGATTATGATCCCGGCGATGCAACTGTCTCAATGCCTGGCGGGACCCGCATCCTGATTGCTGAAGCATGAAGCATTTTTCTTTTGCAATCTCGCTTGGTTGAAATGCTGTTTCACTTATAAGACAGGGATTAATTGGATGTCCGAAAAACGCGCAACAGCGATCGCTTCTCCAAACATCGCCTTTATCAAATATTGGGGCAACCGCGATTCTGCTCTTCGCCTTCCTGCGAACGCTTCGCTTTCCATGACGCTCTCGAATCTCCATACGAATACAACCGTAATCTTCGATGACCGCCTGGAAGCCGATCAAATCGAAATCAACGGCAGCCCCGCCTCAGAGGAAGCTGCCAGCCGGGTTACGGCGCATTTGGATCTCATCCGCACTCTCTCAGGGCTTCCTAACTTCGCAAGCATAAGCAGTCAAAGCAATTTCCCCGCTGGTGCAGGTATCGCCTCTTCAGCCTCAGCTTTCGCTGCACTGACTACTGCAGCCAGCAAAGCAGCCGGGCTGGATCTAGATAAAAAGCAGCTATCCATTCTTGCCCGGCGCGGCTCTGGCTCTGCCGCTCGATCTATATTCGGTGGTTTCGTTCAATTATTCTCGGGCGAAGTTAACGAAGACGGGTTCGCCGAGCAGTTTGCACCTGCAGAACATTGGCATTTGGTCGATCTCATCGCCGTTGTCACCAAAGAACACAAATCAACAGGCTCATCCGCGGGCCACCTGCTTGCGCCCACAAGTCCAATTCAAGACGTCCGCGTCCAGGATGCCGCCCGTCGTCTAGAAATCTGCAAAAATGCGATTCTGCAACAGGACTTTCAAACACTTGCTCAAATTGTTGAATTGGACTCGAACTTGATGCATTCCGTGATGATGACGTCAGACCCGCCGCTTCTATACTTGGAACCGGAGTCGATCAGCGTCATGAAGCATATAACCCGCTGGCGAGAGGATGGTCTAGCAGCGTGTTACACAATCGACGCTGGGCCCAACGTTCATTGCATTTGCTCTTTTGAGGACTCCCATGAAGTCGAGCGACAGCTCCGTTCGATCGATGGAATTATAGACATTTACCGCTGCTCACCCGGAAGTGGCGTGGCTCTTAGCACAAACAATGAACAAGCACCCCAGTGATATAATCGCGGCTAAACAAAGGCGTAGGTGATCTTCGTGTCAGATTTCTTGCTGTTCATAATCGTTCTCTCTGTATTGCTAATAGGTCACGAGTTGGGCCACTTTCTCGTTGGGAAATGGCGTGGTGTGAAAATCGATGAGTTTGGTTTAGGTTTCCCACCTCGAATTTTGACCTTATTCGAAACTGGCGGGGTTAAGTACTCTCTGAACTGGATCCCGTTTGGTGGCTTTGTCCGTTTCGCGGGAGAGGATAATCCAGATATTCCGAACGGCCTTTCTTCATCGAGCAAACTTACACGCACTCTCGTCCTTTCCGCCGGCCCGGCAGCGAATATCCTCTTGGGCTTCCTCGCCTTTCTCATAGCCTTCAAATTTGCGGCGCCCGATGTCACCCGTGTTCTCATCGCTGAAGTCCTTGAAAACACACCTGCCTACGCAGCCGGGATGCTATCCGGCGACATCGTCGAATTCGTTGATGACATTCCTGTCCAGGGTATAGGGGACATGCAGGAAGCCATTCACGCTAAGCTCGGTGAAACCACTCTTATTGTTGTTGATCGAGACGGACAGATTGTTGAATTGACCATGATCCCACGCCTAGAATTCCCTGCCGATCAAGGACCCATCGGAGTGACATTGAGTTTCCCCACCGCTGAGATGGGGTGGCTCGAAGCCTCCAAGTGGGGCGTGGATTCGGTCGCGACTCAGATCAGCGCGCTTCTCAAGCTTCCGGGACGACTATTGAGCGGTCAAGCCTCACCTGAGGAAGCTCGTCTTAGCGGTTTAAAAGGCATTCATGATATGTTGTCGTGGGCAAGCACAATCGATCGAGCATCCGACCGGCCCTTCATCACATTGAACTTAATCGGGGTTATCAGTATTGGCCTGGCATTAGCCAATCTACTCCCCTTCCCGGCTCTAGACGGCGGGCGATTGATGTTTGTCCTTTACGAGGCAATCTTTCGACGCCGAATATCTCCTCGATTCGAGGGCATCGCCCACGCCATCGGCTTTGCCATCCTGATATTTCTCATGGTCTATATCAACCTGCAAGATTTCATCAATCCAATTTCTCTTCCTTAGCATCCCTACTGCGACTTCCTATGGATCAAGAATTAGACGAATTATTCTCGCTTTTGATGGACGAAGAGCAGCTTTTGCCCATCGAAGAACTCTCTGCACTTTCTGATTTAGACACCCGTCAGCTAGATCGCTTTGCGAGTTGCTGGCAATCACTGTCTCCTTTACGGCGCCGCACCCTGCTGGCGACACTCGGCCAACAAGCCGATGAGCATATTGAGCTTCTATTCGATAGCATCAACCGTCTCGGTCTCGATGACCCCGACCCGCATATTCGAAAGATTGCAATTGGCAACCTATGGGAATCGACCGATCCGTCTCTCCCTTCAGTTTTCCTTGCAGCCTTTAACGAGGATAGCTCTGTTGAAGTACGCACTGCTGCCGCTGATGCTCTTGGACGCTTCGTCCTTTTAGCAGAAATCGAAGACGATTCCTTGATTGAGTCAAACAAAATCGTGGACGACCTTCTAGGAACAATAAGGGATGGCGCCTCTTCTGAATTACATCTCGCTTGTGTAAAATCCCTCGGTTTCTCTTCTCGCGAAGATGCGCATGCGGTCATCGCCGATGCATACCTTTCAGGAGATGATGAATTAAAACAGTCTGCCCTTGTAGCCATGGGTAGATCGGCCAATCCAGTATGGAGACCCGAAATTCTTCAGGAATTACATCACCCCTCTCCACGAATTCGCGCCGAGGCAGCTCGCGCTGCAGGTGAACTTGAGCTTCACGATGCAGCACAGCCTCTTGTTGAGCTCCTCGAAGATATAAGCGATGAAGTTATTCACGTCGCAATATGGTCTTTGGGGCAACTTGGTGGCGACGTGGCCAGAACAGCTATAACAAATATCCATGCATCAGCATCAGATCCCGAGACTGTCAAGATAGCTGATGAAGCCCTCGAGCACCTGGCTTTTCTCGAAGGCACTCCTGATCTCTTGATCTATGACTTCGATGACCCTGCAGAGGATGCCGTGGATTGAGCGAATTTCTAGGCCTTTTCACGAGTAATATTTTCCCTATCATCGCTGTCGCTGGGGCGGGCTTTCTACTCCAGCGGAGAACAAGCCTCGATCCCCGACCTATCTCCGCTGTAATTTTTCACATCCTCGTACCCGCTCTCGTTTTTGATTTGGTACTCAAAACAGAAATCCCCAAGAATGATATCGTAAGCATGGTTATCCTTGCATCGGGCGTGATCGTCTTCATGCTCTTGCTCAGCTGGGCGCTAGCAAAACTTCTTCGCTTACCCCAGGCGTTGGCATCCGCCTTCATACTCAGCGTATCGTTTATCAATTCAGGGAATTATGGTCTTTCGCTTAACCATTTTGCTTTGGGCGAAGCCGGTTTGCTCTGGGCAAGTATCTATTTCATCACGAGCGCTTTGTGGACGAACTCAGCGGGTGTTTACATCGCCAGCGCTGGTAGGATGGACCCACTGCGCGCGGTAAAAAACCTGGCCAGGGTGCCTGCCGTATATGCCATCCTCTTATCCCTCATTCTGCGCGCTTTCAACATTAGCATCCCACAAGCCATTTCCCGGCCGATCGAGCTTCTGGCGGCGGCAATGATCCCCATGATGCTGCTGGTTCTGGGAATGCAGATCGGCAAAGTGGGCAGACCGAAGCGTCTCGGTTTACTATCTATCGTGGTCGCCCTTCGTTTAATTCTCTCTCCAATCATTGCCTGGTTCATGGCAAACACGCTTCGTATGCCCCTGATCGGCATGCAAGCAGGCGTTCTCGAGTCCGCCATGCCTACTGCGGTCCTTGCCTCTATCCTTGCGCTCCAATATGATTCAGAACCTGACTTCGTCACTGGCGCAATTCTTGTATCCACCTTGTTAAGCCCTTTCACATTGACACCGCTACTATATTTTCTCGGGGTGTAGCCATCAGATATCTGTCGTCTCTCCTGCTTTCTGCTTTCTTAATTCTTTCTCCGCTGGAACCTGTTTCAGCCCAAGCGGACGAGATTCACGTCGAAACACACGCCGAGTTCAAGTATGGCTCAACCATAAATTTCAACGCTCAAATTCTGGCTGGAAGCGAAGTTATTCGTGCGGCAGTGTTCATCCGCGAGGGTTCGTCAGAATCTACACACGTTGTCATTGCCGTCCTTTCAGACGGTTCGCCGATCTCAGCGGAAGTAATTGAAAACGTTCAGACGCTCGGCGTCGAACCCTTTTCCACAATTACTTACTGGTGGCAGATCGACTTCGCTAATGGCGACAACTACATCACAGACCCTGCATCCTTTGTTTACGAGGACAATCGTTTCGATTGGCGCTCCATGGGCAATTCCAACATCACCGTCCATTGGATTGAAGGCGATATAACGCGTGGCCAGGATATCCTCAACCTGGCAAATGATTCCATTTTGAAAATTCAGCACGATCTCGCTTTGCCCGCCCTGGATCATGTGTCCATCTACATCTACCCTACAGTTGGTCAGCTTCAATCAAGCATACGCATGGGCGGTGCTACATGGGTCGGTGGCCATGCCCAGCCAGAATTGAGAACCATACTCTTGGCCGCGCCAACCGGGGTTGAGGGACAAATCTCTATTGAGCGAGATCTCCCCCATGAGCTTGTTCACATCCTGCTTTATGAACGAATGGGCGATCAATATCACAACCTCCCCACCTGGCTCAATGAAGGACTGGCCACACTCCAAGAAGGCGTGCCGAATCCTGCGTACATTTTCGAGCTGGATCGCGCCGCTCGCGAGAATGCGCTTATTTCAATGCACTCCCTGTGTGCATCTTTCCCGATTTCCGAGGAGGATGCCTTGCTAGCATACGCTCAGAGCGCATCCTTCACACAATATATGCTTGACATTTATGGTGTTGGCGGCATTGCACTGCTTCTAGATGCTTATCAGGAAGGAACAAGCTGTGAAGGCGGTGTTCAACGAGTGTATCAACGCCCCATCTCTCAATTAGAAAACGAGTGGAGGTGGACGACACTCTCCAATCCCAATCTGCTCGATTTTGCCCAACCGCTTCTACCTTGGCTTCTACTCGGTTTGTCTGTTCTCATTGTATTCGGTATCATTTTTCTACTTAGCCGCCGGCAACATAAGAGGTAAAAATGCTATGAACTCATTTAAAACACTCGTGTTCGATCTTGAGACTAAGCGGCTTGCAGATGAGGTCGGCGGTTGGGACCATATCGACAAGATGGGCCTCTCTGCTGGCGTAACCTATCACGTTGAAGAGGACGGCTGGTCCTTATTCAAAGAGAACGATGCTGGTGCACTCCTTGACGAACTTGCTTCGGCATCTAAAATCGTCGGCTTCAATCTCATCCGTTTTGACTACACAGTTCTTAAACCCTATGGCCTTTCTATCGATCGGCCCTTGGTTAAGAAAACCGCTGACATGCTTGCAGACATCTCGTTAACACTTGGATTTCGAGTTGGTCTAGATCACCTCGCAGAAGCAACCCTGGATGAAAGCAAGTCCGCTGACGGCCTTGCCGCGGTTGAGTGGTACAAGAAAGGCGAAATTGACAAGGTTTTGGCGTATTGCAAACAGGATGTTTGGGTTACGTACCGTCTGTGGGGATATGGTCGCGATCACGGTCATATATTCCGGCGTGATCGCAGCGGCAGTAAAAAGAAGATTCCGGTTTCCTGGTAACCTGCCGGTTTTATTTTATTTCGATCTTTTACCGATCAGCTCCGCGAAATCGCTTCCGTCTGATGTTTCTGAACGCCACACAATCGCATCATGGCCTCGCTCAGCTGACAAAGTGAAAGCAAATGCCGCAGCAATCCCAGGTTGGGATCGAACCATCCGGTAGAATTCTAAATATTGGCGAGCCTTCGTACTGTCCGCTATGCCTTGGATGGGGTTACAAAACTCGGTAATAATGAGCAGCTTATCCGGGAATTTGTCTCGATATACCTCGAAAACACGCCCCTTATTGCGAGCTCTTAGAGACGCCTGATCCGTCCAATAGCAATTCACGCCTACCCAATCAGCATTCTGGACCGCGCTCACCGCCTCATTAAGAAATTGAGCATCATCTGCTCTCCACCCTGGGAGAAGTTCCCCTTGAGATAGGCCGGGGAACCCGACCTTGGCCTTGGGGAAACGAGTCTTAATCATCTTGGTTACTTTGATAAACCACTGCGAGAACTCCAGCCCATCTCGCCAGGATCGCCGCCACCCTGAGTTTTGGACGTTCGGATTATTGTGGATTTCAAAATATCTGATCCCAGATCGATACAGACGCCCAAAGTTGCTTTCAATCGATGCGAAAAACCTTTCTGCAGAGATTGCCTCGCCAGAAAAGTCTCCCGTCACACGCACAACGATGAGTATCTCCGGATTCAACCCGCGGATGCGTTCAATCGTATCGAGACTTTCGTCAAGCTCCAGCTTGACAGCTTCTAGCCTTGCTAATCTTATAAGATTGAGATCTTCGTCTTGTAATGGCTCTCCCACCCTTGCGTGTGCACCTATAAGGCATTTTTCATGAGTAATCCGGGAGGCATCGAACGATTTCTTCTCCGCCGGCCAAATAAGAAACGGCGTTGGGTCGATAATGTCCTTTGGGTAATTCGTCTCCCCGCGATCAGTCGCTCCATCTCTTTTCAACGTTAAGTGCAGGTGCGACCCAGTAGATGCTCCAGTAGAGTTCGCCCTCCCAAGCAGTTCGCCAGCCTTCAATTCCTGTCCCACCCGCACCAATGGCCGTGCAAGATGCCCGTATACGGTTTTATATCCATCTTTATGTCGTACACGAACATGTTTCCCATAAGCGTGCACTCTTGGGTCTGGGTCATTATGGACCCGATAGACGACACCATCTGCGCAGCAATAGATGTTGGTGTTATTCAAAGCCCGGATATCTACGCCCTCATGGCCTGGCATGCCAAAACGGCTGTATATCTGTGGATTTGCCCCATATTCTTGAGTGATAAATGTGTAATCGGTGGGCCAAAGCAAGTAGAATGATTTGCGTTTTTGTCCAAAGCGATCTTCATCAGCGATTCGCAGTGCGAATTCCTCTTGCAATCCTTGCGCAGTGTCCGTGGAAATCGGGTCAAGGCGAACGCCAGGGTGCTGTGAATAAAACCATTCTTCAAGTTGACTATATTCAGGGTATCCACCCGGAACAACGGGGAAAGTTATCACCTGGGCAGGTGCCATGTATTGCGCTGCAGTTTGAGGATCCTGAGTCAAGTTCGGTCCATACTGCAGAACATATTCAGTACATGAGCGAACCCAGGTCCAGTAATTCTCACGCGGGAGCAAGATCACTTGGTGTTCCATACTCAGTTATTAAACCCCATGCCTTTTGATTTCATCGAAACGAAGCGGTTTTTCCCGATTACGAGATGATCAAGCACCTCAATGTCGAGAAGCTTACCGGCATCCACAATTGCCCGGGTTACAGCGACATCTTCAGGGCTGGGTGTTGGGTCACCACTCGGATGATTATGGGCAACGATGATTGCAGCAGCATTGCGCCGCACTGCTTCCCGAAAGACCTCACCAACTCTGATGACTGAACTGTTAAGCGACCCTCGATATACATCTTCAACCTTAATGACTTGATTTCGTGTATCTAATAGCAGGACGCGTAAGTGCTCCTGCTCTAATGCTCCCATTTCATAAAGAACGAGATTGGCAGCATCCTGCGGTGACTGGATACGCGGTTTATCCTCTTGGTTCACAGTCGCAAATCTACGTCCTAACTCAACCGCTGCTTGTATTTGCGTGGCCTTGGCGAACCCGATTCCCCGCTTATTCTCAAGTTCAGGAAGCGAGATGCGATGTAATCCGGCAAGGCCTCCGACTTCCATCAATAGTGTCTGCGCTAGCTGAACAGCGTTCATCCCTTTGATACCCGTTCTTAGCATGATGGCCAGTAATTCTGCATTGGATAGCGCTCCCGGGCCTAAAGCAGCGAGCCGTTCACGTGGGCGATCACCAGAGTCAAGATCCATAATCCGGTAACCCAACTGTTTATCCCCCATATCACACCCCCATTCAGTGCAAATTGCGTGCCGAAGCCGATGACTGCGACTATACTTCAGTGGAATCTCGCTGTCAAAGTGGCCCAGAATTTGCATCGCCATGAGTAGACTGCATGCTATAATGCCGCTCGTCAGGAGTGCCCATGCTGGACATTTTCGGAATCGCCTCATTAGGAAAATTCTTTACATATCTCACGGCCTTTTTCGGCGCCTTCTTGGCTGCATTATGGCTGAGCCTGATTTTTTGGACGCTCAGGGATATCCGTTCCAGGTCCAACGACAAACTTGTACACATTCTCACCGTGATCCTGGTTGCCCTCTTGAATCTACCTGGATTTATCATCTACCTCATCATCCGCCCATCCCTGACGCTCACGGAGGAGTACCAGCTTACGCTCGAAGAAGAAGCGCTCCTTTCGCAAGTTGAGGAGCGTTTGTTGTGCCCAGGATGTGGAAGTCATACGGAAAATAATTGGCAGGTCTGCGCTCATTGCCACACTCGACTCCGAAAAGTATGCCGTCAGTGTGGCCAGCT
>JAIWHF010000051.1:0-15621 GCA_048629905.1 Methanosarcinales archaeon
TCCTCGATCTCCCGATAGAGATCCGCGAATCTCCTGATGCGATTGATCTCGTTGACCCACAGGGAAACGTAAATTTTGATGAAGTATGCTTCAGTTATGAGCAACAGGATGGCGCGCCCGTTGGGTTGGAAGAACAATTCCGTTTCGCCAGGCGCAGCCATACGACGTATATCCCGCCGAAGGTTAAAAGTGAACCCAGTGACGAGGATGGCAAGCTGGAACCGCGGGAAACGCGCTGGGCAGTGCGGGATGTGAGTTTCGAAATCCACCCGGGGTCGATGGCAGCACTTGTAGGTCCGAGCGGAGCTGGTAAAACCACGATTACATACCTTCTACCGAGACTGTTTGACCCCACGAGTGGTCAAATAATGCTCGATGGTTACGATTTACGCGATCTTTCATTGGATACGATTGCAAAACACATCGGCATGGTGACACAGGAGACCTTTCTATTTCACACATCGATTCGAGATAACCTGCTCTATGCCAAGACCGACGCTACACAGGATGAGTTGGATTTAGCCTGCCGGGCAGCGAATATTCACGATTTTATTATTTCCTTGCCGGAGGGGTATGACACGGTTGTTGGCGAGCGCGGGTACCGTCTTTCAGGAGGCGAGAAGCAGCGGGTAGCGATCGCGCGTGTTTTGCTCAAGGACCCAAAAATCCTGATCCTCGATGAGGCGACGAGTCACTTAGATTCCCTATCGGAGGCGCTCATCAAGGAAGCAATGCAAGAGGTGCGGAGGGGGAGGACATCCCTAGTCATCGCGCACCGTTTAAGTACGGTGATCAATGCTGATTTGATCCTGGTAATGGATAAGGGTAGATTAGTGGAGAGTGGTGGGCACGAAGATTTACTCGAGCAAGATGGGATATATGCAGATCTTTACCAGACGCAGTTCTTCCCTGAAGGCAGCCCGGGTTAGACGAATAGAGCGAAAACTTCAAAGTTCGCTTATATGCCTCGATGATCGAGCTATTCTTGCGCTGACAGACACCAGATGATTGACAGCTGGATCAATCCATTCTTCGTACAAGTGAAACCCAGAAATATCTGAGCAAGATTGTCAGAGTTAGTTTCTAGAAAAATGAAACTTTGCCAGCGTTATTGCGTATAGTAGGGTAGAGCACTGATCTAAGACAGGTAGGCATGGCGGAATATCAACGAAGCAATGAAGAAGACCTATGGATCGAACGAGCTACTCAGGGCGATGATGATGCGTTTGCCCAGATTGTCGAAAGTTATCAGGTCCCAGTTTACAACCTGTGCTACCGCATGTTAGGAAACAAAGAAGAGGCAGAGGATGCGGCCCAGGAATCGTTCCTGCGAGCCTACCGAAACCTCAATCGCTATGACCCTAAAAGGAAGTTTGTTACATGGCTGCTGTCGATCGCATCGCACTATTGTATCGACCGCTTGAGGCGCAGGAGGCTGAAGTTGGTTTCCCTGGATGATCTTCTCCCCAGGAGAGAAAGAGGGGCATCAACGCCCGGTGCCGAGGTAAATGTTCTGCAGTTGGAACACGCAGAGGAAATCCGAAGCATGCTTGACGGGATTGGGGAAAAGGATCGAGCTGCTGTGATCCTGCGTTACTGGTATGACTTCTCCTACGAAGAGATTGCGGAGAGCTTATCGCTTTCCATATCGGCAGTGAAGAGTCGGTTACACCGAACACGTCGAGAGATGGCGGATCGGTGGCATGTTCAGAACAAGGCGTTCGTCAATGGAGGCAGGCAAGATGAAGCATCCGCAATTTGAAGCGCTATTGTTTGACATAGATCATCTGGGGCATGAGGAACGGATTGCCCTTGAAGCCCACTTGCGGGAGTGTGAGCAATGCAACGCGCTGGCCGCATCCTGGAATGACCTGGAAGGGAAAATGCTTTCAGCACCACAGATGGAACCAGCGACGGGTTTCACGGAGCGTTTCCGTGATCGGCTCGTCGTATACAAGCGGAGAAAGCAAGAGCGGCTCACATTGGCTGTGATCCTGGCGATCTTGATTAGCTTGATCATCGTAACGGGTTTTTTGGGTGCTGAATTATTGACCTTCATTCCTTCAGCTGTCAGTTTCTTCCTGAAGTCTATCAATAGCCTGGTGCTGCTCGGTGGGCTACTCACGATACTGGGGGATTTCGCTCTGGTCTTACTCGAAGGGATCACCCAAAGCCTGCCGGCTGGTCTGTTGCTCGCTATCGCTACCACGACCAGCGGACTGGGGGTAATCTGGGCGTTTTCAATATACCGAACCGGTTTTAATACTATTCGAAGGGAGTAAGTGATATGAAACGTTTTATGTTTACAAGCCTTGTGGTCATCTTCATCGCTTTGGCAATCCCCGTTACCGCTTTTGCGGGTGGTTTCGAGGATGGACGGGTGGTGTTCGGGACCAATTTCGTCCTTGAGAGTGAGGAAGTTCTCGATGGCGATCTAGCAGTCATCGGGGGGTCGGCCACGCTCGAGGAAGGATCGGTTGTAACAGGGACCGTCTTTCTCGTCGGGGGCGATATCTTCGCTGCAGGTGAGATCGAAGGCGATCTGGTGATCGTGGGAGGAAATGCCAACTTAGGTTCGGATGCTGTCGTCGAGGGTGATCTCGTCACGTTCGGCGCCAGTGTGAACCGCGGCACAGCTCTGGTAGAGGGAGATTTTATCGATGGTGAAGCGTTAAATTTTCCAATGGATTTCCGTTTCGCTGACTGGGATAGCAATCAACTCATGAGATTCCCGTCCTACCGGTATTCGTTCGTCGGGAATATCCTCGCCTATCTCTTCACGAGCCTGATGCTGGCAGCGTTGGCGGTATTAGTCATGATGTTCCTGCCCAAGCACACGCAAGTGGTTGCTGATACTGTCGTATCCCAACCTGTGCTCGCTGGGGCGTTAGGATTACTGACGGCCTTCGTCGCACCGATTCTCTTTTTCCTTCTCCTGATCACGATTTGTTTTTCAGTAGTTGGCATTATAGGAGCGGTGGTTCTGGCTGCTGCCTGGGTGTTGGGCATGGTTGCGATGGGCTTGGAAGTCGGTAATCGTCTCTCAGAGGCGACGAATCAGGAGTTTCAACCGGTCGTCGCCGCGGGGCTAGGCACGTTGATCTTGAGCCTTGTGGTCAATGGGATCGGCCTCATCCCCTGCATCGGATGGATTGTGCCCTTCCTGGTGGGAATCATCGGCACGGGGGCGGTCTTAATGACCCGCTTCGGGCGTCAAGAATATGGTGTCGAATCCACAACCACACCTGATGAGAAACCGCAGCTGCCCGCAGAGACGACAAGTGCACCTGCGAAGAAGACCAGTTCTACTGCGAAGAAAACCAGCTCGACTGCGAAGAAGACCAGCTCGACTGCGAAGAAGACTAGCTCGACTGCAAAGAAGACTAGCTCGACTGCAAAGAAGACTAGCTCGACTGCAAAGAAGAAGAAGTAGTAGTAGAGCAGAGGGTCAATTCGTCTAAGTGAATAACAAGAGGGGCTGTCTCAAAAGGGACAGCCCCTCTTACTTATCTATTAGCACAGTTGGCTCCTTGTTGAGGAGCTAACTGTACGTACACTCAGGGTGTTTTATCTCCCCACTTCATTCAATCTCCAAGCGGACGACGTGGAAATCTCCAACTAAGAAACGACCACCCTCACAGGAGATATCCTTGCTGTCGACGGAGCATTGTTTAACTTGAGCGCCATGGATAACAAGCCAAACGCGAGAATGGCTTTCGAATTCCCCCTCAATCTCACGCAGCAGTTCATAGGACCCGTTCTCACTATTTAGAGAGAATCGATCTACACGCCAAAGACCATATCCGTCTCCCTCATCGCTATAAAGTGAACTTGTGTAGTTTCCTTGACCAGGAAGGTAAAGGTGCAGGGTCAGCTCTTCTCCCTCTTGCATTGGCAATATCGCGCCGGCCCGGACGAAGACAGGAATCTTTTCCAAGGATACATCCACCGGGACCTCACCTGGTCCATCATAAGGCTGGTTGTCCCAGAAGCTGTACCAGCGGCCGGGAGGGAGCGTTACAATACGCTGCTCCACACCTGGCTCCATAACCGGTGCGACAAGCAAGTCATCACCCAGGAGGAACTGATCCTGGATATTCCAGGAGGAGGGTTCCTCCGGGCTTAACCAGAAGAGCGGCCGCATGAGAGGCAATCCGGTTTGTGTGCTTTCCCACGCCAGCGTATAGAAATATGGCAGGAGGCGATAGCGAAGCTGCAGGGTGGCTTGCACGATCTGGAGCGTCGAATCATCAAAGGACCAGGGCTCACGGCGCGGTGTAGCATGACTAGAATGGGTTCTGAAGAAAGGCGTGAAGGCGGCCATCTGAAACCAACGTAAATAAAGCTCTGAACTCGGATCCCCACTGAAACCGCCAATATCGCTGCCGGTGTAGGGGATCCCTGAGAGGCCCAAGCCCAGCATTATGGTGATCGTTTGTTGCAATGCTGCCCATGAACTTTCCACATCCCCGGTCCAATTCCATGCGTATCGCTGCATACCGACCCACCCTGAACGGGATAGAAGCCAGGGTCTCTTATCGGGCCGATGCTGTCGCAATGCTTTGTGCCCGGCCTTGTTCATCAATAAGCCGTATAGGTTGTGTGCCTGACGGTGGCCGCCGATCTGCCCTTCGAGGGTATGTCGAGTGTTGAGGGGAAGGGTTTTACCACCCCAGGCGGCGAATGCAGATGGTTCATTCATGTCGTGCCAAATACCAGCGATCCCATCTTTGAGAAGACGCGGGTAAAGATCCATCCACCACTGGCGTGCCTTTGCATCGGTGAAATCGGGGAAGTGTACCCAGCCTGGCCACACTATGCTTCGAAGCAGTTGTCCGGAGGGAAGTTTGCAGAACGCATCTTCCTGTACCCCGCTATTATAAATTGGGTAATTGCGGTCGATCTTCACTCCTGGATCGATGATGGCAACGAGGTGGATAGTTTTCTCCAGCAGGTCAGTCGCGAGTTGTTTCAAATCTGGGAAACGTTTCCGGTCGACAGTGAAGACGCGATACCCATCCATATAGTCAATGTCGAGGTGAATTGCGCTGATTGGGAGTTCGTAGCGATCGAAATGGGTAGATAATTCGCGGATTTCTGTTTCAGTTTTATAGCCCCAGCGGGATTGGTGATATCCGAGCGCCCAGAGCGGGGGGAGCTGTGGCTTCCCCGTCAGATCACTGAAGCGATTGAGAACCTTAGCGGGAGGCCCCGGAATGAAATAATAACGGAGCATACCGCTCTCGAAGTGCGCTTCTGCATGCTCGTTGAAAGAGACGAATCCATCAAAAGAATTCTCATAAAAAACCAGGTAGCTGCCCTCATGATGGAGGCACAGGTACACTGGAGCACAAAAGTAGAGTGGGTCATCGCCGGGTTGATAGCTGCCACCCGGATCCTTGTTCCATAGCCGGTAGCTGCCGCCGCGTAAGTTCAAACCTGCGGCACGCTCTCCCAGGCCATAGAGTCCGGCTTGTTCAGGTATTTTTGCTCGATGAGTCCAGGCTTCGCCGACTCGAGTGGGGGGGGCCTCTTCCCGCAGGATATCACCCCCAGAGTCAATAAATGTAAGGTTTCCTTTCTCTCCAATATCGATGGTGATGGCGTCGCTACGAAATCTCCAGCCTTCGCCTGTTTCTGTTAAGGCGCTGCTGGCTCCCGGCCAGTTGAAGTCGGCGATGGCGTAAGGGATGGGATGAATCCCTGGTTTCCATGATAGACGGACGACATCAGAATCCAGGAACACGATTTCCAAATCGGCATGCTCAAAGTGAAATCTCGCGCCCTGTTGGATCGCATAGGCTTCCTGCAGAGAGCCTGGACTGAGCGACTTGTCGCTTCCTCGAATGCGGTCTCTTCGATAGGCGCTATTAATTCGATCCCTTTGGAAAGCATACAACACAGCAGCGAGGCTGTTATTCAAACCAAGTGTGCGAATAGATCGCAAGATCAAGAGGATGTTCATGGTTTGTGTGCGCTTACGGCATTTCCTAGGCTCAGTGGTTTAGGGAGTTTAGTCAATGGGAGTAGCGGATGCAAGTAAGGGCACGGCATGCCGTGCCCCTACAGTTCTGGGAAGATGTCCCATGCCCCCATGTTAATTTTGGCTTCTTGGAGATAAAAACCTAGCGCAACCGTGAACCGTTGGCTATAATCAGCCATTGGTGTCCTCCTAATAAATTACCGAGAAAGCAATCGCGCGAATGTCATTTGTTCATCTCCACGTACACTCTGAATATTCACTGCTAGACGGGCTGAGCAAAGTTGATAAGCTGGTCCAGAAGGCAAAAGAACTTGATATGCCGGCGTTGGCGTTAACGGATCACGGCGCGATGTTTGGCGCGATTTCTTTTTATAGAGCCGCGAAAGATGTCGGCATCAAACCTATCATCGGAATAGAAGCGTATCTTGCTGCGCGGACAATGCATGACCGAGATCCAAAATTGGACAGTCGTGCATTCCACCTTCTGCTTCTTGCAGAAAACGATACGGGATATAAAAATTTGCTCCAGATCGCCTCCGCTGCCCAGCTCGATGGTTTTTACTACCGCCCGCGGATTGACCACGATTTCCTGGCTGAACACAATGAAGGGTTGATCTGTACAACAGGCTGCCTCTCGGGGGAAGTCCCGCGCGCTCTCGAACGAGGTCAGGACGAACACGCTCGTGAACTCCTGGATTGGTATTTTGAGATATTCGACCGCGATCACTTCTTCTTTGAGTTGCAATCCCATGACATCCCAGAATTACCGGAGATCAATAAGAAACTCATCGATCTGGCGAAACGGTATGATGGTCGTTTTCTTGCCACCAACGATGTTCACTACGTCGAGCGTAGTGACGCCGAACTGCAAGATCTTCTCCTTTGTGTCCAGACCGGTTCTCTCCAGTCGGATCCAGACAGGATGCGAATGACAGATCCTTCGTATTACCTTCGCTCTACCCAGGAGATGGAACAGCTCTTTGGTCATATTCCTGGAGCAATTGAGAATACAGTCTTGGTTGCCGAACGCTGCGAAGTAGACCTTGAATTCAAAGGGTATAGGCTGCCGCATTTCGAAGTGAACGATGGATTTACTTCCGACAGTTACCTGCGACATCTCTGTGATATCGGGCTCAAAAAGCGCTATGGGGATCACGCCCAGGATTCGGTATTTCAGGAACGTTTGAACTATGAGCTGGGTATCATTCACGAGATGGGCTTCGACAATTATTTTCTCATTGTGTGGGACCTATGCCGTTATTCCCGCGAGGAGAATATCTGGTACAACGCGCGCGGATCTGCGGCTGGTTCCATCGTGGCCTATGCACTTGAAATCACGTTAGTCGACCCTATCGAGCATGGGCTGATTTTCGAGCGGTTCCTAAACCCGAGTCGTGTTTCGATGCCGGATATTGACCTGGACTTCCAGGATGATCTCCGTTCTCGAGTGCTCGAATACACCGCGAATAAGTATGGGCGCGACAAAGTGGCCCAGATCATAACCTTCGGGACACTCGGAGCTCGTGCTGCAATACGGGACGTAGGAAGGGTGACAGACATCCCGCTACCAGAAGTAGACCGGGTAGCGAAGTTGATCCCGAATATCCCTGGAAAACCGATCACAATTCTGGAGGCACTCGATCAGGTTCAGGCGTTAAAGGATGTTTATGCTGAGACGCCCTACTTGAAGGAACTAATTGATACGGCGGCGCAATTAGAGGGCGTAGTCCGACATGCGGGAACACATGCCGCTGGAGTGGTCATCACCGATAAACCGATCACCGAGTACATTCCCCTCCATCGTTGTACGGGTGGGAACCAAGAGGATAACCCAATCGGCGCGGTGACTCAATTCGAAATGCAGATACTGGACTCCTTAGGGTTGCTTAAAGTTGATTTCCTTGGCCTTTCAACACTTACGGTTATGGCGCGTGCCTGTGAGCTGATTAACCTTCGCCATGGGGTTGCATTGGACATAAATACAATCCCTGTGGATGACCCTGAAACCTTTGAGCTCATGGGGCGGGGCGATGTCCTGGGCGTTTTTCAAGTTGAAGGTGTGGGTATGCGGCGCTATCTGATGCAGATGAAGCCGCGTGAGTTAGCCAATGTGATTGCCATGGTGGCACTCTACCGGCCAGGACCGATGGAGTTCATCCCAACCTATATTCGCCGCATGCATGGACAGGAACAGGTTGCCTATCCTCATCCAACACTTAAGTCGATCTTCGAAGAGACGTATGGGATCCCTGTATATCAAGAGCAGATCATGTTTGCGGCTATGGAGATGGCAGGATACACGGCATCTGAGGCTGATGACCTTCGCAAGGCGATCGCAAAGAAGAAGGCGAAATCGCTGAAAACACACAGGAAAAAGTTTATTCAGGGCTCCGTCGACAACGATGTCGATCAGAAAACAGCCACCGATGTTTTTGACGATTGGGAAAACTTTGCCCGTTATGGCTTCAATAAAGCGCACGCCGCCGATTACGGGGTCATCGCAGTTCAGACAGCCTATCTCAAGACGCAGTACCCACTTGAATATATGACAGCTTTGCTATCCGTCGTCAAGCAGGATACGGATAAAGTGGCGCTCTACATCGCTGATTGTCGCCGGATGGAGTTAGAAATTCTGCCGCCTGATGTGAATTCGAGCGGTTATGATTTCTCCCCTGAGGATCGTGGGGACGGAAAAGAGGGAATCCGTTTCGGACTTGGTGCAGCGAAGAATGTCGGTCAGGGAGCGATCGAAACTATTCTTGAAGCCCGAGAGGAAGAAGGGGTATTCAACACCCTGGAGGAATTCGCCCGGCGGGTTGATCTACGCAAGGTTGGCAAACGGGCGATGGAGAGTCTTATTCGCGTTGGCGCTCTCGATAGCCTCGCGCCGCGTATCGCCATGATGGATTTCATGGACCGAATCATGGCGTTATCCGCCAATCATTTCCGGGCAGCTGAGGCTGGTCAGATGTCCTTCTTCGGTCAGAAGACCGGTGTGAGCGACACCCTGGACTTACCTCCCGTGACCTCTGATATCCCCCAGCGCCGTCTCCTGAGCTGGGAGAAGGAATTATTAGGGATCTACATCTCGGATCATCCCCTGACGCCTTATTTGTCGGAACTCACACAAATTACCACTCACTTTAGCTCCGAATTAGAGGAGACAAACCAGGGGCAGCAGGTTTGCGTCGCTGGCGAAGTTTGTAATATTAGGCCATACCAGACTCGCACCGGGAAGGCGATGGGTTTTGTGACGCTGGAGGATTTACAGGGGACTATTGAGCTGGTTGTATTCAGTCGGGTCTGGAAGAAAATCTCTACGTGGCTGAGCGAAGAAGATATCGTCGTCGCAGTAGGGAAAATTGACCGTGAGCGAGGCGCGGTGAAGATCCTCGCTGACCAGATCACCGATGATTTCTCGAAGGTACAAGCCATTAACGGTAATCATCGCAAAGTTGCCCAACCTCCTCCACCAGCGCCTGTTCCAATTGTGGATTCTAGTGAGATTCCGCAGCCGCCATCAACTTCAGGTGAGGAAGAAGAACTTCCACCACCACCTTTCCCTCCTGCAGCCGATATCAGGGACAACTCGATCGCACTCACGTTTGATGAACAATCTGTTGCGGTCGCAGTTAATGAATCTGGCCCCGTCGAGACGGTAGTCACTCCGCAAAATCAGGATCGTGAATTATCGGAAGCACCGCCTGCCTTCTCTCCCGCTCCACTCGAGACGTTTCTGGATGGGGAAGTGAAAATGGTCACTGTGCTCCTGGAGACAACTGGTGACCGGCAAAGAGATGCCTTGCGGATGCGCAGGGTTCATGGTCTGCTCACATCGTATCCAGGAAATGATCGCTTCGAGTTCTTGTTGTTCGAAGCATCTCGTCGCTATCAAGTCGATTTCCCCAGTTCAACCACTGGATATTGCCCAGACCTCCATGCACAATTGACATCGATGTTAGGTGAGGGCGTTATCCGTATCGAGACATTGAGGATCCAATGAAACTTGGAAGAATTGCTGTGCTGTCATCCGGCGGGGATGCACCGGGGATCAACCCCTGTATTCGCGCAGTCGTACGAACCGCACTTCATTACGATCTTGAGGTGATTGGAATAGAAGAGGGTTTCGACGGCCTTATCCGCGGGGAGATGCGGCAGCTACGAGCACGGGACGTTGGCGGAATAATGCAGCGGGGAGGCACGTTCCTCCGAACCGCACGATGCCCGGGGTTCAAAACCAAGAAGGGCCAGCGGCAGGCAAAGCGCGAGCTGAATGAATCGGAGATCGATGGGATTGTTGTCATTGGTGGTGATGGAACCATGCGGGGGACACATGTCCTGGCCGAGATGGGCTTCCCGGCGATCGGCGTGCCAGCTTCGATCGATAATGATATCTGGGGGACCGATATGTCGCTGGGAGTAGATACGGCCTTGAATACGATTAAGGAAGCCGTCGATAGGCTGCGAGATACGGCATCGTCGCACCAACGCGCATTCCTTGTGGTAACGATGGGTCGGGACTGTGGTTACCTTGCCCTCATCTCAGGTGTAATTTGTGGGGCTGAAGTCATCATCATCCCTGAAAATGAAATCCCAGTTGACCAGATTTCGAAGGAGGTCATGGATGCCTATGACCGCGGGAAATCGCATTCCATCATTATCATGTCGGAAGGGGCTTCTTATAAACCAGAGGATGTGGCCAGAAAGTTAGTCGAGGATGACTGCGGATTCGAGACCCGAATTACAATCCTCGGGCATGTTGTCCGCGGAGGTAGTCCATCTGCTTTTGATCGCATCCTTGGGACGCGAATGGGTGTGAAAGCCGTAAATGCGCTAATCGCAGGCGAAAGCGATGTGATGACCGGTCTAAAAGGGCGCGAGATCGTTATGCGGAAACTCGAAGATGTCGTGAGTAAAACTCGTGAGGTAAACCTGGAATTTTATGATATCGCCAAGATACTTTCACGCTGACCATCATGACGGATGGCATAAAGTACGTTAATGTCGAGAATATTCGCCCTATAATCCGCAAGGCCAATGACTTGCGGATGACCATTTCTTAAGTTTCAAGAGCCAAGATAATCCTAACATCGCCACCGGCAGGGTTTGCTCCCTGCCGGTCTTAATTTGCATATCAGACGGTAATTCCCACTAAAGAAAAATGCCGCGCTGCCGGTCATCCAGGCGGTTCAGCCCTGCACGCTTCGCCATGAGCACAGCGTCGTCATATTCCTTTGGAGTCAGAGGGCGATCCAGTGGAGGGTACATCGCCGCCCGATAAGCGGGCCGATATTGGTCCATGAGATTCAGGTATGTATTGGGTGAGATCTCCTCCGCGAGGAAACGGACAATTTCATCCGTACCCGCAAGGTTCTCAGGCAGGATCAGATGGCGAACGAGCAATCCGCGTTGGGCGATCTCGTGCTCATCCAGAACGAGATCGCCGACCTGACGATGCATCTCTCTCACGGCGGATTGGTTGATCACCGGGTAATTGCCGATTTTTGAAAGACGCCTGGCAGTGAGACGATCCACGTATTTCATATCGGGCATATAGATGTCGATCACGCCATCGAGAAGTGAAAGAGCCTCGGGCGAATCGTAGCCGCCGGTGTTGTATACCAACGGGATGTTCAAACCAGAATCAGCCGCGATTACGAGTGCTTCCAGGATCTCGGCGATGACGTGGGACGGTGAGACAAAATTGATATTGTGGCAGCCTCTACGCTGGAGCTCGAGCATGATGGCGGCTAACTCCTCGCTCTCTACCTCTCTACCAGCGGGTGATTGGCTGATATCAGCATTCTGACAATACTGGCAGCGCAAGTTGCACCAGGAGAAGAAGATCGTCCCCGAACCTCGTCGACCGCGCAGGGGATTTTCTTCACCGTGGTGGGGGCCGTAAGAAGCCACACGCGCCTTCAACCCAGTGCGGCAGCCTCCAAGTCTCTCCGAACGATCAACACGGCAATATCGAGCGCAGAGATCACATGCCCGTTCATGCTCCCGGGCTTGCTCGGCGCGTTCCATCAACGAACCCGAACGATGGAGTTGCCGATAAGCTGCTTCGAATGAGGTCATATCCTGATCATAGCAAATTTTCCGGTCGGATGCTTCGCTTGCAGGTAGGCGCGCCCCTTAATCCGTTGCTGGTCCGAACCTTGCATTAAAGGCTAATGGAGAGTAATTGCCTACAAAGAGGAACTACCTTGGAGGGACGCCTGTCATGATTAGAGATACCTATGGTGGATCGGCGCTTGTCAGCCGAATAAAGGATCTGCCAGATCCATATCGGGGGAATGCAATCGCCTGGTTGCAGCACTGCACACAAGCTCCGATGGAAGACCTGGAGTCGGATATTAACAGTTTCCTGAAGACCTTAAACCCATCGGTAAGGGCGAAGTTCGTTTTCCAGACAGGAAAGCTATTGGAGATCGCAGTCCAGTATTTTGGAAATTCCTGATCTAAATCCATCATCAGTGATGACAAAGGTGATGGATGTTGATTCTTGTCAGGGCACGAAAGGGCTTGAGGGCTCGGGCCGTTTAGTTAGGTATCCAAAGATTGGAGAAAGTGCAGACATTCGAGTTCTTATGAGGCAGACCACTTAATTATCTTCACCCTGGATGTTCACAAGAGAAAAGCCCCGATCGACGATCGGGGCTTTGTGAATCTAACGGCCACCCTATGTTACAGCCAGGAGGGTTCCTGAAACGTTCCAAAGACCTCGCGCATAACGTCGATAATCTCGCCCAGCGTCGCGTAAGTTCGCACGGCATCGAGGATGTACGGCATCGTATTTTCTGTTCCCTGGCAAGCGATTCGCAGGTTGTCGAGAGCTTGGCCGACGGCCCCGTTATCGCGCGTTCTACGCAGCTCTTCGAGACGTGAGACCTGTCGACGATGGCCTTCAGGATCCATCTCGAGTAATGGGATGGAAATGGGCTCCTGGTCCTTGTAGGCATTTACCCCGATGATGTGCCGCTCATCGGTATCGATCTCCCGCTGATAGCGGTAAGCAGCCTCCTGGATCTCGCGCTGGAAGAATCCCATTTCGATAGCGGGTAAAACCCCACCGAGATCCTCGATTTTGCGGAAATACTCGCGCGCCTTTGTCTCCAGGCGGTTGGTCATCTGTTCAAGGTAATATGAGCCCCCCAGAGGGTCGATCGTGTTGGCCACACCGGATTCCTCGGCGATGATTTGTTGTGTGCGCAGTGCGATCGTAACAGCGTGTTCGGACGGCAGCGCAAGAGCTTCATCCATTGAGTTGGTATGCAGAGACTGGGTTCCGCCAAGAACTGCGGCGAGGGCTTGGACAGCAACGCGGACGATATTGATCTCCGGTTGTTGAGCAGTCAGGCTGGCGCCGGCAGTTTGCGTGTGAAATCGTAAAATCCAGGAGCGCGGGTTCTGCGCGCCGAAGGTATGGCGCATCTCATGTGCCCATATGCGCCGCGCGGCGCGGTACTTTCCGATCTCCTCGAAGAAATCATTATGGGCGTTGAAGAAGAAAGAAAGTCGGGGGGCGAAGCTGTCAATGTCTAGCCCGCGCTCCACAGTCCAACGGACATACTCTAATCCGTCTATGAGCGTGAATGCTAATTCCTGCGCCGCGGTCGAGCCGGCTTCACGGATGTGGTAACCAGAGATGGAGACCGTGTTCCAGAGGGGTAGGTTCTCGGTTCCGTATTCGATCGTATCGATAACCAGCCGCATGGACGGTTCGGGTGGGAATATGTATTCCTTCTGGGCAATGTATTCTTTCAAGATATCGTTCTGTGTCGTCCCGCGCAGTTGATCCGGTTGCACTCCCCGCTTCTCCGCGGCGGCGATGTACATTGCCCAAATAACTGCAGCGGGGGAATTGATCGTCATGCTTGTGGAAACGACATCGAGGGGAATTTCATCAAGAAGGATTTCCATATCCTTCAAAGAGGAGATGGCGACACCGCATTTCCCAAACTCACCTGCTGCCTCAGGATCATCAGTGTCGTAGCCCATGAGTGTAGGGAGGTCGAAGGCGACAGAGAGACCTGTTTGACCCTGGTCGAGTAAGTATTTAAAGCGCTGATTCGTCTCCCGGGCCGTTCCGAAACCAGAGAACATTCGCATCGTCCACATGCGTCCGCGATGGAGTGTAGGGTGAACGCCGCGAGTGTATGGGTACTCGCCCGGAAGACCAAGGTCTGAAAGGTAATCCATTTCAGCGATGTCGAGAGGGGTATACAGGCGGTTAATCTCTTCTGAGGAGGTGGTTATGAAGCGATCTCGCCTCTCCGGAAAACTGCTTAGACTTTGCTGGAGAGTGGTCTTCTCCCAATTCTTAAAAGCCTGCTTAATCGACTTCAGCTTATCCGAGCCAAACATGCAGCGCCTCCGAGCGAAGATGTCTTCGTAGGTTTGGGATTATAGCATGATGGTCCTCAAACACACGTAAGGAGTATGCTCTTTTATTCCAACTTGCAGTGACCTTACAAACTTACCCCATGCGATGGGATTTATGACAGAATAGGACCAACAAGACCGTTAGGCGCTTATGGAGTTGTTTAGCGCCGGGAGGAAATCATGGATAAGAAACGAAAAATAAGTCTGGTCTTAATTGGTTTGGCCTGGCCAGCAGTTGGCATGGGATTCATGGCTTTGCACTTCGGCTATCTGCCGTCTGGCTTGAACCTGATCGCCGAGGTGTTTGGTCTCTTCATTGCCGGAGTGCTCAGCGGGTTTCTGTATTTCGGCGTTCGTAATATTTTCAAGACCAATTTAAGCGTGGGGTTGGTTAACGTTGGTTATCTGCTCTTCGCTCCGATCTCGATCATGACGGCGCTGATTGCGCCCGGGTTGGGAGAGGAGATTGGTTCACCACTCACCTTCGTGCTTATTTCCCCGATCATGATCGTTCTATACAGCATGGCGGCAATGGCTGCCGGTCTGGGGATGACATCAAGTTTGGCGATTGCTGCCCAAATACTTTCAGGTCGACCTCAACAAACAACAGGGGCAATTCAGGAAGCGGTTCGCTTTAGCGAATAATTGCGACTCCTCCCGGTCGTTTTAGCCCAACCCCGCCGCTAACATGGCGGGGTTGCGGGTTAACCGCGAATTATGGGAAAATGCCTGTAAGAGGACCGAAGGCGCGATGGGAGCTGTTTTTTACACCAGGAGAAAAGCACGAAAAAGAAGCGAAGATTTATCCTGATCCTAATTGACCTATCTTAGCTGGTTGTCGGCCTTGGCTTCATACCAAATACTCACAGATCGATCCAAACTTCTAAATAAGGCAATAACATAGATGGAAGGAAAATTAAGCGAAACTGCCCAGAAGGTTCAGGAAGCACTCGACGCCTACGGGATTGCTTTGGATGTGCTTGAACTGCCGGGGAGCACAAGAACAGCGAAAGACGCAGCGGCTGCTGTTGGTTGTGATGTTGGTCAGATCGCGAAGTCATTAATCTTCCAGGGCGAGGATTCGGGGCGTGCTTACTTAGTGATCGCGAGCGGGAAGAATCACGTTGATGAACATCTGGTGGCAGAGAAAGTGGGGGAGATGATCCGGATCGCTCCTGCGGTGTTTGTGCGCGCAGAAACCGGATACGCGATCGGAGGCGTCCCACCCGTTGGGCATGACGCGCCAATCC
>JAIWHF010000052.1:0-15101 GCA_048629905.1 Methanosarcinales archaeon
TCCGGCGCATTGTCGATCGAATCAAACGGCCGAAAGTCAGCATCCCCACTAAATGATGCGTATTTCGTGATCGCCGCGGTTAACGTCGTCTTCCCATGGTCTATGTGCCCCATGGTCCCTACGTTCATGTGCGGCTTCGTCCGCTCAAATTTCTCCTTGGCCATGATCTTTCCCGCTCCTTATTAAAATAATGACTAGATCAAATTCCTCAGGGTCCTCAGCGGACTCCTACTAAAAGCCGATCGGTGACCTCTGCGGCCACCTTGGCGTAATGATCAAACTCCATTGTGAATACGCCCCTGCCCTGCGTGAGGGAACGTAAGACGGTTGCATAACCGAACATCTCGCCAAGTGGAATCATAGCCGTGATGGCTTGAACTCCACCGGGACGGAGTTCAATTCCCTCAATTTCGGCTCGCCGCGAGCCGAGATCTCCGGTGATATCGCCCACATGTGCCTCTGGGATAACAATCTCGGACAGCATAACAGGTTCAAGCAGTACCGGATCGGCACGTTGAACCCCTTCCTTAAAAGCCATAGATCCTGCCATCTTGAAGGCCATGTCACTCGAATCCACTTCGTGAAAAGAGCCATCCAGAAGCGTCACCTTGACATCAATCAAAGGATATCCGGCGAGGACGCCCCCCTCAGCTGCCTCGCGCACACCTTTCTCAACTGCTGGTATATATTCTCGGGGAATCACACCACCCCTGGTTTTATCTTCGAAAATAATATCGGAACCCGGATCGGCCGGTTCTATCGCCAGAACAACATGGCCGAATTGTCCGCGTCCACCTGTTTGTTTTACATACCGATATTCAACCTCGGGCACTTCACGGCGGATAGATTCGCGATACGCTACCCGCGGGCGTCCGATTTTTGCTTGAACATTAAATTCGCGTTTCATGCGGTCGACGAGGACTTCGAGATGCAGCTCCCCCATGCCCCAAATCAAGGTCTGACCCGTATTCTCATCCGCACCTACGCGAAATGTTGGATCCTCTTCCGACAGTTTGTGCAGCGCTTCCGATAACCGATCCTGGTCAGCAAGCGTCTTCGGTTCGATGGCGACAAAGATGACTGGATCTGGGAAAGTAATCGTCTCAAGCAAGATCTGGTTAGCAGCATCACATAATGTATCGCCAGTAAATGTATTCTTCATCCCTAGAACTGCGCCAATATCACCTGCAGCGACTTCTTCAATATCCTCCCGGCGGTCGGCGTACATCCTCAGCAGCCGGCCGACGCGTTCCTTTTTCCCGGCCGAGCTGTTATATACCGTCGACCCCTTCTTGATCTTCCCGGAGTACACACGGAAATAAGCCAGTCGTCCAACATAGGGATCCGTTACAATCTTGAAAACCAACGCACTGAGTGGTTCTTCATCATCTGGTGGACGGGCGATTTCTTCCTCTGTCCCCGGCTTGACTCCCACAACATCAGGGATATCCACTGGCGATGGAAGGAAATCCACAATCGCATCGAGCAGCGACTGGATACCTTTATTTTTCAATGCAGAGCCACAAAATACGGGGGTTACTTTGCTCTCGAGCACAGCCTGTCGTAGAGCGGTCTTAAGTTCATCCGTGCTGATTTCCTTACCTTCGATGAATTTATCTGTAAGCGATTCGCTGGTTTCAGCGATTTGCTCGATCATCGCCTGGCGGCGTGTTGCAACATCTTCTTTAAGTTCATCAGGCACATCAGATATCTCTCGAGATGCGCCCAATTCGTCCGTCCAAAGGATGAGCGATTCTTCAATCAGATCGACCACACCCTTGAATTTCGCTTCCTCCCCAACCGGCATTTGCACGGCGATTGGGTTGGCCGCGAGGCGCTCGCGGATCATCTCGATCGTGCGTTCAAATGATGCTCCAACACGGTCCATTTTATTGACGAAACAAATCCGCGGCACACGGTATAAATCCGCCTGTCGCCAGACAGTCTCGGACTGCGGTTCGACTCCCTGGACAGCGTCGAATACTACGACGCCGCCGTCAAGCACGCGCAACGATCGCTGCACTTCCGCTGTGAAGTCGATATGCCCTGGGGTGTCGATAAGATTAATCACGTAATCCCGCCAATGGGCCGTTACAGCTGCGGAGACAATCGTGATACCCCGCTCTCGCTCCTGCTCCATCCAATCGGTTACAGTAGTCCCGTCATCAACCGAACCAAGACGATGCGTCCGACCGGTATAGAACAGGACCCGTTCGGTCGTCGTCGTCTTTCCGGCATCGATATGGGCGATGATGCCAATATTTCGGTAGCGTTCTAACGGAAATTCGCGTGTCATAATCTACTGTGATCCAGGATCTTCCTAGATCTTGTCCTCACTTACCAACGATAATGGGCAAAAGCACGATTTGCCTCTGCCATTCGGTGCGTGTCTTCGCGCTTCTTGATCGCCGCGCCGGTCTTATTCGCGGCGTCCATCAATTCCCCAGCGAGCTTCTCAGCCATTGTTTTGCCGGGACGTGCTGTAGCTGCGGCAAGGATCCATCGCATCGCTAGCGCGGTGCGCCGGGAAGGTCTAACTTCCACAGGGACCTGATAGGTTGCGCCGCCTACTCGACGAGGTTTTACTTCAAGCGTTGGAGTGGTGTTCTGAATGGCTTCCTCGAAAACCTCAAGTGCCGGACGTTTAGTGCGCTCTTCCATAAGATCAAGGGCATCATAGAGTATCCGTATGCTGATACTCTTCTTCCCCTTCTTCATTAACCGGTTGATCATCCCGGTAACAAGCGTGCTGTTGTAACGAACGTCAGGTTCAATTTTCCGCTTCTCTGGTTTCGAACGTCTCATCGCTTTCCCTGTGCGCTTTCTTTGATTATGGAATCGGCCGTCGAATAATCTATGACCAATCTGCTAGGGGCTTATTCGCTCGGTTTCTTCCCACCGTACTTCGAACGTCCCCGCCTGCGATCCTCAACACCAACACTGTCAAGAGTGCCGCGTACAATGTGATATCGCACACCAGGCAGATCTTTCACCCTACCTCCGCGCACGAGTACAACGGAGTGTTCCTGAAGTGAATGACCTTCGCCGGGGATATAAGCGGATACCTCAATGCCATTCGTGAGACGCACCCTTGCCACCTTCCGCAATGCGGAGTTGGGTTTTTTCGGAGTTTGTGTTTTTACCTGCGTACAAACTCCGCGTTTCTGTGGTGCGCCCTTCGGAAGCATAATGCGCCGCTGCTTCGTCGAATTATAGATGTACTGCAGCGCCGGCGACTTGCTCTTCGAACGCTTCTCTTTACGTCCTTTTCGAACCAATTGATTTATCGTAGGCACAGTTTGCCTCCAGACAATGACGGGGCTAGAGATGCCCCAGCTCACAAGCCAGTAAGGGAGGCCATCGGACGTGCGCGATGGCCTCGCCTGATAACTCCTGTATTCAATTCAGGCAGCTTCAAACCATCTGCCTGTGTCTAAAATCAATGACCAAGAATTTTACCATGCGCCCAAAAGAGCGTCAAGGAATGAGACTAAGCGTAACCCCAGTTATTATCGCTAGAATTTCGGGTTCATATCCAGCAACCCAAGACCCAGTCGGGGTGGTCGCGAACGCTCATCCTCTTTACCAAAACGGATCATCTCACCTTCGTCCGTGATTGCCTCCACAGAGAGCCCAAGGCTTTGTAGTTCTTTTACCAGGACACGGAAAGAAGCAGGGATCCCGGGTTCGTTTACATGCTCGCCCTTAACGATGGCTTCATAGGTCTTCACCCGACCCTGGACATCATCGGATTTGATCGTCAGCATCTCCTGGAGCGTATGCGCTGCGCCGTAGGCCTCGAGTGCCCAGACTTCCATTTCCCCGAAGCGCTGCCCACCAAATTGTGCCTTTCCACCCAGAGGTTGCTGTGTGACCAGAGAGTAGGGTCCTGTGGACCGAGCGTGAACTTTATCCTCCACCAAGTGGTGGAGCTTCATCATGAGGACCTTCCCCACCGTAACCGGTTGGTCATAAGCGATTCCTGTTTTGCCATCATGGAGTATCTGCTTGCCCAGGATGGGCACAGGATCGCCTGTTTCTAGCATCAGTTCATCTGCGAAAGTCCGCAGAGATTCCATACTCTTGATATTTCCCGTTTTCCGATCGAGCGATTCAGCCCAGAGGCGCAGGCATGCTTCAATCGCCAACTGATCATAGGCGGAATGCTTTCTGGCTGGGATATCACTATCCTCAAACACTAACAGATCATCTGGGTTGTAGCCGTTATCTCGCAGCCATTCGCGCAGTGCTGCTCGACGGGCGTAACGGATGTCGGTTGCCAGCAGGTCCAGTTCGTACCCCTTACCTCCAAGCCAATTCTCGAGGTATAAGCGCCTTACTTCATCGTCGTCCACAAACGCATCTTCCTCGTAATTGCCTGTTTCTTTCACCCACTCCCAGCCGCTATCTGCAATTACCTGCCAGGCGTGGTCCATCATCCACGCACGAGCTAATTCCGCCTCGATCTCCTCCTCATTCGCACCATCGAATGCAGGCGTTACTGCTCGGAAATCCAGACGATCGGCTGCCCAACCAAGGTGCGCCTCAAGAATCTGACCGATATTCATCCGCCCCGGTACGCCAAGGGGATTCAGAATCAGATCAACAGGTGTACCATCACTTAGATAAGGCATGTCGGCGACGGGAACCACCTTGGAGATGACACCCTTGTTGCCATGCCGGCCCGCCATCTTGTCGCCCTCTGTTGCCTTACGTTTTTGGGCGACAGAGACACGCACCATTTTCTCAACCCCGGCCGGGAGATCTCGGTGTTCTTCTCGTGTGAACACCTTCACATCAACAACTTTTCCCCTCTCGCCGTGAGGAATGCGCAAAGAAGTATCCTTCACCTCGCGCGCCTTCTCACCAAAAATGGCCCGAAGGAGTTTCTCCTCCGGCGTCAGTTCCTTCTCACCTTTGGGAGTGATCTTGCCGACGAGGATGTCGTTCGGTCCCACTTCGGCTCCAACGCGGATGATGCCGTCATCATTAAGATCGCGGAGAGCGTCATCGCCCACATTGGGGATATCGTAGGTTATCTCTTCAGGTCCTAGTTTGGTATCTCTCGCTTCCACCTCATGTTTTTCAATATGGACAGAAGTGTAAAGGTCCTCTTGAACAAGCCGTTCAGAGATCAGGATCGCATCCTCAAAGTCCCCGCCCTCCCAGGACATGAATGCGGTCAAGACATTTTGACCCAGGGCGAGTTCGCCGTTCGCGGTAGAGGAGGAGTCTGCTATAGCATCCCCCTTCACCACTCGCTGACCTTTAACTATGGCGGGACGCTGATCGATGCATGTGCTCTGATTCGAGCGGTTGTATTTACGAAGTTTGTATGTCGACCGGTTACGGCCTGAGCGGATGACAACCTGATTCCCGGTTACCGACTCGACCTCTCCATCCACTTCGGTCACGATGACCTGGCCCGAATCTATCGCCGCGTAGCGTTCCATCCCCGTCGAAACAAGAGGCGTCTCGGGCCGAATGAGCGGAACAGCCTGAGTCATCATATTCGAACCCATGAGCGCTCGGTTCGCATCATCATGCTCGAGGAAAGGGATGAGAGCCGCGCTCACACCAACGATCTGCCGGGGGGCGACATCCATATAATCGATATTAGCAGGAGTGAAGAATTGGAAATCACCGTGCGTCCGGCAGGAGACTCGGGGTCTAACGAATTCGAAGGATGCATTCAGAGGTGCGTTTGCCTGTGCTATGACGAATTCATCCTCATCATACGCCGAGAGGTAATCAATATCCTCGGAGACAAACGGCATAATCGGAATCAAGCCATCAAATTTTTCCAGTTTCTTGGCAATGCTCTCGGTGATCTTTTCGCCATCTGTTACAACCGGTTTTCTTCCCCGCGGCAATGTCAAATCGCCTCGAGCTTTGCGGCCAACCAGGCGTGAGTCCGCCGCTTTGAGCTCAGACAAAACCTTGCGATAGGGGGTCTCAATGAATCCATAGCTGTTGACTCGGGCGTAGGATGCCAAACGCCCGATGAGGCCGATATTCGGGCCTTCCGGCGTTTCAATTGGACATATGCGGCCATAGTGAGAATGGTGAACATCGCGCACATCGAAACCCGCTCGCTCCCGACGCAAACCACCGGGGCCAAGCGCAGAAAGCGTTCGTTTATGGCGCAGCTCTGCCAACGGGTTTGTCTGATCCATAAATTGGGAAAGCTGGCTCGATCCAAAGAACTCGCGTATCGCGGCGACGACAGGTCTAATATTTATCAGCGAGATTGGCGAGATATTGTCTTGGTCGCGAATCGACATCCGCTCCAGGATGACCCGCTCCATACGGCGCAGGCCTACACGCAGCTTGCCCTGAATAAGTTCGCCAACAGTCTTCACCCGGCGATTGCCGAGGTGATCAATGTCATCCGGTTGTTTCACCCCGTTATTAATGAGGATGAGACGCTCGATGAGACGCACCATGTCCCAGGTCGTCACTCGACGATGCTCGAGGGGCACGATTTTATCAAGATCTAATTTCTGATTTAATTTGTATCGCCCCACACGCTCCAGGTCATAACGGCGCTGGTCGAAGAGCTGCTCCATCATGTACTCGCGGGCATTGTCCAGCGTGGCCGGATCGCCTGGGCGCATTCTGCGGTAAAACTCAATTAGGGCTTCTTCCGCTATAGTACGGTTATTCGTAAGTTCCCAGGTGGGTTCCTGTCGAATCGTCGTTGCGATATAAGGATGATCCGGGTTGTTGTCGGCATCGGCGAAAAGCTCAAGCAATTCCTCGTCTGATCCATCCGAGAGCGGTGATGAGCCAAGACCATCATCAATCGCAGCTAACGCTCGCAGCAAGATGGTTACGGGTACGGTGCGCTTGCGGTTGAATTTCAATGTTAAATAATCACTCTTCCGAGTCTCGAATTCCATCCAGGCGCCGCGATCTGGAATGAGCTTTGCGGCAGCTAAACGACGGCCCGACGTTCGATCCTCTGGTGCCTCGAAATAAACGCCAGGCGAGCGAATGAGTTGAGATACAACAACACGCTCCGTGCCGTTAATAATAAACGTGCCTTTCTCGGTCATGAGTGGAAAATCGCCCAAGAAGATATCTTGTTTGATGGGTTCAGGAACTTCGGATCCCGCCAAGAGGACAGAAACGTACATCGGCGCGGCGTACGTCAGATCGCGCTCAACACATTCCTCGATTCCGTGCTTGGGGTCTTCAAACCAATACTTTAGCTTGAACTCTTTTGCCTCCGGTGTGTTCCCCGGAAAAAAGAGCTTCATCCCGCTGTTGTATGAGACGATGGGAGAGATCTCATTAAAAAGCTCAGAAAGTCCTGTTTTCTCAAGCCATTTAAATGATTCCAGTTGGACGTCAATGAGGTTTGGTAAGCTATAAACCTCAGGTATTCGGGAATACCATTTTTGATCTCTGGTCGATGCCATACCCTACTAACTCCTGTATGCTGTTATTGCGCGATCTTATCTCGACGACTAACATGCAAGGGATTTCTGTACCAAGCAGGAAACGGCTGATCGGCAAGACCAGCTCCAAAAGTACTTATTTCTTCACTCAGCACAGCTAAACGCCCTTTGGAAAACCTCAAGAATTTGACTGCAACCTATTATTCTACCATATCAATCAAGGCCTGTGAATCTAAATTTTAGATTGTTTTTAGGATCATCTTCAATCTGCGAGCGGTCTAAACGCTACTCTCATCATAATGAGGGTTGGCCCCCCTAGCCACAGATAGAGCCAACAAGAGCGACATCACCGGGATTTCTCGCTTCGCTCGAAATTACATTCATTATTGCAGAGACCTCTCCGCCCTTGTCATTGTGCGGTGCCAAGCGACGAAGAAATATCCTTCTGAAGACAGGTAATGTGCGTTACTGTGACGGTTAAGAACCTCCCGCAGGTTTCGAACCTGCGGGAGGTTTAATCCGCGAACTTCCATTCGCAGGCGTAGCTTGCGAATGGAAGTAGAGCTTCCTGACTCCAGATGAGTATATTGAGAAAATCTTAAGCTAAGGGGTCAGTCGTCAACGGTGTAGAGCGCCTGGTATTCCGCGAAAGCCCAGGCGATGCTGCGGATGTAATCCTGTGGCTGCTGAAGCCGAATGATTTCCAGGAATAAGTCTGGGTCTTCCTGAGACAGCTCTTTCCAGATGGATGAATTCCCCGGACCCGCGTTATAGGCTGCCAACGCAGCGTACAGGTCTCCATTAAACAAATCGCGTTGATCGGCCAAATAGCTCGCGCCCAAGCGGACACTGACAATGGGCCGGTATAAATCGTCCGCGGTATACCCTGGTGGCCATCCCTCACGCGCAGCCACATATTCACCGGTGCTTGGAATGATCTGCATCAAACCCCGCGCCGCAGCGTATGAGGTGGCGAAGCTCTCGAACAAGCTCTCCTGTCGGGAGACGGAGAGCAGAAAAAGCCCATCCATCCCCTGTGACAATGCTTCCGGCATGAACAGCTCTCCAAAGTAAGGACCAAAACGGATATAACGAAGGTAATCAGGCGCCAAGTGCGAGTTTGCCTCATCTAAACCGGCAAGGCGGATCACTTCACGAACGTTGTAAATCGCGGGCTGGTAAAGACCCAGATCCAAGAACCAATTCATGAGACGATAGGTCGCCTCTGCGTTATGCAGGTAGTCCTTTCTAAGCGACTCCAATTCAGCTTTCGCTTCGCCGTACCTCCCCAACCGCCAGAGTTCTTCTCCTCGCTGCGCGCGCGGGTCGGATCGCAGGTTCTCATCGAGCTCTGTCAGCGGCACTGTTGATGTGATTCCGAACGTCTCACGCATCCACTGATTCGCATCATCTCTTGCCAAAGCTATCTCGTCGTCAGATGGGAAGATAAAGACCCCTTGTGCTTGAAAAGGGCTCCTTCCTTTAAGAACATCCGCGGCTCGGAGCGAATAATAGCCATTCGGGTCAGCTGCCTCAGCGGCCTTGAATGCTTGCTGCGCAGCGTCAATATCACCGCTTGCCTGGCGTGACTTGCCAATCCATAGTTGGGCTGCCGCTCGATCCTCACTTGATAACGACAATTCCAATGCTCTCTCAAAAGCAGTTTCTGCTAGGTTGTTCTCCCCCAGACGGAAGTATTGAATCCCCGCCAGGAACGCTGCCCGAAATGCCTGCGGAGCGTTCGGGTAATCCGTAGAGAGCTGAAGCCAAAGTTGTGCTGACTGCTCAAGATCGTCATTCCGTTCAGCTATACGGGCAGCAGCGAAAAGAAATTCAGGCGCCTGAGGGTGCTCGGGGTAATTCTGCGCAAAGGCAAGACTCGTTTGCACGGCGAGGTCATACTGGTCGAGGTATGCCCACAACGTGTCGACACGTTCATCCCAAGCCTGTGAGAAGTATGGATCGTTGGGGTAGTCCTCGATCAGAATCTGCCATTCCTGCAAAGCCCCTGAGTAATCGCCCAACATACGCAGCGAAAGGGCTTTGAAATAGTGAGCTGTCCCATTTTGAGCCTCCAAACCGGAAGCTAGATAGCGATCAAAGGCTGCAATTGCTACACTATATTGGCCGGCGTAGTAATCGACGAGGCCTCGATCGAGTTCATTCACGGGCACACCATTATTAACCAAAGCAACCAGGCCGGTATACGAATCGTATGCTCTAGGGTAATTCTCAACCGAATCTAGAAATTGTTGGTAAGCCTGTTCCGCCTCCCCCAAGGCTAAAAAAGCCTGCCCGGTTAAGAGATTTAACAGCGCGCGTGTATATTCATTTTCAGTCCTTGCATATATCGATCCGTAATGCTCAATCGCCAACGAATAATTGCCGGAGGCAGCGATAGCTTGAGCAAGTTTAATCTCAACGGATAGATCCGTTTCCGGGCTGATCGTTTGCAGCGCAATGCTATAAGCGTCTTGTGCGCGTTCAACCTCCCCGGCGGCTATCCAGGCATCACCCTGAAGCTCAAGGACATACGCGTCAAGAGTGTGCGATCCCAGATTGATGCTACCCCCGTAATCCTCAGCCGCTTCCGCGTACCGCCCCAAAGCCATTTTCCCCTCAGCGCGCAGGAAGTGTGCATCGGCGACACCATCTTGATCGGGAAATTTTAGTAAGTATTCATCGAGTGCAGCAACTGCCTCTTCATAACGGCTCGCCTCAAGCAACGTCTTGCCGATGCCCAGTTGCGCAGCAGCTGACAAACTCGGGTCGCTTGTAAAAGATTGTGCCTCTTGGAAAATATTGATCGCTCGTTCCCAATCGCCATTAAAGCGCGCGCGTTCAGCGTTCTCAATCATCGTCATTGGCAATGGCGTCGGCGTTGGTGTGGGTGTCGAGGTCGCTGTAGGCGTGGGGGTATGGCTCGGTGTGGCTGTCGGTCCCGGTGGTTCAGCACCCGGAAGTTTGCAGCTCAATATCGAGAGTATTACAAGCAAAACAACTAATCCTAACTTCGCTGTAGTCCTGCTCATAAACGCGATCATATTCGACCTGATCATCAGGGTCAATCTTGCGAGCAACCTGCCTCCATGCTAGACTCAAACTTGGGAACTCGCCGCGCTCTCCACCGAGGGCGCATTTTTGTGGATGAGCGCGATCCGTCTGAGGGGTTGAATATTCAGCGAGGGAGCATGCCCTTCGTGCCGCAAGGGAGCAAGGCACGTAATCCCGCCTTCGACATCACTCCGCAATACCTTATCACAGAGCCCATCACCGAAGCGGGGATTTTAGAACCGCCTTTTGACCAATCGATCGCTCATGCCTTCCATCACGAGGATGAAGAATGAAAATTGTACTAGCAGGCTCCATCGCATTCGATTATTTAATGACCTTTCCCGGCCGGTTCAGCGAGCACATTCTCCCTGACAAGATCGAGGATATCAGCCTATCCTTCCTGGTCGATAATCTAATCCATCGTCCCGGCGGAATAGCTGCAAACATCGCCTACACACTAGCGCTGCTAGGCGAACGGCCACTCGTCATGGCGACCGTTGGCCCGGACTTTGAAGAGCATCGACGATGGCTGGAATCCCAGGGTGTGGATACTTCGGCGATCAAAGTCATCCCCGACCTCTTTACCGCATCATTCTTCGTGAATACGGACCAGTCCAACGCTCAGATCGCCAGCTTCTATCCTGGCGCTATGGCTAGAGCTTCGGAACTTAAATTTAAAGAAATCGATCCGGTCCCGGACATGGCAGTGATCTCCCCGAATGACCCTCAGGCGATGATCGGGTACGTCAGGGAATGTTCCGGGTTAGGCATCCCTTACATCTACGACCCCAGCCAGCAAATCGTGCGCCTCTCTTCTGAAGAATTGAGCGAAGGGATCATCGGAGCGAAAGCCCTCTTTAGCAACGATTATGAGTTCAGCCTGATTGAGGAAAAAACCGGTCTCGATCTCGATGAGATCCTGAAGAACACAGCTTTCATCGTGACTACACTTGGAGATGATGGGGTTGACCTCTTCACGCCGGAAGGGCAAGTGCATATTCCCGCAGTTTTAACAGAGACGATCGCCGACCCCACCGGCAGTGGTGATGCGTTCCGGGGTGGTTTTTTGAAGGGCTATTTAAATGATCTGCCCCTCCTCCGCTGCGCGGAGATGGGCGTAATGGCGGCGACATTTTGCATCGAGGCTGAAGGTCCTCAGGGTCACTCCTTCACATTAGATGGCTTCATCGAACGCTATCGCCAGAACTTCGATGATGGCGGTGAACTCGATCGCCTGCGCTAACACCCCCATGCCAGAGTCTAAAATCCGAACCATACTTAATTTAGATCCCATCTGGTCAGCATACGCCCTGGCAGACCTGGGCCCGCAGCATACGGATTTCTGCCGTTGGTTTCATTCGGCGGAATCCGTTGTGTTGGCATACCTTGGCTTAACCCCTCCGGTACTCTTCGCAATCGGGAAAAAGGAAGATGTTGTGGCGCTCTCTACCCAGGTCCCTCAAGGTGAGTATCAGTACACGCTTCTTCCCGAACATAGATTTTCCCTTGAGCCCATGCTCTCCATTCGATCCGAATTGCAGATGTGGCGCATGAGCTACAAGGGTGATAACCCCGAGATAGTCCCGAGTCCAGATGTCCATCGTTTGTCAGGGGATGACCTTGATTCCATGATTACGCTCTTCGCGGATCACGCAGATCGGCCGGACTCCTTTCACCGGCGACAACTCGAGGAAAGTCCGTTCTATGGCGCCTATCACGAGGATGAACTCGTCGCCGTTGCCGGAGTCCACGTTCTGTCTGAAAGCGCCAGCATTGCTGCGATCGGGAATGTGTTCACCCATCCCGCACATCGGGGGCAAGGCTTCGGACGCAAAGTTAGCGTTCAGGTCATACGCGCATTGAGAAGGTTGGGCATCCAGATGATCGTCCTCAACGTTGCCAAGGACAATAATGCGGCCGTGCATTTGTATCAGGACTTGGGATTCCAGATCCATTGCGGTTATTATGAAGGGCTGGGCAGATTGGGCCCAAAGACATAGCGCAAACAGAGGACTGAAAAACGAGTTCGATAAAAATCGAGGAGGTTTACTTCATGGACAACACGACATTGGGACGAACAGGCTTGAAAGTGAGTCGACTTTGCCTGGGGACCATGAATTTTGGACCCGAGACAGATGAGAAGACCAGCTATCAGATCATGGACGCCGCGCTCGATATGGGCATTAACTTCTTTGATACGGCGAATGTTTACGGCTGGAAAATCGGGGAGGGCATCACAGAACAAATCATCGGCAGATGGTTGGCTCAGGGTGGCGGGCGGCGTGAGAAGATCGTGCTTGCCACGAAAGTATATGGGCGCATGGGTGAAGCCGCGAATGAAGGTCGTCTATCGGCATACCACATTCGACGGGCATGTGAAGAAAGCCTTCGCCGCCTCCAAACAGACCATATTGATCTCTACCAAATGCACCACATCGATCGCGAAACACCCTGGGAAGAGGTCTGGCAGGCGATGGAACAATTAGTGGCTGAGGGCAAGGTGCTTTACATCGGCAGCAGCAATTTTGCCGGATGGCACATCGCCCAGGCTCAAAGTGCGGCGCAACAACGACACTTCATGGGATTGGTCTCCGAGCAAAGCCTTTATAACCTCGCTGCCCGGACAATCGAGTTAGAGGTAATCCCCGCCTGCGAATCCTATGGACTCGGCCTGATCCCCTGGAGTCCTCTTTCGGGAGGCCTTCTCGCCGGAGCACTGGAGAAAGCGAAGAAGGGTCGCCGAGCGAAAGAGCATGCTCAGAAAAAACTCGAGGAACATGGCGAACAACTCGTAGCCTACGAAGCTCTCTGCCGTGAACTTGGTGAACACCCCGCGGATATCGCCCTTGCTTGGCTCCTGCGAAATCCGATTGTGACTGCGCCAATCATCGGTCCGAGAACGATGGACCAATTATCGGGCAGCCTCCACGCGCTCGAGATCGATCTTGAGCCTGAATTCCTCGAAAAGTTAGATACAATATGGCCTGGCCCAGGTGGCCCCGCGCCAGAAGCGTATGCGTGGTAGTCAGAGTTCGAAATAAGAAAAATAAATTTCAGTATTGGAGATGCTAATGAGTGTTGAATACGATGTAAAAGATCTGTCGCTTGCCGAAGGTGGTCGGCGGCGAATCCAGTGGGCGGAACAGGAGATGCCTGTTCTAAGACAAATTCAAGCCCGTTTCGCGAAAGAGCAGCCGTTGAAAGGAACTAGAATTGCTGCCTGTCTGCACGTAACAACGGAAACAGCCAACCTTATGCGGACACTACAAGATGGCGGCGCAGACGTAATCCTGACTGCATCTAATCCTCTCTCGACTCAGGATGATGTGGCTGCTTCGCTCGTAACGCATGACGAGATCCCCGTCTACGCCATAAAAGGGGAAGATAACAATACTTACTACAAACACATCCACGCCGCGCTCGACATCGCTCCTCACTTCACGATGGATGATGGCGCCGATCTCGTGAGCACGCTCCATAAAGATCGGCGTGAGCTTTTGGAGGAAATGAGCGGCGGAACCGAGGAAACGACTACGGGCGTCATCCGTCTACGGGCCATGGCTGCTGACGGCGCGCTGCAATTCCCAGTCCTCGCCGTAAACGACGCTATGACCAAGCACTTCTTCGACAACCGTTATGGCACCGGGCAGTCCACGATTGACGGTATCGTCAGGGCGACAAACATACTGCTTGCAGGGAAGACCTTCGTCGTCGCTGGCTACGGCTGGTGTGGGCGCGGGCTAGCGATGCGAGCGCGCGGAATGGGGGCAAACGTGATCGTGACTGAGATCGAACCTTTGGCTGCGCTCGAAGCCATTATGGATGGTTTCCGAGTGATGCCGATGGAAGAAGCCTCAGCAATCGGTGACATCTTCTGCACCCTGACGGGCGATCTTAACGTTATAGATCGCGATGATTTTGAACGGATGAAAGATGGCGCCATCGTCTCTAACTCGGGCCATTTCAATGTCGAGATCAACATCCCGGCTCTTGAAGAGATGGCCACCGAGAAACGAAAACCTCGAGAGTTCATCGAGCAATTCATTTTGAAAGATGGGCGGAGAATTAACTTGCTAGGTGAAGGGCGATTAATCAACCTTGCCGCCGCAGAGGGTCATCCGGCGAGTGTAATGGATATGTCCTTCGCCAATCAGGCGCTCTCAATCGAATATCTTCTCAAGAGTGCAGCGGAGCTTGAGAATAATGTCTATACCATCCCCGAGGACATCGATCGCGAGATTGCTCGCCTTAAACTTGAAGCGATGGGTGTAGAAATCGACGTCCTGACCGAGGAACAGAAGAAGTACCTCTCTTCCTGGGAAGAGGGCACATAATCCCAGCGAGCGGTATACGATTTAGCCACTATGGGCTGTCTGATTAATAAATCAGGCAGCCCTTACTTTAAAGAAATTTCTCCCCATGATTTGGGTGATCAAGAGAATTTCGTCTTCCCTTCACTGCCCGGAGCTAAACCTCCGGGCTCAGCACTTATCAAACCTCCCGCAGGTCGTTAACCTGCGGGAGGTATATTGTATGGCTGGATAATTGATGGAGGCGTACCGAAACACAGGGCGGCACCTACGACAAATAATAAACAGGGGGTATCCGAATCTGCTTCGAGGACAACACTATTCTCTTATTTGA
>JAIWHF010000053.1:0-15091 GCA_048629905.1 Methanosarcinales archaeon
AGAAGGGTTACTCCTCGACGGTCAAGATTCTTGTCGGATTCAAACCCGACGGCAAGACGATCCACACGGTGGCCGTGATCGATCAGATGGAGACGCCGGGGCTCGGAGCCAATGTCAACCTGACCAGCAGCGGCGGGGGCTCGGTGGCCTCGGTCACCGACGGCGACGGGACGGTGACCTTCTACGCTGTTCGTGCCGGCAGTCTGCAGGCCGTGGCCACCATCGACAACGGCTCGGGGGGCGTGGCCACCGGCAATCTGATCTATGACGATCAGGTCATCTCGATGACCGTGGTCCTCTCACCCTCAGTGTCGGCCAGCGGCGTCATCTACCAGCCGGTGGCAGATGATCGATGGGACGGCGATCCGTCAATCCTGGCGCCACAGGCCGGCGCCATCGTTCAGCTCCGGGACGGCATCAAGCAGGATGTCTGCGGCCTGGTCGGGATTGTCGATCGTAAAACGATAACCGCGCTCAATCGCCTCGAGGAAGGCGCGCACTACTTGCGGGCGCTCCCGGATCGTTTTTTCACTGGCGATGAAGACCGGAGTATAGTAATCCGGGATGCAATCGAACCAATCCTCCATCATCACGATCTGCAGATCAATGCCTTCGTACTCGGCCTGGATGCCCTGCCAGCCGTAGAAAATCCAGGCCAGATCGGTCACGGCCTCGTCGAGCAGCGCCAGAGGATCCGAAAAACCTGTGTCGACGATCTCGAGCGCATCAAATTCACCTCCGTCACAGTTCATGAGCACTTGTAGCGTCGGCGGTTCAAAAGGGCTGCCGAACGAGCCATAGCGCAAGCCTTCCCAATCGCGGGGAGACTGGGCACCGAGCTCGGCACGTGAAGCAAAGCCGGAGGAGTTATGCTGGATAATCGCGGCGATGGATACGATAGGCACATCATCGGCGCGGGCGAGCGTAACCTGCTCCTGGAAGCTGACGCCGAAGTCGGCGGCCTCTGCAGCGACGGCATGTTCAGCATAGACTTCACCGGGCTCGATAATCGTGACGTTCAGCCCGGCGTCCTCGAAGTGCCCGTTAGCCTCGGCGACGTAAATGCCTGTGTGATTTGTGTTCGGAACCCAATCCAGCATTAACGTCACATCCTGCAGCGTGGGGGTCTCACTCTGTCCTGCACAACCTGCAAGAGCGAGGGCGAGAACGATCATTAGAGATGTCAAATTCCAGATTCTCATAGTTAATATCCTGCTAAAGATAAACAAACCGGATCATATTTCTGCGCGGTCAATAAATACCGGCACCCTCCCAGTGTTCTTCGCGCTGGGTGGTGTAGTACCACGGAAGCACGGCGCGCTCCAGGGCATAGACCAGCGTATAGAGACCAATGCTGATGACCGAGGTCACGACGATGGCTGCAAATACCTGGTCTGTAGCCAATGCATTCTTCGACCGCAGCATGTAAAGACCGAGTCCAGCCGAACCACCCACCCATTCTGCGATCGTCGCCCCGACGACGCTGTAGGTGACGGCAATACGCAGCCCGGAGAAGAATAAGGGCATCGCGGCGGGAAGCCGGACCATGCGCCAGATTTGATTGCGACTGGCTCCCATAGAACGCAGAAGGGCGACCAGGTCTGGATCTGCTGAGGCGAGCCCATCAGCCGTATTGACTGCCAACGGAAAGAAGCAGATCAGGATCACAACGAGGACCTTCGGTAGAAGCCCAAAACCGAACCAGATTATGAGCAACGGCGCGATCGCCAGAATCTGCACGGTCTGTGAAGCGACAAGGATTGGATAGAGCGATCTGCGCAGCAAGTTTGAGATGTCCATCACGCCGGCGATTACCACACCGAACACGATAGCGATACCCAAACCTATGCCTGTCTCCACCATCGTAGTCCCGATCGCAGGAAGAAGTATGTCCCAGGTTTCAAATGTGGCTTGTGCGACCTGGATTGGCGAGGGAAGGATGAAGGCTGAGAGACCGCTGCGAACGGAGACGGTCTGCCACACGAGCAAAACGAAGCAAACGAGAAGGAGTGGCGGAAGAGCCTCATGCCAGAAGCGTGTCGCTCGAGGTTGGATAACCTTATCTCTACGGCTCATATGCGGTGATCTCCACGGTTGATGCCAAGGTCATGGTCAACGGCTGCGGTATTTGGCGACCTTCTCTTCGATGGATGTCCCGGTAGTACTATCGCCAATTTTGATCAGCGTTACCACCTTTTCTGCACCGCCTTCGAAACAAGCCAGGTGAGCCTGTTTTGCGACCTCAAGCAGAGTGTCTAGCTGTCCCTCCATTACGGTCTCCATCGGACCGACTTCATATTTTACGCCGCTCTCAGCGATGACACAGATGGCGCGGTCAACAATTCGATACACATCCTCATGCAGAGGCAGCACCTGAACGGCAATATTTACTGTGCGTTCGGGATCGATAGTCATGTTCTGTAGTCCTCCAATCCTTCCGGTTCCGTCCGAAACAAGGGGATATAAGGGTGGTTAACGAAGGATCTAGAGTGGCTATGCTGCCTGTGTGTGTACCGCAAGCAAGATCCCCGTTTCCAAGTCCACCCGGCAAACCTCCTGTTCCATCATGTTGCTGACACCCCGGGCATGTCCGAAGAAAAGCGTCTCCCCATGCAGCGGATAGGCCAATCCCGTGGTGGTAACACCCGTTGCGTCCCCCTTTGTTGGAATCAGGCTCAACGTATCGCCTGCGGTGCCCTCGAACTCCTCTCCGGGAGGGCGAATCAGCCAGGCGGTTTGGCGCCCGAGCCAGAGTTCTGCCCGTATTGGGTTTAAAGCCTCTAGTGTGAGAAGATGAATGTTCGCCAGGACCATATCCAGCCGATCACCGACAACGCCGATGATAGCGATTTCGGTTGCACCTTGAGCGACGGCGCTCAGCAGCGCCAATTCGAGATCGGTCTCGTCCTTCTCGGCTTTAAAGTGTTCGAATTGTGTACCTTGCGTTCGAAGGGTCTCGCGCTGGTCGGCTTCAATTGAGTCGAGGTCTCCCACTAAAAGGTCGATTTCTAGTCCAAGTGTAGACGCGTGGCGGCTGCCGCCATCTGCGGCTATTACCTGCTCAGGGCTCCAGGCTTCGATGCGTTCCTTAAGCGCGGAGCTATCAAGGATGTCTCCGTTTGTGAGGATGAGCGTGCGCTGCAGCATAGAAAAACCACTCCTTGGGTAGGGAGTGGCTGTTGTTGGTGATGCAACGTGTGCTGCCATCCCTACGCCGGCATGATCCGGATCAGGTTCTGCGGGTCGAGGGTCGTAGCCCTCCTCTCAGTCCTGTTGGACTCCCCGTGCGTCTACTATCAAGATGCTATAACCAGTATAACATTATTTGAGAGGATTTCGCTGTGATCTGGGGTGATGTCAAGAATGATTCTTCACCGACAATTTACCCTACATACAGAGACACAGCATGTAGAGACGTAGCATGCTACGTCTCTACGCCTGCGGTTGCAGGCGCAGCATGCGACCTGCGAGTGAGAGTACATTTTCTAATAAATTACCCCCTTCTATCTTCTGAAGAGGGTAGAGGATCGTGCGAAGAGCGCTCTGGCTTTCATCCAAGTTTTCCAAACTTCAATCGTTCAGCAGTCGTGCGACTGCCTGGTCAAGTTGGTCCAAGGAAAAGGGCTTAAGAATGTACTCCTCTGCACCAGCATCCAGACCTGCCTGAATCTCAGCTTCCTGTCCTTTCGCAGAGAGGAAGGCGACGGGGATATGGCGTAATTTTTCGCTGCGTTTGATCCTGCGGCACAACTCGTATCCGTCCATGCGCGGCATGCGTACGTCAAGCAGCACCAGATCAGGCTGTTCCGCCAGCGTAAGTTCCCAGGCGCTCACACCGTCGACCGCGGTCAGGACGTCATGGCCGTTAAAGTTGAGCGCAAACTCGATGAGCTCGCGGATATCGCGTTCATCTTCCGCGACAAGAATCTTTGCCATTTCTATCCCCCACTCTCTGCAGCTTCATCTTCTGCGGTCATGGCCGGAAGCGATACCGTGAAGGTGGATCCCTTTCCCGGGATTCCGTCCGAAGTGACCCAGATCCTCCCATCGTGCATCTCGACTAGGTTAAGCACGATCGACAGGCCCAGGCCGGTGCCCGAGACACCCAGGAGGAGCGATTGCTCACCACGGAAAAAACGTTCGAAGATGCGCTCTTGTTCCGGCAGGGAGATACCCATACCATTGTCGATCACATCGATCTCAACCTGATCCCCCATCTCTCTGGCGCGCATGCGGATAAAGCCCCCTGCAGGAGTGAAGTTGAAGCTGTTCTCGACCAGATTGGCCAGGATCTGCCGTACACGTTCGAGGTCGCCCCTGAGTTTGGGGAGACTCTGTGGAGCTTCGATCTGAAAGCCGATCTGCTTTTCTTCTTCTTGACTCCTGTGCTCGACGTGTTCGCGCATCTCATTCAGGAGCCGGTGAACATCCAGCGCTTGGAAGGAGAGCGTGACTTTTCCTGATTCGAGGTGGGAAATGTCCAGGAGATCGCCAACGAGGATTTCAAGGCGGAAGGTATTGCTGCGGATGATTTCAAGGAAGCGTCGCTGTTCGTCTGCTAACTCGCCGGATGCATCCATCAAGAGCAGATCGACGAAGCCCTTGATCGACGTCATCGGCGTGCGCAGCTCGTGACTGACGGTGGCGACGAACTCGGATTTTAGGCGGTCTACTTCGACCTCACGGGAAATATCGCGGAAAATCGAGACTGTTCCCAGGAATTCGTCACCCAGGACGAAGGGCGCCGGGTGGATCGAGATCACACGACCGTCTTCAAGCTCAAGCTGCTCGGTAAGGAACGCCACCTGACCGATCGATGCTGGGTTCTGACTCCAAGCGCGAATCACGTCAGCCCAGCGCGTCCCTCCGGCGCCGTAGACACCAATAAAATCGAAGACGGGGTGCCCAACGACGTTCTCGCTGGCGAGTCCGAGAATCCGTTCGGCGGAGGGGCTGAAAAGGACGATTTCATGGTTGGAATCGGTCACGATAACGCCGTCGGCGATGGAGTTGAGGATTCCCCGCGACTGGCTGGCTTCGATCTGCTGGGAGCGGAGCATCGAACCCAAGCGCTCGGCTTGATCGCTTATCACATGATACAGCTCGGCGTTTGTTATCGCACCGCCGACCTGACCGGCAACAGACCGTACCAACCTTTGTTGTTCTGGGGCGAAAGCCCCTGTCTCAGTGTGAGTGAAGAGCATTACCCCGATCGTCTCATCCCCTACGATGATCGGTACAGCAATAGCGCTGCGCTGCTCCTGAGCGTCGTTTTCGAGAACTTTCCATCTGGTGTCCTGGGAAAGATCATCGATTAACACAGACTGGTTGTTGGACATGACCCAGCCGGGTAGACCCTCCGGCGGCTCCAGATCCGTTTGCAGGCTGCCGGGACCTCTCTCACCAAAAGAAGCGCGTAGCTGCAGAGAGTCGCCCTCCTGTGTAAGCAGTAGGACGCATGCTTGGGTGGCGCCGATAAGTTCGCTGGTGAGAACGAGCGTTCTCTCGAGTACACGGTCGACGTCGAGGCTGGATGATAATTCCGCCGAGATCCTAAGAAGAGCTTCTGCCCATTGGAGCGCTCCGGTTGGGGTTTCTTCCGCGGGTTGAGCCCCGGAATCGAGAACCATACCCGCGGCGGTAGGATCTGCCCTCCCGGGCTCGTAAGTGCCTTGATCTCGGGCTATTTTCTGCGATGCTTCGATCAGGGGTGAGCAAAGCCGCGAGAGCGAGGCCAGGACTTCGGCATCCCCTTCAGAGAATATTGACTCTGCCCCTGTATTCCCCGCCAGGATGGCACCGATCCGCTGTTCATCACCCCCCAAGGGAGTGATCAGAAGCGTGTGGATTCCTGCATTCTTCACAAAGGGTCGAAGCTCCATCTGGTCGATGAGCTTCTCCTCCACTGCGGTGTTTGAAATCCAATATTTCTGGGTTTGCCAGATTGTCGAAAGCGGGTTCTCGGGTGAAGATGGAAGGACAAGATCATCCGTAAGGTTGGATACCGTCCCACCGAAGAACGGCGGTTGACCGATGAGCGATTGTGAGTCTTCGTTGTACACCAGTAAAACCAGGACATCCGCGCCGACCCTGTTTGCGAGGGTTTTGGAGAGCTGCTCTAACAACATTTCTGGTTCGTGAACCCAAGCTGCGGCCCCCTGGATGTCGGTTATCCCCACAAATTCATCGACAAACTGCTGATGCTGACTGTGGAGTTTGAGATTTGTGATCGACAGCGCAATAGCTGCGCTGGCGGCTTCGAGAAGTGCTTGATGGCGGCCGTTGTATGTGAGTGCTTCTTGGTGCGCCAGCTCCAGTGTGCCTACGATTTCGTCCCGGTCGGTTAAAGCGGTGCCCAGATATGACTTGAATGGAAATTTCCCGCGCTGGACCTTGGGTTGAACATCACCCCTCTCGTCGAGATCGGGGAGCAGCAAGGATTCGCGGTGTTCGACCAGCCAACCGGTGTAGCCCTCACCCAGGCGGTAGACATCATTCCCTATGTAAGTGACAAAGTCGGATGCGCGCGGCGAACAGAGCCGATGCGGGATGAAGTGACCGGTCGTTCGATCGAACAGGTTGAGCTCAACGATGTCGAACGGGAGCAGGTGAGAGATTCCTTTAAGGGCGCCTTCGACGAGGGTGGATAAATCTTCGGGGTGGCTCAATGCGGCATGCAGAGATTGGAGCGTAGGTAGGACATCAACGTCGGGAGAAGCCTGGGGTTCTGTGCCAATTGCTGGTGATGGGGGAACATCCTCCCCATCTGAGGATGTCGGTCCAGCTATCCTAGACGAACGCAGACTCCAGCCGGTGCCGATCCCGATGAGAAGCAACGCAAGTGCGATAAGGATGAGAACGAGGAGATCTTCTGCGAACATGCTTTAGGACGTCGTCGCGTCCATGCGCTGTGCCTCCATGGCCGCCTCTGTTATTTCGCGCAGGTCGTTGAATTTCTTCGCGGTTGAATCCAACCGTCCGATGCTCATGGTCATTAATGGAATTTGAATTCCATCACCACTGCCTTGGGGTACGACTAAGTGACCCCGATCCAGATCTTCTTTTGAGTAGTGTTCTTTAATCCGTTCGTTGAATTTTTCCTTGAGCTGCTCGCTGATTGTATCTGCGGCTGCAGGGACGGTGATGACGATGAAGTCACCCCCGCCGGCATGACCGAGGAAATCCTTCTCCTCCCCGTACTCCGCCAGGATTTCACAGAACATCGCTGCCGTCATCCGCAGGCTCTCGTCGCCGGTGACGAAGCTGTAGACTTCTTTGAAGCCTTCGAATTGTTCAAGGCGGCAGTAGAGCAATGCCCACTCTTTTTTATTGACGAGCTCGCGCAACTTCTCCTGGATGATGGCGCCGGTGGGGAGACCTGTGCGCGGATCGATGAGGCTCTCACGCTCCGCGCGGGCAATGGCGTTCTGAACCCGCAGCTTGAGTTCTTCAATGTCGAAGGGTTTGGTGATGTAATCGTCGGCGCCAAGCTCTAACCCGGCGATACGATCGCTGCGTGAATCCTTCTGGGTTAGAAAAATGATTGGGATGTGATGTGTCCGTGGAGATGCACGCAATTCCTGGCAGACTGAATAGCCATCCATATCGGGCAGCAGGATGTCCAGGACGATGAGATCGGGCATGTTTGAATGTGTGGAGGTGAGCGCGTCTGATCCGTTTGCAGCGAGATCTACATCATAACCCTGTCCGGTGAAGTAGATTCGGAGCATGTTTCCAATGTCAGAGTCATCTTCAACGACAAGGATGCGACCCTTTTTCATCTCTCTCCCTCCTTTTATAAAGATGGGCTCCGCCCTTCACGAAGAGCGGGTCCGGCGGCCATTGCTTCCCTTGTCCAATAGTACATGACAATCACAAATATTTGGCAGCGGTTCGGGTGGTCGAAAACAAGAAAAACCGTATACGTCCGTTCTACTCTTTCGACTCCTCGAGAATGCTGAAAAGGAGTTCCAGAAGAACGGATTTCACTTGATCTCGATCGTTTGCCACGCACGGGAGCATCTTTATTTTTGAATCAAGGCCGAGGGCGATACGCAGATCCTCCACTTCCCATGCATCATCGAGATCTTGCTTGTTCGCGGCGACGACATAAGGAGTCGGGGCGTACGCTCGGAAGGTTTGGAGGATGCCACGTGCCTCACGGAAGGTCTCGGGTCGGGCGCTGTCCACCATGACGACGAACCCGAGCATCCCTTCAGCCAGGATCTCCCACATGAAATCAAATCTCTTCTGCCCGGGCGTGCCAAACAGGTAGAGCACCAGATCATCGTCCACGGTAATCCGGCCAAAATCCATCGCAACCGTGGTTGTTTCTTTGATACGTTCAGCCTCGGTGCTGATCTTGCGCTCTGTAGAGACGACATCTATCTCGCTGACAGATTGAATGAACGCCGTCTTACCGGAGTTGAATGGACCTGTGACGACCATCTTTACTGTTTGCATACGCCACTTTCCCTATAGGGACCTGATTCTATGAATCAACTTATTCACGAGTGAAGCCTGCTCTTTCTTATCAACGGGCGGCAATTTTTTCGCTTTTTTAGGCAGAGGCATACCTTCTGGGCGGATGATTTCAACCAGACCGGCTTGCACCAGCCCATAGACAATGCGCCTGATTTCCAGGTCATTCATCTTGTTGGCTTTAGCGATTCGTTTGAGCGTGTTCTTGGGGTTGATATAAGATACGACCTTCCATTCCTCAACCGTGAGTTGAACATCACGAATGTCGGCGCCCGGCCGGTCGACGAAGGTTAGGGCCATATCAAGGCTTGGGATCTCATCTTTAAGCAGTTCCCATTCCTGCGTTTGGCGTGAGCCTTCCATGATGATATTTTCGAGGTCCATGCGGACTGTGATCGCATCAGCGGGTGGCAGGACATCATTATCGAAACGGAAGAGACCATCTATCCAGGTGAAGAGTTGGTAAACAATGTCAAGGACGTACTGTTGAATACTGTCCAGGATGACTTGCTGAGATAGATAGCCAGCGTTTATCAGGAGCAGGCCAAGCCCCTGGTCGCTCTTTTCTGTTGCATTTTCCTTGATGACGTCTGCTTGTTTGGATGTGATCTTCCCGGCGCGGGTGAGGATGCCGGTCAGGCTTCCGTCCTCATTCCCCATTTGTGCGTAGATTAGTTTTCCAGCGCGGAAGGAAACCCAAGAAATGGCATCTGGACCCTCAACCGTGAGCGTGCCGGTCTTCTGGGCAATATTGATCAGATTCAGAAGCTGGGTGACGTTAAAGTCGCGTAGGTTGCCCTTGAGTGCCATTCTGTTTTTTTTCTTCTAATCTTCCAGATTCACAGAGTAGATAGACCCAAAATTACCGATTCTCAACCAGATCAAGGTGTTGATCTGCTCGAGTTAAGCTCATACTATGGGTCGCGGGATTATACCGTTTGGGGTAGGGCGTTGCAAACCAACCCTTGCTCCTACTATAAGGGTATATGCTGATGGTTTGCTTTACAACCCCACGCCGTTCTCAGAGTGATGCAAGTTGCAAGCCATCAGAGTAGGTCATCTCTTCCTGATGGCTGTCTTTCTGAGCGCCTTGGGGTCGGCGCGTTAAACCTCCCGTAGGTTTTCTTATCCTGCGGGAGGTTAGATTGTGGGCAGACATACGGGCCAAACCCCTTCGGATTCCCCCCGAGAATGGCGTTAACCCTCCCAGCCGCCCCCGATCTGCCGCACTTGCAGCAGCGTCATAAAAGCCTGGGGGTCGTGCTGCAGCACAAGTTCTTTTATCTTTCGTACCTTACGTCGGGGTGAGTAGCAGTAGATCAGACTCACGGTGCCATCGCGGCCTGACCCGGCGACCTCTGTTGCGCCCATGCCGGCTTGATGCAAGGCTGCCATGATGGCTGCCCCGTGACTCGAGCTCGTTATCCGCAGCAGGCTGTGCCCGGGGGCGATACGATCATCAAGGATTATTCCTAGAACGTTTCCGGTGGCGAAACCCGCGGCGTATGCTAACAGGTTCCAAGGGTTATCAAGGTTCTTAAAGACACCGGTGATCACAGTGATAAAAAGCAGACTCTGCAGAAAGCCAAGAGCCCAGGCGGCTCGTTTTCGTCCGCGCACAACGGTAAGCACGCGCAGCGTTGAAAGCGATAGGTTGCCTATGCGGATGACCAGGATCAGGATTGGGACGAGCGCGGCGGGGAGAAGGCTCCAATCCAGACTCATCGGGTTATGGGGTCATGTGCGAAGATCATCGAAGGTTTGTTGTGTAACCATAGATAGATTACTTTCAAGAGTGTTCCTGCGACCGTCCCCTGATCAGGATCGCCAAAAGCCTCGGTGAAGCGGACGGATATCCTCTACGGTGATGAATGCATCGGGATCGATCTTGTTAACCTCTTTACGGACCGCATCGATATCCCGGCGTAGGATGCTGCAGCTGATCAGACTGACCGTCCCATCCTTGCCGCGCGCAGGGAGCTCGGTCGCGGCGTAGCCCTGCTCGCGAATGGTTTCGGCGATTGCGCTGCCCCAACGGGAGCTGATAATTTGCAGGTTGCTATGCCCGATGGCGAGATGCTCCTCGATCGTCATTCCGACGACATTTCCAGTGGCAAAACCTCCGGCGTAAGCGATGATGTTCCACAAGTTGTCCAAATTACTCAGAACGCTTGTGATGGCAATAACCCATATAAGCGACTGGAAGAAACCCAGGATCCATGCTAAAGGTTTTCGCCCGCGGATGACGAAGAGCACTCGCAGTGTATCGAGCGACATATCCGAGACGCGCATGGCGAAGATGATGAACGGTAGAGCTGCTGCAGGGATGTTTAATAACGATATCATCGCAAGTTCCTATTCCTCTATTGGCAAGGGCAATGCTGGTTTGTGGAGATCATGGTGATTCTTTAACCATGCGGGTATACCAGGTTGAGCGGCGAGCGTTAGTATCTTCTCCGCTGGGGAAGGTCAAAGTGGTTGGCAATGGTAGCCGCTGAACGCTCGAAGCAGACATGATGTCGATCTTCCCCATAAGCATTTGCTCAATGGAGGAATCTTACCATGCAAGCTGAGCGCCTGATACCGCCGCTAACAACGTCCGCAGCGAGGTCGACGGTTTTGCACCGGCTCGAGGGGGACACTCCGGCCGCTCCTTGTGTGGTCAGCCGCTGTCCACGCCGTCGAAGAGGTCACGCTCTCGCAGCCTGGCCTCCGCTGCTGGGTAGGCGCGTGTAAAAGTCTCCGGTCCGCTGAAAAGTCTCATAAGCACACCAAAGAGCCCGCCGGAACTCGGTCCCTGCTGGCTCTGGTGGCAGGCAGAGGCCTTTTCTTTTATTTCCGCGACCCGGCGGAAGTCGATCCTGGCGTGAATGGGGAAATCGTCGCGGCTGATCTCCAGCAAGTCTATATCTTCATTCCGTCCGAATTTCCTGGGATTCTTGCCGAAGAGGGGCAGCAGCCGCACCATGATGCGCAGGAAACGACGGGGGAAGGTGTGATAGTAGAGTTTCTGAGGGCAAGACTTTGGAGGAGCAGATGCGCCCTCCAATTCCCCCCTTACGCTGTTGAAAGCCGCAACGGCTGCTTTGTGTACGGCGATGTGATCGGGGTGATGGTAGCCTCCGACAGGATCGTGGGTGATCACAACCTGTGGACGTATCTGGCGCATTAGATCGGCAATCTTCTCGGCGACTTCCGCCACCGGGGCTGCAGCTAGCGCCTCGGGGTGGTTATTGTCGCTCGAACCGGGCATGCCCGAATCGCGGTAGCCCAGGATGTGCACCTCGGTCAATCCAAGTTGCGCCGCCGCGCAGCGCAGCTCGTCCAAACGCATACGAGCGGTCTCTTCAGCGTTTAGCTGCATCTCAGGTGGGATTGCGCCAACATCACCGCGCGTGGCGCAGATGAGATGCACTTCGACGCCTTCTTGGGCGTAAAGCGCCAAAGTTCCACCTGGGCCAAAGCTCTCATCATCCGGGTGCGCTAGAACTGCTAAAAGACGTTTCAATATTGCCCTCCTAAACCCTTTTTCCCTTACTCAAAAATGGGTTCCCATCTTACTACACCACGAGGCTCAATCACCCATGACCTGTACGACAAGGCGGCGTTGGCGAGGGTGTACGTCGAAATCCACGAAGAGGATCTGCTGCCATGTTCCCAGCGTCATGTTGCCAGCGACAATCGGAATCGTAAAAGAAGTCTTGAGCAGGGCTGACCGTAAATGGGAATGACCGTTCCCGTCTCCCCAACGAAGATTGTGCTGGTAGGTACGGTCCTGTGGGGCAATCTCGTCGAGCGCATGGCGAAGATCTTCCAACGCGCCCGACTCGAACTCAATGGTTGTGATGGCGCTGGTCGCCGAGGGGGTGAATACCGTGACGAGACCGGACTGCACCCCGGAGCTCTCGACGATATTCTCTACGGCCTTCGTCAAGTCATGCATGTCAGCATGTCCCCTGGTGCTCAAATCGATGTTTCCCGTATGGACCATTGTCGATCCTTTCACGATCGATGTTCTGGATTTGTCAGGTTCTCAAAAGAAGAAGGAAGGGAGATCTGTGCCGAGAGAATAAGCGTGCCTTCTCAGGGAGTTTGTTCTTCCTCGAATAAAGAAAGCTGAATGGTGTCATGCTGTGTGCGAATCTGCCCCTTGCCCGCATCCTTGGCTTTATATTGAGCGTGGTCTGCACGCGCGAGCAGGTCATCGATCGATTCATCTTCGAAGCGAAACTGGGCCAGACCCGCTGAAAAGGTCAAGGAGGGGATGACGCAGTCCGGTCTGGAGGTGAACGCGATCAGGGCGCGCTTCAATTTTTGGGTTACACCTACGCCGCCCTTAATCGTTGTTTCGGGGAGCAGAACAGCAAATTCATCCCCGCCAATACGGGCTAACAGGTCTGTTGATCGCAGCACGGCGCGCATCGATAAAGACAAGTTGCTTATGACATCGTCCCCTACCGCATGCCCAAAGCGATCATTTATCGATTTGAAGTCATCCAGGTCCAGGTAAAGAAGTGTTAGAGGTCGGCGGTAACGTTTGGCGCGCGCAAATTCACGCTCAAGCTGCTCAACAAAGAAGCGGCGGTTCGCCAGCCCGGACAGCGCATCGGTATTTGCCAGGTGCGACAACTGTTCGGTTTGATAAATTAATTGTTCGATCGTGGATTCAACATGAGCAGAAGTTATGGTGAATATCGTTGCCAGACCCTGATGAAGGACGATTTGACAGCCCAGGAAAAGACCCGCAGTGATACCTTCAAGCTCGACACCAAGCACCGTGGATTCGCTGCCCTGCATGAAATAACTCGCAGCGAGCGCCAGCGAGGCAGGGACCGAGTATAAAAAGGGTGTTCTTCCACCGATCATCATTCCTGCAAGCGCGATGGGGATGAAAAGGAGTGCGGCGGGGATGAAAACCCTCGGGGTGAAGAAAAACAGGACGATAAGTGCGAAGACGAGAAACGAATTGGCGAGCAAATAGCCTGCACGAGAAGTGTTTCCCAGTTGAATGAGGCGCAGGGCAATGACGCCCACAATCCCGAGAAGGATGGCCGCGACCAGATCGAAAAGCAGGCTATAGGGTATGCTTGAGGGGATGAATTGCCGGACGAGTAGATCGGTTAGCAGCCAGATCCCGAACATGACATAGACAACAATGACGGCGCGTTTTGAGAGCTGCGCACGTAGCGCTCTCAGCTCTGGATCGGTATGAGCTAGCGGACCGGAACGAAAGATGTTTAACACTGCCAGGCTTTCAGGGAACGCTTAGGTTTAACCTTCTTCGATATCAGGGATTCCAAGAATATTGTATCCCGAGTCGACAAACAGCACCTCACCTGTGACCTTGCTTGCCAGGTCGGACGCGAGCCAGACAGCCGCACCGCCGATATCCTCGATGGTGATGCTCTTGCGCAGCGGGGCGAATCCAGAGAATTCCCGGTGCATGCGTTTAAACCCACTCACACCGGCGGCGGATAGGGTGCGAATGGGTCCGGCTGAAATGGCATTGACGCGAATATCCTGCTGCCCCAACTCAGCGGCGAGATAACGCATACTGGCTTCTAGAGCTGCTTTGGCCACTCCCATAACATTATAATGGGGCACTACCTTCTCTGCTCCATAATAAGTCATACATAGGATACTCCCTCCCTCAGCCATCAAGGGTAAGGCCGCTTTGGTTAAAGCAACCAGACTATAAACGCTGATGTCCATAGCCACACTAAATCCCGCTCGTGACGTGTCCACATACATGCCCTCAAGTTCCTCAGACGGAGCGTAGGCAACGGAATGTACTAGAATGTCGATCTGTCCGAAATGTTCTGCGGCTTTGGCAAACACATCCTCAATTTCCTCATCTGAAGTAACATCACATTTCTCGACAAACGTAACACCTAACTGTTCTGCCAGTGGAAAGACACGTTTTTCCAGCTGCGGAATACCATAGCTTATGCCAATCTCGGCCCCATGCTCGTGCAAAGTTTGCGCAATGGCCCAGGCGATTGAACGCTTGTTGGCCACGCCAAAAATGAGCGCCTTTTTGCCTTCCAATAATTTCATAACAAGTCCTTTTCTGAAACGACCATCTGGTCAAAGAATTTACCCGCATCTTGGATGAAGTTCAAAATCACAGGTCTTTACAATTGCCTAGTTGACAGCGCTTGCCTGCTCCCAATGATACTCAAAAAGCCGTTGAAAATCCTCTACGGCCTCTTCATCTTCCACACCCAGACTATATTCTGCTAACCCGGCTCCCTCACCAAATGCACTATAATGAAAGTTTTGGCTGCCTATGATCAGAAATTCACCATCTATGAGGGTTGCTTTAGGATGCATGGGTCCGTCAAAAATGCGCACTTCCACTTGTTCAGAAATACCGCGTTCCTCCAAAGCATCCTTCAAGATAGCTAGGTGAACACCACTTTCAACGCCATCAATCGGTGCTCCCTTAATCAGCACGCGAATCTGAGTACCATGACTCTCCGCCGCATCCAACATCGCCTCCACGTAGGGAAGCAATTGATCAGTAGTGCACACCTGGTCATAAAGAATATTGAGGTCGCAGATCAACTCTGATGTAAAGTTAACATGAATCGCATCGATACTTTTTTCT
>JAIWHF010000054.1:0-14864 GCA_048629905.1 Methanosarcinales archaeon
GTGTATTTTGTAGAAATGTTTGGGATGTTCTTCGGTCAGGTCGCCTTCAACTATTACATTCAGGCTTTCATAATCCACCCTCATTTTATTCAACAGGGAAACAATATCCATCCCCGTACAGCCTGCGAGAGCCACCATCATTAAAGGCTTTGGTTTTGGCCCTTTGCTTTTCCCTCCAAATTCAGGATCAGCATCAATGGCTACTTTGAAGCCGTCAACTTCAGCTTCAAATGACATCCCTTCTAACCATTGAACATTTATCGATTCTTTCATCATCTCTAGATATTTTGCTATGTAATTTATTTACAAAGTTAGGGATAAATTGTATATTGCAGCCATTAACTTACCTAGTATTACCAAAGGTTGATCCGTGCTGAGGATGAAGAGTTTCCAAACATTATCTTGCAACGATGGATGCCTGGTCAGGTCCAATTCCATATTCAAGCACCTGACTCCCGATGAGCTCGAAAAAGTGACCTTTGATAAATCCACAGAGCAATATAAACGTGGTTCCATAATTTATCGGGAAGGTAGCCGTATCAATGGCTGCTATTGTCTACAGAAGGGTATCATCAAGGTTTACAAGACAGGTATTGACGGAAAGGAACAGATCATCGGAGGTCTGACGTACCAGGTAATCGAACGCCTGCAAAAGATTCATGCCGTCACGAGTCACGGGAAGGGCAAACGCCATTTCACCCTCAATACAGATGAGTTGAAGATCGAACTGGACAGGCTTGTAGTCGAAAACAGAGTCACGCCGCACCTTCATACGTTGTATTCCGCACCTCAGATGGAGGGGAACCGCGTAACGGCCGTCTTTATGGAGAACAAGAATGGTCGCCAGGCAATACGGGCAAGGGTATTTGTGGATGCCACCGGTGATGGCGACCTGGCCAAGGCCGCCGCCGAGTGCGTCAAGGCCTGCCAGAAGGCGAGGTACAACGTCCTCGCCGTGGTCAATGAGAGCCCCGACGGGAACCATAAGCTCTTCGCCGTCCACCCCGTCGTGGTGGCGAAGGAGCTCGCGGTGAACCTCTTCGGCGAGAAGGGGGAGGAGGTCATCTAGATGCCCGGCGGATACGCAGGTAAGTTCCTTGAGGTCGACCTCACCAAGGGGAAGATCAAGGTCTTCTCGAACACCTCCGAGCCCGGCCTTTCGGGCCTGGCCCGGCGGCTGGCCGCGCAAAGGCACAAACGGCCGATCGAGCTTGCCGGCGCCGCGGCGAGAAAGGCCCTTCGGCGCGGTGATCCTTACCGGTCGACCGCGATTCAAGCCTCGCTCCTACCAATTTTTCCGCTTGCTCGCGTTTGAGGCGTTGCTTCTGCTCGTGTATGTAAACAGCCCATCATGGTTCTTTGCACCATTCTCAACCCAGCAGGTCATCTCCTGGATTCTGCTGCTCGGATCGATTGCCCTCGCAATCCACGGCTTTTGGATGCTGCACAAGTATGGTCAACCAACGGATGGGATCGAAACGACGACACAACTTGTTGACTCTGGTGTCTTCCGTTTCATCCGGCACCCTCTCTACACATCGCTACTCCTCTTTGGCTGGGGCGTCTTCTTTAAACATCCGACATGGACTGCAGCGGGGATCGCGCTTGGCGCTACGGCGTTCTTGATGGCGACGACATTGTACGAGGAAGATGAGAATCTAGACCGGTTTGGAGAGGTTTACGTAGATTACCAGAAACACACCTGGCGGATGATCCCGTTTGTGTTCTAAAGAGATTTGTTGCCCAGACACTCTTCTCGCAGAAAGTTCACTGAACGCAGCAATTTCGAATTCGATCCTAGGGGGACGACCTCACCGAGCTTTCAAAAAGACCCCCTCATCGGTGATTAACGAAAAGTTGAGGTCTTTGTGCGTGTAACTGAGACGATCACCCTCGACGAACGGGAACTCACGGAACGCTATATACAATCGCCCGGTCCTGGAGGGCAGCATGTAAATAAGGCTGCGACCAGCGTGCAGCTGCGTTTCGATGTCCGCAGATCTACTTCCCTCCCACCGGGAGTTAAAAATCGATTGGAGCAAATCGCCGGAAAGCGCCTGACCAAAGAAGGCGTGTTGATTATCACTGCACATTCGTTCCGTTCGCGGGAGCGAAACCGGCAGGAGGCGCGCCAGCGATTAGCCCATTTGATCCGTCAAGCGGCGCAAGTGCCCAAGCGTAGGATGAAGACCAGGCCGCCGAGGGGCGTCAAAGAGAGGCGTCTGCAACAAAAGAAGCACCACAGCGTGAAGAAACGCCGGCGCCACCCGCCTCTCGTAAGTGACGATTGATAGATAGGGATTTGCCCACGGAGTCCTGGTTTTGCTCGGAGCGATCGCGGGCGACCTCATCGGCTCTGTGGGTGAACCTCACCCCCTGAAAACCAAATCCTTCCCGCTTCTGTATTTGGCGTTGAGATTCCTAAAAATAATCAAACAGCCGTGCGTGCACGGCTGCCAATGGAATTCATCCAGGTCCTCGATCAATTTCAGTTGTCTACCAGTCTCAATTTCCTGGAGTCACGGCGCCGGCCAGGGGTTGAACTCCTCAAGGATCGATCCGCCGATGAACTCGCGCATAATCGAGTTGTCCGGGATGAGCCTGGTGTCGATGGGTATGAACCAATCCAGGAACGTGAGCAGGCGTTTCGCTTCCACGTGCTCTTCCGTTCCGAAGGGAACCTGCCGGATTAAAGGTTCCGCGAGCGGTGCAAGGGCAGAGCCTTCATACATCAATGCGGAATTGAACATCACATCGGCGTTTTCCTGAAATGGGAAGATATGGCGTTTCTCGCCGCGGCGCACTGACTCCCAGCGGCGGATCGTCTCCGCCGCAGAATATCCACGCCGCGCCGCGTCACGCACAATACGGCGGATAAGACGTGTATCTGTTGTGGATACTCTGTTCAAGCTATCTAAGTTGAGCTGGGTCAGCGCGGAGACATAAACTCTAAAGGTGTTCTCGGAAGGGACCTCCGGGATAAGCTCTGGATTGAGCCCGTGGATACCCTCCAGGATAATCAATTGATCGGGAGCCAGCTGCACTTCATCGCCTGGCTCGCGTTTCCCGGTAATGAAATTATAATCTGGCAGTTGTACTCGCTCTCCCTGTATCAACTTCCGTAAGTCATGGCTCAACCGCTCAAGATCGAGCGCCTTCAATGATTCGTAGTTAAACTCACCTTTTTTATCAACCGGTGTCTTATCGCGATCGACAAAATAATGATCCAATTCGAGCGCGAACGGTGACAATCCGCGCACCAGCAGTTGGACCGAGAGCCGCTTTGAGAATGTTGTTTTTCCGGAAGCGGACGGACCTGCAACAAGGATCAACCGTGTCGTCTCGTGTTCCTCGGTAATTCTTGCCGCGATTTCGGAAATCCGCCCTTCGTGCAAGGCTTCAGATACGAGGATCACTTCCCTCGCCCGTCCAGCGAGGATGGCATCGTTCAACGCACCGATGCTGGAAATCCCTAATGTATGCAGCCAGCTTCCATATTCCCGAAATGTATCCAACAGTTTCGAGTAATCCGGAAGCGGTAGGAGTTTTTTTGGTTGGTGTCGTCTCGGAAAACGCAGTGTAAAGCCACTGCTGGTTTTATGCAGAGCGAACCATTGGAGATAGCCAGTCGAGGGGACCATATATCCATGGTGGTAGTCCCGGTGCGATTTGAGCTGATAGAGAACCAGGTGTGGTTTCTTCCGATGCGTTAGCAATCTAACTTTATCTTTGTACACTTTCTTGGTGAAGTGTTCAATCGCCTCATCCACTGAAGTGATCGTCTTGGCAAACGGCAGGTCTTCATCGACGAATTCCCGCATGCGGTCTTCAACCTTCTGAAGCTCTTTTTGGGTCAGTGGATCGTGATCGCTTACTTCACAGTAATATCCCCCCGAGGAGACGGAGTGATCCACGGTCAATCGCGCATCTGGGTGGAGCTCCTCAAATGCAGCGGCTAAGAGAAAGGTCAACGAACGGCGGTAGATGCGCATGCCGTCGGCTGATCCCATCGTTACCGGCCGAACACGGGAGTCCATCTCGATCGGATACGTTAGTTCACGCAGTTCGCCGTTGACCACAGCGCCTACGATCGGCGCAGATGGTGTGAGAGTTTTTAGAAAAGTCTCCAGTTGACTTCCCCTGGGACCTTCAAGGATGCCATTGTCCGGCAAATGGATTTGAACAGTCTCCCGCTTCTTCACCTCACGGATGACCGTATCTGATTTACGGGTCATTTGGAGAACCTCGTTTCGGTGATTTCATTCTACCGCATTCCGCAATTCCCTCGATACTACCTTTGGCCTCCTGCGGGTTCAGACTTCATTGAGAATACTCTTATATTATATAGAGGATCATTGCATCTTCTTGACCTCGGATTCATTGGGGAACCGAGGCCGCTTTTTTCATCGGGGACAAAGCGCCTGCCCGGTCCTGGGCAGGCGCTTTGCTTCTTGGTTGCGTGTTAAAGATTCGTCCTGGAATTCATCTTCCAGAGACAGTTATTTGGTATCAGGTTTATCCAGATAGCGCGGGCGGCAGCACAGGACCAGCTGCCGTGCGGCTTGCACTTCGTCCATTCTCCCAAACAACGTTTTATGTGGAGCGCTCTTCACTGTCTCAGGATCCTCGCGGGCTTCCTTCGCTATCGCAAGCATCGCTTCTATGAAGGCATCGAGGCTCTCTTTACTTTCCGTCTCGGTGGGCTCGATCATAAGTGCTTCGGGCACAATCAGCGGGAAGTAATTCGTCGGGGGATGGAAACCGTAGTCCATCAACCGCTTGGCGATATCCAGGGCATGGATGTCAGGCGCATCATCCCAGTGCCCTTCAGCGACGAACTCATGCATGCAAATGCGGTCGAAGGGAACTTTGTAGGTATCGCGCAATTTCGCCAGCAGGTAATTGGCATTCAGCACAGCATAATCGGATACCGCCCGCAGTCCCGATTTCCCCAGCATGCGCATATAGGTGTATGCACGCAAGATGACGCCGAAATGTCCATGGAAAGCCTTCACCCTGCCGATGCTCTTTTCAGGTGTAACAAGCCCATACAATGGCGGTTTGGCTTCATCGCCTTCGTCAACAATCCCCACCACCGGATCCGGAAGGAAGTCGACCAGCTTCTCGACGACACCGACGGGGCCCGAACCTGGACCACCACCGCCGTGCGGTGTGGAGAAGGTCTTATGGAGATTGTAGTGGAGCACGTCAATGCCGAGATCGCCTGGCCTGACCACGCCGAGCAGGGCATTCATATTCGCCCCATCACCGTAAATCAAACCGCCGCATCCATGGACCAGATCGATTACTTCCTGGACATTTTCTTCGAAAAGCCCTAGCGTATTGGGGTTCGTGAGCATCAAACCGGCGACGCTCTCGTCACAATGTTTCTTGAGCTCTTCCAGGTCGATATTGCCGCGTGCGTCGGAGGGGATTTCGATCACATCCATCCCGCTCATCGTCGTGCTGGCAGGGTTGGTCCCATGCGCTGAGTCGGGGATGAGAATCTTATTACGTTCCTTATCTCCGCGGTCATGATGATATGCCCGGATGATGAGGATCCCCGTCATCTCTCCGTGTGCTCCCGCCGCGGGTTGGAGGCTCACTCCGGCAAACCCGCCGATCTCCATGAGCCAATCCTGGAGAGCATACATCATCGCCAGGTTCCCCTGAGCGGTATCAGGATCTTGCAGAGGATGGGTTAATGCGAAACCAGGAAGGCGGGCCATGTCCTCATTTACCTTGGGGTTGTACTTCATCGTACATGAGCCCAGGGGGTAGAAGCCCGTATCCACGCTATAGTTCAATTGAGAGAGGCGCATAAAATGGCGCACAACGTCATTCTCGGCGACTTCTGGCAGGGGTAATTCCTCCCGCACCAAGCCTTCCGGGAGCGCCGTTTCGGGAACATCTACTGCCGGCAGCGACACACCTTTGCGTCCGGGTGAGGATAACTCATAAATCAGAGGCTCAGGCATTGGAGACCTCCTCTAGCGCAGACACAAGGTCATCGATCTCTGCCTTGGCGATCACTTCCGTAACGGCGATCAACATATGGTCCTTCAGATCAGGATATTCCTGACCCAGGTCATACCCACCGAGGATATCCCACTCGAGCAGGCTCTCGTTGATCTCCGCAACCGGCCTTGGGCATTTAATGACGAATTCGTGGAAGAACGGATGCGTATTCCAGAGCGTAAAGCCTTTCAGCGCATCGATCCGTTCGGCGGTGTAATGTGCTTTGTGATAGCAGAGTTCGGCGACGCTCCGCAGTCCCTGCTTGCCCATCACACTCAAATACACTGTCGACGCGAGCGCCATCAAACCCTGATTGGTACAGATATTCGAAGTCGCCTTGTCGCGGCGAATGTGCTGTTCGCGCGGGGTGAGCGTGAGCACGTAGCCGCGCTGCCCGCGGCTATCGACCGTTTCGCCCACCAGGCGTCCGGCCATCTTGCGAACGTATTTATCCTTCGTCGTGAAGATGCCCACGGTGGGCCCACCATAGGAGAGTGAAATACCAAGAGGTTGACCGTCACCGACGACGATGTCGGCGCCGAAGTCGCCGGGAGGCACGAGCATACCCAGCGCCAGCGGATTGACTACGACACAGAAGAGCGCTCCGCTTGCCTGCGCAGCCTCGCCCAGAGCCGAGAGATCCATAATGTTGCCGAAGAAATCCGGGTACTGCACGGCCACAAGCGCGGTGTCCTCGTCCAGCATCTTCACAAGGTCTTTAGGTTCGGTCTCGCATTTTTCGTCACCCGTAATCGTGAGCCCCATGCCCTGCGTGTACGTACGCACGACCTGGCGATAGTGGGGGTGGATCGCTGGTGAGATCACGATCTTGTTTCGTTTGCCGCGATGGTGATTCAGCGCCAGGATCACGGCCTCCGCCAATGCGGTCGCTCCATCGTAGTGGGATGCATTGGAGACATCCATCCCGGTTAACAGGGTCATCAGGCTCTGATATTCAAAGATCGCCTGAAGCGTCCCTTGAGAGATTTCCGGCTGGTATGGTGTATAGGCCGTATAGAACTCGTTGCGGCGCAGGGTGTGGTCGACGACGGAGGGGATGAAGTGATTATACGCGCCGGCGCCTAAGAAACAGGATGTGTGGAAGACCTCTAAGTTAGCCTCAGAAAGTGCCTGTAGTTCCTGGGTGATTTCCAATTCCGAAATCGGATCAGGGAGGTTAAGATCCGGGAAACGCACGTTCTCGGGGATAGCTTTATATAGGTCATCGATACGATCCACGCCAACCACCGCCAGCATCTCCTCGCGGTCTTTATCGGTATGGGGGATGTAGGTCATTAGTGGTCTCGCTCCTCGTTGAATTTCTCGTAGGCTGCTGCATCCATCAAGCCGTCCAACTCCGAGGGGTCGCTGATCTCGAATTTCACCATCCAGGCCTCGCCGTATGGATCTGTGTTCAACAGTTCTGGTGTGTCGGCAAGGTTCTCATTGATCTCCGCTATGACCCCGCTGATAGGCATATTGATATCGGCGGCAGCTTTCACCGATTCCACTGCCGAGTGGGTCTCGCCCTTCTGTAAAGATTCACCAACGGGTGGGTTGGTCTCGACGTAGACAATATCCGACAACTGGTCCTGGGCGTAGTCGGAAATTCCGGTCGTGCCGATCTTCCCTTCGACGCGGACCCATTCGTCACTTTCTGTGTACTTCAAATCCTTGGGATATTCCATGCTGACCTCCTTGAAAAATGGCTTCTGGGTACTGCGCGCAGAGCACACACCGACTGGGGTGTGCGCCCTCTGTCATCAACCTGAGAGATTCTTCCCTTGTGGGGAGTTGCCCCTTCGGTGTCCGGAGACTTTCCAGAGGTTCGGCCAGATCGGGTCCTTTTACCTGAGAGTTTCACCGCATGCCTGCACGCGTAGATGCGGTTTGCCCCTTCGGTGCCCTGTTGGTTTAGGGTCTCTCCCCGACCTGTGCATATTCGTAGCATCATTCTACGAGAGGCATGAGAGGGAAGTCAAGGTGCAGGATGAACAACAATGCTGGGGACGAGCCCCGTCAATGATGTTAGTTGAGAGTTCAGATAGGTTATTCCGAGTGATCGCAGGAAAATAATTTGGGGGTGTTATGGCTTCTCGCTTCCTTAGCAGCGATGATCAATGCCTGCGAGTGTAGGCAGAGACGCACTTTGCTCCGGAGGGATGAATACTTATAACGCAAAGAGCGGCGTGACGTCGGCTGTGCCGGACTGTGCCGACACCTCTGTCCGAACCGCCACGCCGCTCCGTCCCTGAAGATCTCACGAGCGTGAGAACTCCCCCTCAGGGGTCGTCACGCGGCCGATAACGGGGTCTATGTACGCCATCCAGCAATCGTTATCGGAAAAACCAGGTTTTGTGATGAACCGATTATCCCTGCTGCAATGGGGTTCGCGAAAACAAAAAGCGCGGCGAGCATCGCCGCAACTGTAAGAAACCGGATGAGCTCCATGCTTTCCCCCTCCTGGGAACGGAAGAACCGGGAGTAGTACTATGATACTACATGGCTACACTTTAGCATGACACTGTGGGCTATGTCAAGATTCTAGTATGGCTTTTCGTGGAAAGGATCGAATGGGAGAACACATCCTGTATCTGGGTTCAGTCTTTTTGTCCTCTTGATGGCAGTCCTCTCCCAAATCTCCACCCCCCTGATGACATCGCTGATGAAAAAAAGATGGGAATGCAAAACGATTTTCCCCGGCTTGATAATTTTCCTTAAAGCCAGGGAGACTCGCACCCCCTATCAACATCAACCCACCCAAATGGCACCACGTTCCTTCCGCTCATAATCGATTTGCACTTTTTCATAGTTCAGGTCAAAATTCCTAACCTAGCGGTGGGGTATGGTAAGCTAATTGACAAGCATCATTCCTAGCGTGAATATCAAGCGTGATGATAAATAACACTTGCTTTGAAAGAATTCAAGTCCTATTCTAAACCTTGAGGTTCAATACCCGTCTGTAAAAAGAGGGAAAAAGGAACTCAATGCATTCATCGGCAGGCGTGATGGCAATCATCACCCACACGACGCAAAGTTGTTGTTCTCACCTGGTTATCCAATCGGGGGGAATACTCCAGAGAACAAATTTGTCCCTGCCGCCATTTCAATAACGTATCGAAGCGGGTTCAGTTTTTTGAACCCGTTTTTGCTTCTATTCAATCATCGTAAATGTAAAATCAACCAAGGAGGTGAAACGGCGAAAAAGGATCTGAAGGCAGTTGTCTGAGTAAAGCATTACCAACCGATTGAGAGGAGAGAAGGGAAGATGTTGAAAAAGGTTATCGCAATCGCGTTTTTTATGGCCATCATCGTTGGCGCCTGCGCCCCCGCTGGCCCAGAAACGATTAAGATCGGCGTGAATGCTCCCATCACCGGAGACATCCCGAAAGTCGGCGAAGGGACCAAGTTCGCAGCCGAGATGTGGCTTGAATCCATCGGCGGAGAGCTCGAGATCGGCGGGAAGACATACGCAGTCGAGCTGGTCATCGAGGACAATGAGGCCAAGGGCGAATCGGCCGCGGCGGTCAACCAGAAGTTGACCACACAGGACGAAGTGCTCGTGATCGTTGGCCCTCAATCCTCCAAACAGGCTGTCCCGGCAGGCGGCGTCGCTAACGACAATAAGACCCCGATGGTCAGCCCGTGGTCAACCAACCCCGCCACCACGCTCGACCGACCCTGGGTCTTCCGCACACCATTCCTTGATCCATTCCAGGGACCGGTTGTGGCCAACTTCGTCACCGATGAATACGGCTTCACCAAGGCCGCCGTGCTCTACGACGTTGCCAGTGACTACCCCAAGGGTCTGGCGGATAACTTCCTGGCTGGCTGGGAGGACATCCACGGCCCAGACTCCGTCGTTGCCTTCGAGAGCTTCACCACCGGCGACACGGACTTCAGCGCTCAGATCACCAAGATTATGAATACCGACGCTGAGTTCATCTTCACGCCGCAGTACTACAATGAGGTGGCGTTGATCGTCCAGCAGGCTCATGAACTCGGCTTCAACGCACCCATCGTGGGCAGCGACAGCTGGGGGTCGGCTGAACTCGTAAACCTCTGTGGCGAGGACTGCTATGGATTGTTCTTCAGCACCCACTACGCAGCCGACGGCGCGACTGGCGCCACCAAAGACTTCATCGATGCCTACAACGCCAAGCATGGTTACGTCCCGGATGACGTCGGCGCCCTGACATGGGACACCTTCCTCATTATCCAGAAGGCGATGGAAGACTGCGGCGAAATCACCGGCGACATGGCAGTAGACCGCGCTTGCGTACGCGATGCACTGGCCCAGATCAAGAACTTCGATGGAATCACCGGTGAGATGACCTTCACCGAACAGGGTGACCCCATCAAGTGCGCGGTGATCGTCCAGATCAGTGATACAGGTACGTTTAAGTTCTATGATCAAGCCTGCCCGTAGAACCTAAACAAGAAATAACGCACCCGTCGATGGCAGGCTTTAAATCAACACATTGAAGTGCGTTACGTTGTGGGTGGGTCAGGGGCAGGAAGCCCTGACCCGCCTCTTCAAATAAGTGAGGAGCGTATTCGATGCAGTTTTTCCTTCAAAACATCGTTAACGCCCTGCAGTTGGGCAGTTTCTACGCTTTGATCGCCCTGGGTTATTCCATGGTTTACGGTGTCCTAATGCTATTCAACTTTGCCCACGGCGATGTCTTCATGGTCGGAGGTTATATTGGCTTCTTCGTCGCCGGCGGCCTCCTGGCCCTTGCTAAAACTGGCATCCTCCCGTTAGCTGACAATGTCATGCTCGGCTTGGTTCTGGTTCTCACACTTTTCATCACGATGATCTTGACCTCGCTTGTAGGGATGCTAATAGAGCGTATTGGCTACCGACCCTTACGCAACGCGCCGCGGGCATCCGCAGCGATCACCGGCCTTATGATCGGCATCATCCTCGAGACCGGCAACCTGGCCATACTCGGTCCGACGCGCCTGAGTTTCCCGGCGCTCATAGAAAGCACAACTTATGTCGTTGCCGGCGTGAGTATAACCAACAAGAAGATAATCATCGTATTTGTCTCCTTATTGCTCACGCTAGCGCTGCACCAATTCGTGCGCCGCACAAAGTGGGGAATGGCAATGCGGGCGATGGCTTTCGACTTCGTCGTCGTGCCGTTAATGGGAATCTCGATCAACAATATCGCGCTGCTAACTTTCGGCCTAGGTTCAGGTCTCGCCGCGGCCGCCGGCATCTTGTTCGGCGTTGCTTATCCGGTGCTTGACCCTTACATGGGCATCTTATTTGGTTGGAAGGCCTTCGTAGCTGCGATCCTCGGCGGCAGGGGCTCGATCTTGGGCGCCAGCCTGGCGGGATTCATGCTCGGGTTCATCGAAATCTTCGTAGCGTCGATCTTCCCCTCAACGATGCGGGACCTGATCGCCTTTTCGATCATCCTGCTCATTCTGACTTTCCGGCCTCACGGCTTCTTCGGCGAACCTTACAGCGCCCAATTACGCTTGTGATTGCCTCTTTAATAACACTGTCCAACGAGAATTTGAGGGAGCGCAATGGAACTCAACGTTGAATATGAAGAAGGGAATAGGAGTCGATTCCAAAACCTTCTGCACAAGTTATGGGAACCTTATAAGCATGTCCCGCTCTTAGGCTGGTTGCTCGCGGCGTTGGTCGCGGTGCTGCTCGAGATGTTCGTCGGGCAGCCGCTCGCAAGGTTGCTGGGGATGTCCAAGGTTCCCGCTCTCTTCGGCGTGATTGTGGTTCTCAAGACACCGATACTGATCCCAAGTACGCTGCTTTATATGCTCTTGATCTATGCGCTACCCATCGCCATCACAGCCCGCCTTACAGCCAAACTCACGAATTTCATCGCCGCGAAGCTGTACAACTTGTCAACCGGCATCTCGCTACTCCTGCATGTCGCCCTTCTATATGCTGTCCTGCATCTCTGGACCAGTATCAGCGACTATCGTCTACTTATTGTAAAACTCACATTGATCTCGATCATCATCACCCTCAGCCTGAACGTCATTAACGGGTATATGGGTGAATTTTCCTGCTCCCATCCGGGCTTCATCGCCCTTGGTGCGTACACGGCCTCGGTTTTCACAATCGTACTCTTTGTTTCTGAGAACCAATTTGGGGAAGCGGTCCTTCCGCCAGAATGGGGACCCTTCCTCTTTCCGATTGCTTTGATCCTGGGCGGAATAGCCGCCGCAATCGGCGCACTTCTCGTCGCCATCCCCTCCTTCCGAACCCGCGGGGATTATCTGGCGATTATCTCCCTGGCTTTCATGTTCATCGTGGTGAGCCTCTTCAACAATCTTGAGATTGTGGGCGGTCCGCGCGGCTTGAGTAATCAACCCGCTTACGCCAATCTGGCAACTGTTTTTGTTTGGACAATGCTATCCATCTGGATCATCAACAATTTCGTCCGCTCCACGATCGGGAAAGCCCTCAATGCCGTCCGCGACGGCGAACTGGCTGCGAGCGCCATGACCGTTGACACCCGCAAAACAAAAATGGTCGCTTTCCTCTTTTCCGCATTCTGGGCCGGAGTAGCTGGCGGCCTCTTTGCGCACGTCATCCGCTATATCAACCCCGGAACGTTCGGCATCCGTAAGTTGGCGGAAGTCCTGGCGATGGTTTACCTCGGCGGTTTGAACTCCGTCGCTGGGTCTGTTGTAGGTGCAGTCGGTTTCAACTTGCTCAGCGAGGCGCTGCGTCCGCTGGAGATCCTGAAGTGGATCGTCATACCAGTCATGCTCATCCTGCTCATGATCTACAGACCTACAGGATTGATCTCCTTTACCGAACTCGATCCGATTGCACTTGTCAAGCCAAAATCGATGACAGAAGGGGAGGCTGACAATGCCACTTCTTGAAGTCAAACAAATGACCCACTTCTTCGGGGGGCTGCGAGCCGTCCACGACTACAACTTGCAGGTGGAGCCAAAGCAAATACGCGGCCTGATCGGTCCCAACGGCGCGGGTAAGACTACGATCTTCAATCTCATCACCGGAGTTTACGACCCAACCGAGGGTGATATCGTGCTCGGGAACGATAAAATCAATGGGTTGCAGCCATTCCAGATCGCTTCACGCGGCCTGGGAAGGACCTTCCAGAACCTGCGCTTGTGGCGTCATATGACGGTGCTGGAACATGTGAAAATGGCTCGCTACTCCAAGATCAACTACGGGCTCATCGGTGCATTCTTCGATACGCCCAAGCGCCAGAAAGAAGAGCACGAAATCGAGCAATTAGCTTATGACCTCCTGGACTTGGTAGGGATTCGCCACATGGCAGATCAAGTAGTCACGAATCTGCCCTACGGCGCTCAGCGCCGGGTTGAGATGGCGCGTGCACTCGCCACGGAACCCAAAATCCTCTTCCTGGACGAGCCGACCGCGGGCATGAATCCGGAGGAATTGGTCCAGATGATGGAGATCATCCGCCGCGTCCACAAAGAAATTGGTCTGGCGATCTTCCTCATTGAACACAGAATGAGGGTGGTTATGGAACTCTGTCAGATCATTCAGACGCTTGTCTTCGGTGAAGTCATCGCCGAGGGAACGCCGGAGGAGATTCAATCTAACCCGAAAGTCATCGACGCCTACCTGGGCAAGGAGGTGGAGGTCTGATGCTTCTCTCGGTTGAAAACCTGGCTGTCTCGTACGGCAACATTAAGGCTCTGCACGGTATCAGCTTTGAAGTTGACGAGGGTGAAATCGTCAGCATCATCGGCGCCAATGGCGCTGGGAAGAGCACCACGTTGTGGGCCATATCCCGACTGGTGGATGCGGAAGAGGGCACCTCGATGACCTTCGCTGGAAAGAACCTGCTCGACTTCCCCCCGCAAAAGGTAGTAAGCGAGCTAGGTATATCGCATGCGCCCGAAGGTCGCAGGCTCTTCGACAACCTGACCGTGAAAGAGAACCTGCACCTGGCAACCTTCGCCCGCAAGGACGGTCCAGAAATCAAAAGGGATCTCGATCGGGTCTTCTCAATCTTTCCGCGCCTGGAGGAACGAATCAGTCAGAAAGCCGGCACGTTAAGCGGCGGGGAACAGCAAATGCTGGCCGTCGGCCGGGCGCTTATGAGCGCCCGTAGAATGATGCTGCTCGACGAACCATCCATGGGTCTCGCACCGTTGCTCATGAAGGACGTCTTCGATGCACTGAGGGAAATCAACAAGGAAGGCACAACCATCCTCCTCGTTGAACAGAACGCCCGTATGGCCCTTAAATTTTCTCAACGCGGCTACGTGCTGGAAAGTGGATCAGTTGTATTGGAAGGGAAATCCAGCGATCTGCTGGAGGATCCGGAAGTGAAGAAAGCATATCTCGGCGGGTAAGTTGACACTGCTAAATATCGTAATGAAGAAGAGGCCGACGGCATGTCGGCCTCTTCGCATAATGACCAATCGTTGAAGCACTCCCAGTGCACCAATGATTATGAATAAAGACGGGGAACGCGCTTCAGAATCCCGCTAGTGACCTCGTAATTAATCGTCCCCCAGCGATCGGCCACATCTTCTGCGCTGATCCGCTCCGCCTCCTGTGAGCCGATGATCACAACCTCATCCCCTGGCTGGGCATTCGGGAGCGTATCGAGTTGGACCATGATCTGATCCATCGTCACCCGACCGACGACCGGAACCCGTTTTCCCCCCACAAGAACCTCATTCCCCTCGACGCGCCGGAAACCGTCCGCATAACCGACTGGAACTGTCCCGATCCTCTCCTCAGACGATGTTGTGTAAATGTGCCCATAACTGATCCCCCGCCCGGGCGGGAGAACCTTGACCTGAGAGAGACTGGATTTCCACGTGAGCGCCGGCCGCACGACACCTGGCAG
>JAIWHF010000055.1:0-14840 GCA_048629905.1 Methanosarcinales archaeon
AGTGACGAGACGCCATCGGAAGAAATACTGTCCGGGTCCGTTGGCTCATACAAATAGGATGTGAAATTTTCTGATTCACGATCGAATTTATTTAACCCCCCTCCGTTCGTTCCAACCCATATCGAGCCTTCCGGGTCGATCATAATATCGGAGACGACATCGTGACTTAAGCTATTTGGGTCCTCCGGGTTGTTTATATATCGCGTGAATTGATCTGTGTCACGATCGAATTTATTTAACCCTCCGCCAAGTGTGCCGATCCAGAGCGTACCATCAGCATCTTCCGCGATGGTTGTTATCCAATCATTGCTCACACTTTGGAGGTCATCGGGGTCGTTTTTATAGACCTTGAATTCATATCCATCATACCGATTTAACCCATCCTGGGTGCCGAACCATAGGAAACCCTGGCTGTCTTGTAGAATAAAATACACAACACTCTGGGACAGCCCTTGCCCGATGGAAATGTGCGAGAAAATTAGGTCAGGGTTAATGCTCGCGTTTGAATCCGGACGACTTGAAGATCGATTGTCCGCCTTCCCGTCCGAATATTGAGCGGTTGGGGTTTGCGCGCCGGTGAGTGAATCGCCTGAGAGAGAGCTGTCAGAACTGGCTGGGGAAGGGGCAACCGCTGGGCCGCAAGCGCTGATTGCCAGGATGAGGAACATGGCTGTGAGGACATGTTTCGTTAAAAAGAAACTATGATTGGGGGCTCGTTTTTTCATAGGATGAACCTTTCGATAGTCGAGAACTCCAAATGCCAGAATCATAGGATAGTTAGATTGTAATCAATCACCGTCAATTAGGCGATCAGGACAAATCAATAGTGGTCCTCCAGAGTTCTCGCGAATGTCTCCCAGTTGTACAGAAAAAGAGTATCAAAGGCTGCAATCCAGGCTGGCCAAGTGGCAGCCAATCGCCTTAAAGGAGTGCAGGAGGATCATGTCCTCCTGCACTCCTTTGAAGGAGAAGATGAGCATGATCCGCTTCATTTACCAGTACGGGAACGCCGTACCTTGACCTGAAGTAACGTGGAGCGCATCAGCCACCTTTTTGAAAACCACAGACCACTACTGTGGTATCAAGCGTAGCGCAAAACCTATCCGATAGAATACACCTCATCCGGTCTTTTATGCCGGTTATGAGCTTTCGCCCAACTTAGCTGCCGGCAGAGTGCCGACTGCTGTTTCACTATTTTCTTCCAAGCGTTTTTGCAGATCCTGCCCTAACCGACCCAGAAAGACCTGCAATTTCAATTGAAGCGGAGAATTCTTTGTTAACTTCATCATGCGGTAGTGATCGGCCTCCCGGCGTCGAGAGCGTCGAATTTCAGCCATGTACTCGATATCTCTACCTGTGGGGAACATCTCTTTACCCTCCCGCTTTCCACGAAAAAGTGGACTATGTGCGTAAAGCACAAGATGCGGTTGTTGCTCCTTTATACGTGTAATTTGGGTGGACGTCATCCCCCAAACAAGGGGATTGGGTAGGGGATTTCTAGAAACGCTTGTGAGGTCCGAACTTTAGGTGGATTTCACGCCCGAGGTTTTTATAGAAGCCCGATCTCCCGTGCTTTTTCTACAGCCTCTGTCCTGCTGTGTACCCTGAGCTTGCTGTATATGTTTTTAATATGTGAGCGCACGGTACTCGTGGCAATGACGAGTTGCCCTGCGATCTCAGTGCTTGAAAGATGTGTCGCGAGAAGGCGGAGTACTTCCATCTCCCGCTCCGTAAGGGGTTCGATCAAGCTCTCGGAGCTGCCAACCCTGGCTGTGACCCCGACCTCTTCCTGATCGTCCATTGATTGGCGTACTTTTCTGGTGTACGGCATCGCAGTCTTTTGCTTTTCTAGCTCACAAAGCAATGACCGCACTGGCTCTCCTCCATCGACAAATACGCGGATAAAAGCCTCGGGTTCCGCCAGGGTCAAAGCTTTATTCAGCGTGGATAATGCCCTCTCTGTTTCGCCCAGGGCACTCTGAGCATGGGATGTCAGAATCATGATTTCGATACGGTATTTTCCCGCTCCAGAGCTCTCTGCAGTTGAGCGCATCCGCTCCAGGATCTCGATGGCCTGATTCAATGGCGTGAGAGACTCTGATTTGGGGAGCTGCCTTCCATGCATAATAAGTGTGCGGACGATAGGAAAATGGGTTTCAAAATCTTGAAACTCAATTTCGTCATTAACAATCAGATCTTGGTCATTGAGCCACTCAAGGGCATAGGTGAGATCTCCCTGCAATAATCGAAGGTGAGCTTCCCATGCGGCGGATCTGACTTCATACCAGGGAGAAAGATCAGATGCAAGTTGTCGTGCTTTCTGGATAGAGCGGATTGAACCATCGCTGTCTCCATAAGCCTGGAGTATTTCGGCGTGTTCGATATAGGCGCGCATGAGCGATTCGGCCTGACCCCACTCTTCACACAAAGCAAGTCCTTCTTCGGCATATTGTCTTGCCAGGTCCAGATCATTCCGTTCACGGAAAATTCTGCAAAGTTGTATCGATACGCGACCATGCGCGGACAACCTTCTTCCGGATCGCTCATAATATTCTTCGGCTAACGATAGCGCTTCATGACACGTCGAAATAGATTGCTGAAGTTCCCCTTCGATGGATTGCAATATTGCCAGGTCGCAAAGCGATTCGACAAGGACGTTTGTAGCTCCAGCGGCTCGATTGATGGCGATGGCTTCCTGATACGCACTCTTAGCCTCTTTCAAATCCCCTGTCCATCGAAGAACCGTAGCCAAGAGCGTAGCTGTAAAACCGCGCAAAACGAGGTCTTCCTCCGGGAGAACTTTGAGCGCTTCGCGGGCGAAATCTGCAGCAAGCGGCATAGATCCGCGGATGGCGATCAAGTACGCGCGCAAGGCGTCGATGATGCCGGAAAGACGTTGAACTTCGATTTCATCTGTGATTGAAGAGAGAGACCCCTCCGCCTCCTGCAACAGCGAAGCAACCGGCTCTAACTGTCCGGCAAACGAAAGTGCCCAGGCGTGGGTAATGCTCAACCATGGCTGCGATTCCTTGACGTCTTTTGGTAGAACTTCCAGCCATCGGGCAAGAGTTCCAAGGTTGCCGTGATATACAAAGGCGAGTGCGTTCTTCGAAATAAAATCTGCTGCTCGCTCAAACTCACCAGCCTCTAGAAAATGATTGATAGCTTCCCCAATCAACCCATTTTGCTCATACCAATCACCGGCGCGACGGTGTAGATCTTGGATATGGTCACCGTGCACTCGCACTAATCGTTCTTCAAGGAGGTCGGCGAACAGGCGGTGATATCGGTACCACCTCCGTTCGTTGTCCAAAGGGATGAGAAATAAATTTTCGCGATCCATGTGCTCAAGTATTTCCTGGGAGGGAAGGGCGGTATCCAGGCGCTTGGTCACCGTTCTCTTCCTGGTGGTATCCCCAGATGCATCGGACCATCCCATGAGAGCGTCACAAATTGGTGCAGATAACTGATTCAAAATCGACGTTTTTTCCATGAAGTCCTGGACTTCTGCCGATTGTTGACTGAGGACTTCTTCCATCAGGTAGTCGAAGATGAATCGATGCTTCCCTGAAAGAGCTCTGGCCAAACCGGATGCATCCCCACGCCCCTGAATAGATAAAGCGGTCATCTGCAAGCCAGCGATCCATCCCTCCGTTCGGTTTTCAAGGGCAGCGATGTCCTCCATAGCAAGACTCAATTGCATTACATCGTTCAAATAGGTTGCCACCTCATCCAATGTGAAGCGCAACTCGAATTCTGATATTTCGGTCAGGCGTACGCGTGTCCTTAGACGGGCGATTGGCAAGGGAAGATCGGCTCTTGTCGCGATGATCAGGTGCATTTTTCGGGGCATGTGATTGATGAGGAAATTTACAGCTTCATGAATAGGATGTGCTTCAATGATGTGATAATCGTCGAGGACCAGCGCGAAACGCTCCTGGATTTCGTCGAGCTCATTGATGAGCGTAGTTAGGACTGTTTCAATCGGCGGTGGGTGGGGTGATTGCTGCAGCTCGAGCGAGGCATCGCCGATGTTTGGCTTGATCGTCCGCAGCGCTGCTATGCAGTACCCCAAAAACCGGGTTATATCGTTGTCGCCACCATCTAATGAAACCCAGGCAATAGGTATTCTTGTTTCATTGCCCCAAGCGCTTATGAGGGTGGTTTTTCCGAACCCGGCTGGAGCGGAGACGAGTGTGAGTTTATAGTTTGAGGTAATTCCCGTTTCTATTTGCTGCACTAATCTGGTGCGTTGAACGATGTTCGCTCTGACCGGTGGGACATAGTACTTGGTGGTCAGGAGGGGAAGAATTTCCGGATTAGTGTTTCTTGAATTTTCCTGTTTTCCAGTCGTCATGGACACTCACATCCCGGGCTCGCCAATCTGTGTAAGGCACATTGTATATCAGATTGTTCCGCTGCTTGTTATGATGAGGAATTTTCCCCCTGCATTTTCAGCACAGATCAGGGTTAATTTGGGAATAAGGTTGGCGCCGAATCAGGAATTAATATGGCGGCAAGTTTGAGGTGGGCACGTGTTCCAGCAGCTCAATTATTTTGAGTTCCATTCCATGCAACCAAAGAGAAGTTCGTTCGGGTAAGCCAGTGTGTCGCGGCACTAAATTTCACATAAAAAGATGGAAAAAAACATCACCTTACATACACCTTTCAATCATTCCCCAAAGGTCGGATAACGTGGTTTAATGCGAGCGTACCTTAACACGGGCGACCTCCGCCCGTAATCCCTCCGCCCTGGTCGCCGTAAGGCGACCTTGTGCGTTATTTATTTACCAACTCCCAAAACCTTCATACATTCCCGACCTTCTCTTCATCGCTTCTTCATTTTTACCCGATATCCTTCGGCTATGAAAGTGCGGAAACATTCGTCTGCACAATAAACTTCGGAGGTAAAGATAATGAGTTACAAGAAAGTACTTCTAGGTCTGAGTTTGGCAGTGGTCATCACTGCTGCTGCGGTCACGGCAAACGTGGGTTTCGCACAGGCCGAGGATCCACCGACGTACCCGGCAAATCAACCTTTCAAGTCTCAACGCTCTATGCGCTGGATGTCGGAAGGGGAAGATGGCTGGATGGCAGATGAGCTTGGAGAGGTCATGCATGACGCAATGATCGCGGCATTCGCTGATGCTCTCGGGCTTGACCCAGTAGATCTTGAGGCGAGGCTAGAATCTGGCGAGAATATGATGGATATCGCCCTCGCTCAAGATCTCGCATCGGAAGATGTGTGGGAGATCATGCAGGCGGTGCGTGAAGATGCTCGTGCGGCACTTCTGGAAAGTGGAATTGAAATTCCATCATTCCGAGAAAATATGTCGAACAACGTACCGCTCAATCATGATGAAGACTGTGAGTTGGATGCAAGTGCAGGTTCCGCTCGTAAGGGTGGACGGGGCGGCAGCTTAACAGAAGGTCGCTTCTCCGATCGATAGGTTGTTCTGTACCAGGGAAGCCTCCCGGATCCAAATCGGGAGGCTTCTCGCGTTCTCTCTTCAGCCGCTGGAAGGTGGGTCAACGTGCTGCGAAAGGCACTATAATCTAGGTATGTCTCAAAAAATACTGATTGTCGAAGATGAAATCGAACTAGTAAAAGTTATCCGCGATTATCTGGAGAAGGCTGGATTTCGTGTCGATTCCGTGGATAACGGAACGGCTGCGGTCTCTGCATTCCAGCATAATCCGGCAGACCTGGTCTTGTTGGATCTCAACTTGCCGGGTATGGATGGCCTCGATGTGGCCCGTGAGATACGACGTATAAACGATGTTCCCATCATCATGGTCACAGCCCGGGTGGAGGAGACGGACAAATTGATCGGCCTGGAGCTGGGCGCCGACGACTACATCACCAAGCCCTTCAGTCCGCGGGAGGTTGTGGCCAGGGTGCGCGCTGTTCTGCGCAGAACACAGAAACCAGGGACAACCCCGGAGATCATCGAAAGTGGAGATATTATGATCGATCTCCTTCGGCACAGGGTGAATGTCGCCGGTCAATCTGTTGAACTCACCCCCACAGAGTTCGATCTCCTTGTTGTAATGGCTTCGCAACCCGGTCGAGCGTTCAGTCGCATGCAGCTCCTCGAGTCAACACAGGGTGAAACTTTTGAGGGCTACGAGCGAACAGTTGATGCGCACATCAAGAATTTACGGGCGAAGATAGAAGCTGATCCAAAGAAACCCGTACTCATCGAAACCGTATTCGGTGTAGGTTATCGCTTCCGTGATGAGTGACGTAAATCGACCCAGGGGTATCAGTCTCGCCTGGAAATTGCTCTTTTCTTTCCTGACGGTCGCGTTTGTTAGCATTGGAACCGTCGCCATCATCTCGAGCCAAACGACGGCACGGGAAGTGCGCGGGTTCGTCCTCCACGGCGAGCAGTCCACATACGCCGTCATGTTAGCAGAACTTGGAGACTATTATCAGGATCATGGGGGCTGGGAAGGCGTGCAGACTATCTTGCAGGGGTCGGGGCAGAGAGGCCAATCCGGTCAGGGCCAGGGAGCTGAGGGGGGGCGCAATACTCTGCTCGCCGACGGGTCTGGAGTAATCATCATCGGTCCACCCGACAAACAGGGTAGTAAGTTGTCACTGGTGGAGCGTTCAAGTGCATTCCCTATTGAAGTGGGCAACGAGGTTGTTGGTTACCTGGTGCTGATTGGATCTGGGTTTTCCAATCCGGAAACCCAGTTATTCGAAGACCTTCAACGCGCCTTCTGGGTCGCATCTCTTATCGCCAGCGCCGTTGCCGTGCTTCTCGGCGTGTTGTTTGTTAAAGGCTTGCTTCGCCCGGTGAATGAACTAACCGACGCCGCGCGGGCTGTGGCGGGTGGTGAACTAAGTCGGCGGGTCGAAATTCGCACCAGCGATGAGGTGGGCGAACTCTCGATGGCTTTCAACCAGATGGCCGAGAACCTGGAACTCTCCGAGGATCGCCGGAGAGAAATGACTGCAGACATCGCCCACGAACTGCGTAATCCTCTCGCGGTAATTAAGGCACGCTTAGAAGCGATCATTGATGGTGTCCACCCTCTAGAAGTTGAAAGCATCGAGCCTATTTTGGAGCAAAGCGAGCTGTTAAATCGCCTCGTCGAAGATCTGCGCACGCTAGCCCTGGCAGACGCTGGACAGCTTTCACTTGAGCTATCGCGAACGGATCTGGGGCTCCTCGTCCAGAAAGTCGTAGAAACATATCAACCTGAAGCACAAACGATCGGGATTTCACTGATCTCCGACATCCCGCCGGAACCATCGATTTATGGATTGGTGGATGCCGTCCGGGTCGAACAGGTCCTGGGGAATCTGATCACGAACGCCTTCCGATATACGCCCGAAGGGGGTAATGTGACTCTCCGCTTGCGGTATGACTCGCATAGGACGAAAGTCGTCTTGGAAGTGATCGATACCGGAGAGGGGATCCCCGCGCCGGACCTTGAGCGAGTTTTCGAGCGTTTATATCGTGTCGATCCCTCGCGCTCTCGTCAGGCTGGAGGATCTGGTCTCGGACTGGCTATCACCCGTAAGCTGGTGGAAGCGCATAATGGCTCGATACACGCTGAAAACCGATCTGATGGCGGCGCTATCTTCAGAATTGAGCTGCCGGGATGATTTATTGTGGGTTGTCACTAAACTACCGCGCGCTTTGTTCTTGCCGCGTCTCTGGGTTAAGTCTATAATTTATCGAGAAAGATCCTGAGCATCCAGGATACGGATAAGTTACAACTTTCGCTTTGAGCCGTTACAGGCTCTCACTATTTCTTGGAGAGGACATCATGGCTGATCTGACAACCACCTATATGGGATTGAAGCTGAAGAACCCAATTGTTCCCTCGGCTTCGCCGTTATCCCGCGAGATTGACGATATCAAAACCATGGAGGACGCCGGCGCTTCCGCCGTCGTAATGTACTCACTCTTCGAGGAGCAGATTGCGCTCGAAACGGGTGAGCTTTCTCATCTGCTCTCCGATGGCTCGTTGAGCCTTGCGGATGCAAGCACCTACTTCCCGCATAAGCAGGATTACCTCCGCGATCCAGACAGCTATGTTGAGCATGTGCGCAAAGCTAAGGAGTCCGTGGATATCCCCATCATCGCCAGCATGAACGGCACGAGCAAGGGCGGATGGCTGGATTACGCGCAGAAAATTGAGCAGGCAGGGGCGGATGGATTAGTGCTCAACATCTACTTCATCCCCACAACCGATACGCTTTTCGGGCTCGACATTGAAACGCTCTATCTGGATATTCTCCGCGCGGTGAAAGAGAAAGTCAGTATCCCGGTTGCGGTTAAGCTGAGCCCGTTCTTCAGCGCCTTGCCGAATTTTACTTCTCGGCTAGCCGATGAAGGGGCAGATGCGCTGGTGCTGTTCAACCGTTTTTATCAGCCCGACATCGATGTCGCCAAGAAAGATATCAAACCGCATCTCAGCCTTAGTCGGCCTGAGGATATCCTTCTCCCGCTGCGTTGGATCGCAATTCTCTACGATCAGGTTGATTGTTCGCTGGCGCTGACAAGCGGTGTGCACAGCGGCAAGGGTGTGATGAAGGCAATCTTAGCTGGGGCAGATATTGCCAATGTCTGTTCGGTTCTCTTGAAAGAGGACGGCATTGCGCCTCTAAAGGGGATCATCGCTGATTTTGAAGCGCTGGTGGAGGTTTTCGGGGAAGACTCGCTAGAGAATTTGCGGGGGTCACTCAGCCTTGAGAACTACGTAGAGCCGGCAGCTTTCGAGCGCTCGAGTTACATCAAGCTTCTGCAAGGATTCGGGCGAATCTAACACCGAAAATGCACGAAATTAAGAAAACCAGCATCTCCTATTAGGACTAGCTCTTACAGGATTGAGGTTAGCTAGTTCCAATTTGGGAGACGAGAGGAACAGCTCCGAATCATAGTCGTTCGGAGTTGTCCTTTTAATTTTGGATTTCACCGGATAGGATGCGTGCCCTCTGCCAGGGAGGCAGGTCCTCTTTTTCGGCGAGCACCTCTCGTAGTTCGAAAATTTGGTCACGAAGAGCTGCCGCTTTTTCAAACTCAAGTGCTTCTGCAGAGTGGTGCATCTGCTTTTCAAATTCATTAATAAGCCGTACGAGTTCATCTTTTGGAAGTGTCTCTGGAGTCACTGCCCTGTATTCTCCGGCTTGTTCGGCGACTGCTCTTGATGTGATTTGATCGGTCAGATCGCGGATTTCTTTGATGATGCTCATGGGCTCTATGCCGTGCTCTTCGTTATAGGCAGTCTGCTTCTTTCGCCGTCGTTCGGTCTCGTCGATCGCAAAGCGCATCGAATTGGTAATCCTGTCGGCATACATAATGGCGCGCCCGTTGATGTGCCGGGCGGCACGGCCGATCGTTTGGATGAGGGCGGTGCCAGATCGCAAGAAGCCTTCCTTATCGGCGTCGAGAATGGCGACCAGCGAAACCTCTGGAAGATCCAAACCCTCCCGTAGAAGATTGATCCCCACGACGACATCGTAAACCCCCAGGCGGAAATCACGCAAGATCGCCACACGCTCGATGGTGTCGACCTCTGAATGAAGATAGTGGACCTTGATGTCGAGTTCGAGGATGTAATCGGCGAGGTCCTCCGCCATTCGTTTCGTCAATGTAGTTACCAGGACCCGCTCGCCAATTTCAACTCGGCGGCGTATTTCGCCCACAAGATCGTCTATTTGGCCCTCAATGGGGCGAATTTCGACTTCGGGGTCGACCAATCCCGTGGGGCGGATGATCTGCTCGACCACTTGCGTGGCCTTCTCGAGTTCATAGGGACCGGGTGTGGCGGAGGTGTAAATAACCTGACCGATTCGGGTCTCGAATTCATCGAAGGAGAGCGGTCGATTATCCAGGGCTGACGGCAATCGGAATCCGAAATCTACCAGTGTGCCTTTACGTGACAAGTCACCGGCGAACATCCCCCGCACCTGAGGGATGGTCATATGACCTTCATCGATGATGAAGAGAAAATCCGGGGGGAAGTAATCGATCAACGTCCATGGCGGTGATCCCGCCGAGCGTTGGTCGAGATGGCGGGAGTAGTTTTCGATACCGGAGCAGTAACCCACCTCTCGCAGCATCTCGAGATCGTACAATGTGCGCTGTTCGAGACGCTGGGCTTCAAGCAGTTTCTCGTTTGACCTTAGATGAGCCAATTGATCTTGCAGCTCGACCTCAATGTCTCTAATTGCAGCCTCTAACTTCTCGCTATCTGTGATGAAGTGCTTTGCGGGGAAGACGCTAGCTTCGGGGAGATCGCGCAGGAGTTCACCGGTGAGCGGGGCAAAGCGGGTGATGCGCTCGAGTTCGTCTCCGAAAAAGCTCAGCCGCAAGCCCAGCTCCTCATACGCTGGGAGGATCTCAAGGGTGTCTCCGCGCACCCGGAACACTCCGGGCTTCAGTTCCATATCGTTGCGTTCGTAATGGCTTTCAACAAGCTGGCGCAGGAGCGCATCGCGACGATAGCGAGATCCCACTTCCAGATTGATGACAATCTGGCCGTATGCCTCCGGGTTTCCAATGCCGTATATACAGGAAACGGAAGCCACGACAATTACATCTCGGCGCGAGACGACAGAGGCTGTTGTGCTGAGCCTGAGGCGGTCTATCTCCTCGTTGATATGTGTTTCTTTTTCGATATAGAGGTCATGCTTGGGTACGTACGCCTCGGGTTGGTAGTAGTCGTAGTAGGAGACGAAGTACTCGACAGCATTCTCCGGAAAGAACGATTTAAACTCCGCATACAGCTGGGCGGCCAGGGTTTTATTATGGGCCAAGATCAGGGCAGGGCGCTGTGTTCGGGCGATCAAGTTGGCAATAGCGAAGGTTTTTCCCGTGCCTGTCGCGCCGAGGAGCACCTGATGCTTGTCGCCGCGCTCCAAACCTTGCAGGAGTTGTTCGATCGCCTCCGGCTGGTCACCGGTCGGCTGGTAGGGCGCATGCAGTAGAAATTCATTCATCGGCGGTTTCGTGGGAAGCGAACATATGTGCTGATCATTATATCATGCGTGAAGATCCTGGTCGCTGGACATACAGGTTATAAAAAGCTTTGACGGAGGTTATTTGGAGGTGATGTAGATAGGGTTGCTGAAGATCCAGCCGCGCAACTTGCCCTTGTATCGAAGATAAACTTCGGCGCGGTACACCCCTGGCTGGTTAACCGTGTGCACTGCGGTCTCCTGGGAGTCCCAGCGGTGAATTTCCTCGCCATCACGCAACAAGCGGATCTCCGCCCGTTTCGGGACGCTGATCTTCAGCGTGATACCAAAGCGAATCTCAGTCGTGTCGCCCATTTCGAACTCGCCTTTTTCTCCTTGGGCGGTAAAACGAAAACCACGAGTTGAGGAGGGGAGGTCATATCCTACGAAGCAATGACCCTCGCGAATGGCGTGAAACAAGCGTCTACGGTCGATCTCGAAATCTCCTGTCAGGGGTTCTCGCAGGAGAACGTGCGTATTAACTGTCCTGAAGAGGAATTCATAGGGGAAGATTGTACGCTTGAATGGGCCTAGACTTACGGGCATGGCATGGGCATCTGTTCCCCCAATGGCGACGATCTTCTTACCAGAAGCGAGTAGGCGATCCCAGCGTTCGAGAACGCCCGGGTAAGGTCCGGAGGCGATTAATGTAGGATTGTATGCATACCAGATCGAGCGAGGCATAGAGGTCAGGAGCCCTTTGAATTCGCTCATGAAGTTCCATAATTCCAATCCGGTGAAACCAGTCACGTCCCAATCAACCCAGGAGAGATCATCTTCATTGAACGCAGGCGCGGCAGGGTCGGCCGGGTGGGCGATAAAAGATAGCCCCCCCTCCTGGGTGACAGCGTCCACCAATCCCTGTGGATCAAAGGCGCGGGGAGCGAGTTCGCAGTGTGTTTCGTAGACCAATAAGTGGTTCTTTTGAGGTTCTCGTGCCTGGTCGTGGATCTCCTCTCCCGTCAATAGGAGAACTCGCTGACGGTCAAGGTAACGGTATCCATCCATCCCATCGACCCAGACATTGTGGTCCGTGACGACGACAAAATCGAGACCGGCCTCGATAGCCGCGAGGGCGATGTCCTCATGGCTGCCATGCCCATCAGAATAGCGTGTATGTGTATGCAAGTTGCCAACGTATTCGTGTGCCACAACTGTCCCTAGATTCGATTGATCTTTTGGAGAACGATCGTTACTTTTCTTTGCCGTTTTCCCGATTACGTCCTGCGTCGCTGGGAGTGATCAACTGCGCGCCGACTTGGGCACAAACTCCGATGAGTTGTTGGCGTTGTGCAGGAGAGAGCGGAGCGAGGTGGGTTACAACAAGCTCGACCTGTTCACGAAGCAGGTGATCGAGGAGCGTGCGCCATCTGCTTCCCGCAGGTTTTTCATCGATTAAAACACTGAGTTTATCTGGATCATATGGACCGATGAGGTCCTCTAGCTCTCGTTTAAAATCATTATCGAAACGAAGCCAGCGAAAAAATGGTCCCGTTTCAGAGACTTCAAGGGGGTGGCGGTCGATGATATATACAATGATCGGTTTAAGATTAGACAATGTTCTTTCCAGCTATCTAAATGATTCCTTACGTGTATCAAAGCTTAGCACAAGGACGCCGTGGAAGCAACGATTCACAAAGGCACCAGGAGGCTGAACCCGCTCCGAAACTTTGTTCTTAATCTACATTTACATGGGTGCTTAATAAACTGGTTCTCCTCCATCTACTGTGGAAAGGTGACAAAACTATGGCTGTCTCTATCAGGTCAATCATCACTCGAATCACGGAGTTTTATCCTGCTGCTGAATGAATTTAGGTGAGCAAGCGTGAGACGCCCATTCAATTGCCTTTTCCGTAGAGACGTAGCATGCTACGTCTCTACACGGCTTCCGGCCTCAGGCTACGTTTGCGCCTCGATGTCTAAACTTAAACCTCCCGCAGGCTTGAAGCCTGCGGGAGGTTAGATGTTTTAAACAGTGACTTCGATAGTGATGTTCTTGGTAATTCTAGAAAGTTAACTCCCTCATATCGCCCGTTGTTATGAAAATCACACGCTCGACGATGTTGATCGCTCTGTCGCCGATTCGCTCAAGGTTATGGGCGCACCATAGCAGGTAGGTAGCTCTCTCAACGCTGTCCGGTTTGTGGGCCATGATTTCCACTAATTCATCGAATATAGCTTTATAGAGCAGGTCCATTTCCTCATCGCGCGGCGCAATCGCTTTCGCCGCGGGCGCATCTCGTTTAATAAAAGCGTCTAAAGCATCACTCAACATCTCTCGCGCCAAATCTGCCATCCTGGGCAGGTCGATAAGAGGTTTAAGCAGAGGTTCATCGCCCATACGGATCACCGTTTTAGCGATCCCGGAAGCGTGATCGGCCATGCGCTCCATGTCCACCACTATATTCATCGCCGCTACGACTGCGCGAAGGTCGCCGGCAGTAGGCTGTTGCGTGGCAATGAGTGTCAGGCAAGCTTCTTCAATTTTGAACCGAAGATCATTGATCCGTAGATCGCGGTCGATCACCTCTTGCGCCAGATTCGTATCACGCTGCTTGAGGCTTTCAAGTGAGTTGCGGATGGCATCCTGGACAAGCGACCCCATCTTCAAAATATCATCTTCGATCGCAGCGTAATTTTGATCGTATCTCGCTCTCGTACGCTTCGGCATCACGACCTCCCTCCGAACTCACCCTACCCGGCCGGTGACATAGGCTTCCGTCCGTTCCTCTTTCGGGCGTGTGAAGATCTTTTCGGTATCATCAAATTCCACCAATTCGCCAAGCCAGAATAACCCTGTTTTCTTTGACACCCTTGCAGCTTGCTGCATGTTATGCGTTACGACCACAATTGTGTAAAACTCCCTTAACTCCGCCATCAGGTTCTCTATTTCCATCGTGGCGATCGGGTCTAATGCGGAGGTGGGTTCATCCATCAAAATAACTTCGGGACCTACCGCAAGCACTCTGGCAATACAAAGCCGCTGCTGTTCTCCCAAAGATAGTCCTAGTGCGTCCAGTTCAAGGCGATCTTTTATCAAATCCCACAGCGCCGCCTGCTTTAGAGATCTTTCAACAATCTCCTCTTCTTCAACCCGGTTTCGGGTTAAGCCCAACACTCGGGGTCCAAAGGCGACGTTATCATAAACCGATTGCGGGAAAGGGTTTGGTTTTTGGAACACCATACCAACCCGCTGGCGGATATCCACCGGGTCGAGATCGGTTTTGTAAATATCAACGCCGTCCAGGAGAATCTCGCCCTCGATACGAATATCGGGGATCGTGTCATTCATCCGGTTCAGGCAGCGCAGGAATGTCGACTTTCCACACCCGGAGGGACCAATCAAAGCCGTGATTTCCTTCTCTTCGATCTTGAGCGTTATCTCGCTCAAAGCCTTGACCGACCCGTAGAAAAAATCAAGGTTATTAACCTCAACCTTAGCCATAGAATCTCTCGTATTCATAAGATGCATTTTACACCACTTGAGCTTCTTCTTCTTGTATCCCACAGGGGAAACGTAAAACTCAAAGATTTGTACTCATTCAATTTGGAATGGTTTTGTTTAGGCGTATAATTCATTCCTATGAAATCATCGATGTGGAGGCGCACTACTATTGGGTTCCTCCTCTTCACCATCCTGTTCCTCTGGCAGCTACCCCATTTCCTGGCCATCGCCTGGATGTGTCGCGAGGACTACTCGCGGGCCGGCATCCCCGTGTTGCCGGTCGTGGAGCCAGACGGTCGCAGCACTGCCCGTCAGATGATGCTGTACGGCGCCGCTCTGCTACCCGTAAGCCTGATGCCGACTGTCTTGGGACTGACCGGTTCGATCTACTTTCTCGGCACGCTGGCTCTCGGG
>JAIWHF010000056.1:0-14551 GCA_048629905.1 Methanosarcinales archaeon
GACTGGAGATTGTGGGTTGACCGGAATCAAAATTAATAAAGGGTATATTCCCGGTGCCATCGGTAGAATTGTCGAGCTTCACGGCCGATATTACCATCAGCACTGGGGGTTTGATTCTTATTTTGAGACCAAAGTGGCCACCGGTCTTTCCGAGTTTATAAACAGATATGATGAAACCCGTGATGGTTTCTGGACGGCCACCGAAAAGGGGCGCGTGTAAGGCACGGTTACCATCGATGGGCCCGTTGTCGTTTTGAACAGCGATCCCATGCCGCCACTGCTCACGATCGAATCGGGAGCGGCTTCGATCTTGTTCAAAGCCGAGGTCTCCGGCGGTGTTGGGCCCTATACCTATACCTGGGATCTCGACGAGGACGGCTTACCAGATCCGGGTCTGAGCGACAAAAATGCCCCTTACACGTACTCCACAGGTGGAAAACACCCGGCCACTGTCTGGGTCAGCGACAGTTGTGATCTCTCCCACACGGACACCCTCACCGTCGTTGTGGTAGATCCAGAGGCCGACCCCCAGGACGCATGCCATCCCACTGCGCAAAAGATCGCCGAAGCCGTCAGTATAATTTTCCTCGATGCTCGAGCCGAGCAGACCTACACTTGCGAGGATATTTTCAACATCTTCGAAGGTTCATTGACAGGTAACCATACCGGTTTCGGCCGTTTGTGGCATGCCTATCAACTGACCCAGACGATCCCCGATCTTACCTGGGAGGAGATCCGCGATTGGGGTCTAGACGGCTCCGGTTGGGGCGCCTTAACCCAGCTTAATCGCTTCGCTGACACGTTAGACACATACGGCATTCGCGAGCTCTTTGACCTCGTCGTGAACGGCGACAATACCGTGGGGGAAATCCGCACCGCAGCTCGTGCTGCCGTTCGCTATGAAGCTGATTTCGAAGACGCCCTCACCAGGATTAGCGAAGGAGCCAATCCGGGCGAACTCGGTCAATTCTACAAGCTCGCCGCCGAGATGGAAGTCGACACGGCCACACTGGATCAATACCTCGCCGATGGCATGTCGCTCTCCGAGTTAAGTCATGCCGCAAAGATGTCAGAACGAGTTGGTGCAACCTGGGAAGAAGTAATCGCTGCTAAGGGCTCTGATCACAGCTGGGGCGATATCGGCCAGGCCTACAAGCTGGCTGATGATGATGGAGCCTCCGCAGCGGAGATCCTCGACATGGGTGTCCAAGAATTCCGCGCCGAACAGCGCGATGAAGAGAAACTCGCTCGCGAAGATGCGCGCACCGCCGCTCGCAAGGAAGGACTGGACGAAAAGACCGCAGCCCGATTCTCCGAACAATATGGGGTCACGCTTGGAGAGCTAAATTCCTTTTTCGAGGATTGCGACGGCAGTTGGAGCTGCGTGCGCAAGGAATTGAAGAATATGGATCAAGCCCAGGTAGAGGGTGTAAGCGATAAGGACACCCGCACCGCCGAGCGCCTGGCCGCCCAATACGGGGTGAATATAAGCATCGTCAAGGGTATATTCAATAATACCTGCGGCGGGGATTGGAACTGTGTTCGTTCTGAATTGCGTGCTACGTACAAAAAGACCAAGTAATTCCCCTCGGGAGTGAAAAGCAACCTGCGGGAGGGTTAAATCAACCTCCCGCAGGTTTTATTTAATGGCCGTATTGCCCATATCCGTGGTTTGAAACCATAGATTTATGGTGCTGACCACACCTCAGTCTCCGGCTTGAAGGCCGCCCAAGAAAACCAGAAGTGCTCGCCCGAGACGATCCGCTCGAGCTGGGCGCCCTCCAGGGGTCCAGCGACGGCATGGCCGAGCAGGTTCCAGCGCGTGCCCGTCTCCTCATCTTCAAAACCATCCGTCTTTGCGACGAAGGTTAGAGTCTGCCCCTCAACCTCGCGGCTGAATACACCTGTCGAGCCGGTGTCCGGTCCGTTGTTGCCAAAGGCAGAAACCGTGCCCGCTTGCCAGAGAATGACGATCGGCTCTCCTTCGATTTCATCGTTCACAACCCGTACATCCTCAAGCAGGGTGAACGGATAGGCGATCGTGACGTCGCCGGACTCAACCGCAACCACGCGCTCCATCGGCAGGAGGCGTTCATCATCGCCCTCCACAGGGAAAAACGGGCTGCTGTTGACGCTGTCGTACCCGGCGTAAGGATTCACTCCGTAGTCACGAACAGCACCTGTGTCACGCGAGAGAACCTTGCCGTCTGGATGGGATGCCTTGAAATCAGACCAGGCGATGATTTGTGACGGGAGGAAATCGAGCACCGTGCCCGTCAAATCGCCGACGATGGCCTCTCCTGTGAACTGCTGCCACCAGGAGAACGTCTGCCGATCGTACATGACTAAATCCGAATTGCGTAGATTTCCGCTCGTTCCAAAGTCCAGCACCTGCCCGTCGTCGAGCGTGCGCCGGAAGGCGATCGTCGCGTTGCACAGAGGACAAAAGGTTACAGCCACCGGTTCGCCAGCGACCACATCATTGACGATCTCATGCCAGATCAAGATCGCCAGCGGGTAAGCGCGCACATCGCCATCGAGCTCAAAAAGCATCACCGGCCAGTCCTCACCCAGCCACACATCCGCATCTTCGACGCTTTCGAAAACGGGATTGTCGATCGCTGGAATCGCGTCGGGGACGGGGTTGCCAGTGAAAATTTCGCTCAGGTCAACGCTGTGCTTGTAGAAATTCGTCCGTCCGAGCCAGAACGTCTGGCTGAAGGATATATTTACACCCGCGAATGGATCGCCGCTCTCCTGCGTTTCGTCTGCATGCGTAGGCGAGGCCGCGGCTTCGGGTGCATCATCGGCAGGATCGTCCGCCGTTGGACTTCCCACCGGGTTCTGTGCAGCCAGAGGCGCACACGCAGCGACGACCATTGAGAGAAATCCAAGAAAGAGCATAGGTCTTAACTTCCCGTTTTTTATCATTAGAGGTCAACTCCTTATCACTAATCCAGACGTGTGCTCATAACGTACGTCTGTCGTACTTCACAATAAACCTTCGACTCATCGGTCTTAAGAAGGACAAGGTACCGTCCTCGTTCATGCGCAGCCACTGTTTAATTTCCCAGCCCGATTTGCGCCAAATTGCCGTCAAGGTTCCCCTCGGTCATCACGCCGATGTGCTGCGCCTGGATAACCCCATTACGATCCACAAAAAAGGAGGTGGGATAACTGCGAGTGCGGTACAGCCTCTGTACCTCCGCTCCCGGATCGAGAAGCATTTGGAAAGCCAGCCCGAATTCATCCCGGAAAGATTGCACATCCGCTCGTTGTTCATCGAAATTCACCGCAAGCACTATAAAGCCTTCGTCCCGATACTCCTCAAAACGAGATTGGATGGTTGGCATCTCGATGCGGCAAGGTCCGCACCAGGTTGCCCACAGATTGATCAGCACGGGTTGGCCATGAAAGTCACTTAGACTGACGTTTTCACCCTCTAGATTCACCAGCGTGAAATCTGGAGCCAATGCTCCCCTCATTGGCGCAACCTGTAACCCCGTATCAGAACCTTGTTCGTCCTCATTGCGCCCGGCAAGAGCGACCCCGCCGGCCACCACAATACTTAGACCCAAGAGCACTGCGACACCGATGATCCATTTACGATTCGATGAAGGTTCTTTCTTATCCGCCATCGTTCACCTCAAATCCCGAAATTCACGAAGAAACCAAAGCGGGCCAGGCGCTCCAATGTCCCAGTCAGCAGCATCACCCCCACGATTATCAACACCACACCTGTCACATACGACATAATCTGAATCGCCCGACTATGGCGCTTCATCAACTCGGCAACCCGACCGACGCCGATTGCAGCCAGCAGGAAGGGAATAGCCAAACCGATGGAATAGGCGCTGAGTAGGATCACACCCTGTATGACATCGCCTCCGTTCAGCGCCAACGTCAGGACAGCTCCCAACACCGGGCCCACGCAGGGCGCCCAGCCCGCCGAGAAAAAGACGCCCATCAACGCCGACGAGAGAAAGCCCGAGCCTTTACTCGGCGCGTACTGATGCCGCGTGTCGTAGTTCAGGAAGGGGATATTGATCAGCCCGAGCGTGTGCAAGCCGAAGAGGATCACGACCACGCCGCCGATACGTGCAATCCACAGGCGGATTCCGAAGAGCACTCCGCCGAGAGCGGCGGCGGCCACACCCAGCAGGACGAAGACAAAGCTGAATCCGAGGACGAAAGCCAGGCCGTGAGCGAACGTCAGGCCGCGATTCTCAACCACCGTGCCATCCGCCCTAACCGTACGGCTGCCAAGATAGCCGACGTAAGCCGGCACAAGCGCCAATACGCAGGGCGAAAGAAACGATGCCAGACCGGCTAACAACGCCAGGCCAACCGTCACGTTGGATGCATCCATAAATCCTCCAAGATACGAGCGTGCTTCGCAGGTAGAGTCAACCTGCGGTTCGGTTCGTCCCTTAGATGGATCGGAACGCGTCGTTCTTACCGACTCCTTTCTCTGTTTCGGTTTACTTTCAAATCCAGGGGGTTGCCCAAAAAATATTCGCGGTGAGCAGCGACCGGGCAAACGCACGGGCCCACAAAGCTCCGTCCCATAACGCCCTCACTTGACAGTGCAACAGCCCTTCTATAGCATTCACCAATAATACAAACCGCTTTCGAGGAGCTGTATTCTCCAGACTTCCGTCATGACAAAATCACAACACGTATTCCTCATGCGCCATCTCCTGGCCCCCAGGGGATGATAACGAGAATGAAATTCTCGCCGCGGCGGGTGCTGGCCATCCTCGGCATTGGAACGGCCGTCTCCCTACTGGGCGACAGCACGCTCTATACTGTTCTCCCCGACCCACAGTTCGCCCTCCAGGCGGCTGTTCCCTTTGCGCAAGTAGGGATCTTGCTGGGGGTAAACCGGCTGGCGCGCATCTTCTTCAACATACCTGCGGGCCGTTTGGTCGACCGTTTTCCGCGCCGGCCCTTGATGATCGGTTCTCTCGCCATCGGCGCCCTCTCCACGCTAACGTACGCAATCGGAGACGGATTCTGGGTGATGCTCGCGGGGCGAATTCTGTGGGGCGCAGCCTGGTCCGGTCTGTGGATCGGCGGGCAGGCGATCGTGCTTGACCTGGCCGACAGCGATAACCGCGGTCGCCTGAGCGGACGCTATCAAATGTGGTTCTTCCTTGGCATCGGTCTTTCGGCCTTCCTGGGCGGGATCTTCACCGACCTGCTCGGTTACCGCGGCGGGTTATTTCTCAGTGCGGTCCTCACCGCGATTGCGGCGACCATGTGGCTATTTCTCCTCCCGGAGACCGCTTCGAGGCATGTCGAAAAGCGGCGCGGCGAGAACAGTGGTTTTCGCTGGCGCGTCGTCCTTGTCTCTGCCCTTCCCATCTTCACCGTGCGCTTTATATACGCCGGCGTAATCGCGGCGACATCCATCCTATGGCTCTCCGGGTTCGCGGGTGAAGGCATACACACCCTCGATCTCTTCATCCCCATCGCGACGCTCACCGGGACACTCGTCGCTCTACGCACCGCATTCAGCATGTTGGGTGCTCCCATCGCCGGATTCATCTCCGACCGCCTCCACGGCCGGCGCTGGATCATCATCGGGGCCGCTCTTATAATCGGCGGCGGCGGGCTGTGGTTTATGGGATCCCCTTTCTTGCCGCTGGCGCTCTTCGGAGTGCTGCTTTCTGCCCTGACGGCCAGCGGCGTTCAGGTGCTGATAACCGCATATGTGGGCGACAGCACCCCGCCAAATCTGTCGGGGCACACGCTCAGCAGAATCTTCACTTTCGGCGACCTGGGCAGCGCGCTCGGCCCTCCTCTTGCTTTCTTGTTCCTGGTCTCGTTCCCGCTGGCCTCGCTTTTTCGCCTCTGCGCTGTATTGTCCATCGCTGCGTCATTCTTCGCCTTCGCCTTGAGTGCTTACAAGCTGGATGATCGGTAGATAACTTACTCAGACTGGTGCATAATACATCTACAAACCTGTCTGATAGCGTATACCTTGCGCCACCGAGGGATATTCACCACGCTGCACTTACGTGAAACATGAGATAAACACCATGCAACGTTGGAACGGCTGGGGAGAAACGAAAAGAACATACCATCTACCGCTCGCGGCCTGTGCCTATCTTGAGGAACTTCTCGGCGCCGGCGTGCACACCCCAGATGCAGATTTTCAGACATCGCTCAATGCGGTGCCTCCCTCCCGTCTTCCAGACCACCCTCTATTTTCCACTGACGATAAAGCCCGTCTGCTTCACGCCCGCGGACAGAGCCTGCCCGATTGGATCGCCTTGCGATCTGGAAAAATCGAAACATTCCCTGACGGAGTCGCCATCCCTGAGACCGTCGATGATGTCAGGGAGATCCTTGGTTTCGCTCAGGATATTGGCTGCTCTCTAATTCCCTATGGCGGTGGCACCAGTGTCGTGGGACACATTAACCCTCTGCCGGGAGATCGTCCTTCTCTCACCGTTGACATGAGGCGTATGAACCAGTTGCTAAACCTGGACGAGGAAAGCCGCCTGGCCACTTTCTCTGCAGGCGTAACCGGTCCTGAAATCGAGGCTCAGCTCAAGCCACATGGCTATACACTGGGCCATTTTCCGCAATCCTGGGAGTTATCGACGCTCGGAGGCTGGATTGCCACCCGTTCCAGCGGTCAGCAGTCTTACCGCTACGGCCGAATCGAGGATTTGTTCGCCGGCGGAACAATGGAGACTCCTGTGGGCAGAATCCAACTACGTTCACTGCCTGCAAGCGCGGCTGGTCCTGACCTGCGCCAGCTCATGCTCGGGTCGGAAGGACGTCTCGGCGTGATCACTCAAGCCGAGGTCCGGGTGAGACCTCTCCCTGAAGATGAGATGTTCTTCGGCGCATTCTTCCGCGATTGGGAAAGTGGGATGGCGGCAATGCGCTCCCTGGCCCAGGCAAATGCGCCGATCTCTATGGCTCGTTTGAGCGATCCGCTCGAGACGGAGACCACGCTGGCTCTTGCCGGCCGGGAGAGGCTCATCACGTTCGCGGATTATGGCCTCCGTCTCCTTGGATATGGCGTTGGCCGCACGTTGTTGATTTACGGCATCACCGGCACTCACGACTTCGTTTCCAGCGCCCGGCAGGAGGTCAGCGCTCTCCTGCGGCGATATGGCGGCCTTCCCGTCGGAACGATGATCGGCCGCCAGTGGGAGAAATCGCGTTTTTATACCCCCTACCTGCGCAATACGCTCTGGGATCAGGGATATGCTCTGGATACGCTGGAAACTGCTCTTCCCTGGAGGGGGGTTGACGCTGCGCGCGCCGAGGTGATCCAATCGATTGAGAGGGCCTTCCAATCTGAAGGATCGCGCACTCTTGTTTTTTCTCACCTCTCACATATCTACACCGATGGCGCAAGCCTTTACGTCACCTATATCTTCCCCATTGGTGTGGATCTTGAGCAGACCCTGCATATATGGCGCATGGCCAAGCACGCCGCATCCGTCAGGATCATTGCCAATGGCGGGACCATCAGCCACCAACACGGTGTCGGCATAGACCATCTCGACTATATGAAGGACGAGAAGGGAGCGATCGGGCTGCGCCTTCTAGAAGGGGCGCGCAAGGCTCTCGACCCCCAGGGAATCCTTAACCCGGGGAAGGGCTGGCCATGTTCTTAAGTGCCCTTCGCTGCAGGCATTCCCGACAGAGAAAGGAAAACTGAAAGCCACATGTGGGAGCGAGGATGGCGCGATGAGGTTTGGTCTCGTATCGAAGGACCGTGGGATCTCATTGTAATAGGCGGAGGAATTACCGGTGCAGGGATACTGCGCGAGGCGACCCGAATGGGTTTGCGGGTTCTCCTCGTTGAGGGTAAGGATTTCTCTTCCGGCACATCCAGCCGCTCCTCCAAACTCGTGCATGGCGGCCTTCGCTACCTGCGCGAGGGCAAACTTCGCCTGACATACCATTCCGTGAGAGAGCGGGAGGCGCTCCTTAAGCAAGGGAGGGGGTTGGTCAACCCGCTGGGCTTCTTGCTTGTCAATTACGCTAATGACCGCATCCCGGGATGGGTCTTCGGCGCAGGATTGGTCTTCTATGACATCATAGGCTTGCAATGGGGGCACCGCCATTACGGTCCGGAGGGTCTTCAGTCGCTTTGCCCGCAACTTTCCTCAGCAGGACTGCAAGGCGGTTACCGCTACTTTGACGCACAGACAGATGATGCTCGATTGGTATTGCGCGTTGTGCGCGAAGCCGTCGCTGATGGGGCAGTAGCCCTTAATTATGCCCGAGTTGAAGGTGTGCTGCGCACGCAGAATGGATCGGTACGTGGAATTGCACTGAGGGACGTTTCGCCGAATGGTCGCGATCGCACAGCGGAGATCCAGTCCAATGTAGTCATTAACGCCACTGGTGCCTGGGCCGACACAGTTCGATCCATGATCGACAAGAAACCACGCCTGCGAAAACTACGCGGGAGTCATCTAATCTTCCCTCAACATGCGCTTCCTCTCACTCGCGCAGTAAGCTTTCTCCATCCAAGCGACGGCCGTCCCGTGTTTGCCTTACCCTGGGAAGGAGTCACGCTCTACGGAACGACCGATATCGAACACCTCCACCCACTGGACATGGAACCCACCATGGACATCGAGGAGATTGACTATCTCATGGAGGGCCTCCGTCGAGTTCTCGATGTAGATCTCTGCTCAGATGACCTTCTGGCTACCTTCGCAGGTGTGCGCTCCGTGGTAGATACAGGGAAGGTCGACCCGTCTCGCGAATCGCGCGAGCACGTCATCTGGGATGATCAGGGGTTGGTGACGGTCACCGGAGGTAAATTGACGACTTTCCGGATCATGGCCCTCGACGCGCTGCGCTCCATTCACAGGTACTTCTCCGGTACATCTCTCCCTGATCGCACGCATCGAGTGTTTAAGCAACCTCCGAGCGAACACGCTCTGGCCTGCGATTTTGACCCCGCTATATGTCTACGGCTGCTCGGCAGATATGGTGATGATGCCCCTGAGATAGTAGCCTGCGCGGAAAATGGTGAACTCGAGACTATCGGCGAATCCCCTTACCTCTGGGCTGAGCTACGCTGGGCCGCGCGCGCGGAGGGAATCGTTCACATCGAAGACCTTCTTATGCGGCGAGCCCGCCTGGGATTGACCCTGCCCCTGGGCGGCTGGCCGTTGATAGATAGAGTGCGCTCCATTGCGCAGCCTGAACTGGGGTGGGACGATGATCGCTGGACCCGCGAACAAGATGCTTATGCAAGACTATGGAACGATAGCTACCGGCCGCCCTCCTCCCCTGGGATAGCCCTCCCACTGCAATAGAACCTTTTCGCATCCCTCGGAGAGCATAGAAACTAACATCTCTTTCTCCTAGATTATTGCTTTCCTGTGATGTCCAGAAGAGCGGTGATACAATCTCGACCGATAGAGGAATTATTCTATGAGAATCAAACATCACCTGCTGTGGCTCTCTTTTGCTGTTGTCCTGACGCTGAATGGCTGCCAGAGTTCCGCAAGCACAACCGCTGTGCCCACGTCTCCCGCGACTGCATTACCCACACCTACTCAGACAGTCGCATCTCCGACGCCAACACCAGAAGTGACAGATGCGTCAGGCTGTCCCCCTCTCGACGCAGCCCTTCTCTTCCAAATGGAAGAAATCGAATCCCAGGTGACCCAGTTGCGCGGTATCATGCCGTCCGAATCCGTCAGCCGCAGCTTGCTCACACCGGACCAGCTTCGCGAGACTGTGATTCATGACTTCCTCGGTGATTACACTCAAGAAGACGCTCTTCAGGATGTTCGCCTTCTCTCTCGATTGGGTTTGATCGAACCAGGGATCGATCTGTGGCAGCTCTACGCCGACCTGCTTAGCGAACAGGTCGCCGGCTTTTATGACACAGAAACGGACGAAATGATTGTTGTCTGTGGCTCGGGGTTTGGGGGAGTGGAACGTCTCACCTACGCACATGAATACACACATGCGCTTCAAGACCAAGCCTATGACATCAGGGACGGCCTTCAATATAACAACGACGCCTGTGAGGCCGATAGCGAACGCTGTTTTGCAATCCAGGCCTTGATTGAAGGCGATGCAACGTTGCTCCAAGAGCAATGGCTGCGGACGTTTGCGGGAGACGAAGACCGCTCAGATCTGCTCGATTTCTTCGCCGATTTCGATATGCCGGTATTCGATAGTGCACCGGCCTACATACAATCTGAACTCACCTTCCCTTATTTCTGGGGGTTGAATTTTATCCGCACTCTTTATCTTGATGGGGGATGGGCTGCTGTCGATACTGCGTATCAAAACCCTCCGCTTTCAAGCGAACAAATTCTCCATCCGGAGCGTTATCCAAAGGATACTCCGGTGGTTCTCGTTTCACCGAACGTATCAGATGCGCTCAACTCCGGCTGGGAAAAGACCGTGCACGACGTGCTCGGCGAGTGGGCCACGCGCATGGTCCTTAACGAATATCTGCCCATAGACGAGGCTTCATTGGCGGCAGAGGGTTGGGGCGGTGACCTGCTCTTATTCTTCTATCATGAAGAAGACGACGTCGATGCCTTTGTGTTGATTACACAGTGGGATACCATGCGAGATGCGCATGAATTCTCCGCGGCCTTCCTTGATTACGGCCTGTCCCGCTACGGAGATCCAGAAAGACCTTCCTCCACTTCGGCACGATGGATGGCTGAAGACGGCATCTCTTACTTCGAGCGTGTCTCCAACCAGACGATCTGGATCGTGGCTCCTGACGAGCAGACGCTGGAGGTCCTGCAGAAAGCTATCCCGCTTCCGCTGCGGCCGAGCTCGTGACGGAACCCCTTGACATTTCTCGTATCCAGGCGATCTGTTTTGACCTCGACGGCACGCTCATTGACACAGACGAGAAGTACATCGCCCGCGCTGCCCGGTGGCTGCGCCCCATCTCCCTTATCCTGCCCGTCAGCAACCCAGAGGCTCTTGCCCGCCGCCTAGTCATGGCCGTTGAGACCCCTGTCAATGCAACCCTTGGTTTGTTTGATCGCTTCCATTTGGACGAGTTTTTTGGACCGCTGCTTGACAAGCTCCACCGTTCACGCGGCCTTGCTGCGGTGGACGAGATAAGCCTGATCCCTGGCGCTCTCTCCACGCTGGAGCGCCTTGCCCCACGGTTCCCTCTCGGCATTGCTACCTCCCGCGACCGATGGAGTGCGGCAGCTATCCTGGAAAAAGAAGACCTTAATCGCTTCTTCCAGTGCGTGGCGACTGCCCGAACGACGCTCCGAGCGAAACCACACCCTCAGCCAGTCCTTTGGGCTGCTAATCAGCTGGGTGTTCATCCACAATCCCTGCTCATGGTTGGCGACACAACAGTCGACATCCGCGCCGGGCGTGCCGCTGGAGCACAGACGGCTGGTGTTCTCAGCGGTTTTGGCGAGAGGAGGGAACTCACAGAAGCCGGAGCGAATGTCATTTTTGAACGAACCATGGATCTCGCCGATCTGCTGCTTGACGAAAAAACCAATACCTGATCGATTCTTTGCTGGAATTTCGATGACCTCCTTCTGAGGAGCGAAACCGAATGGGCTCAGCATGACAAGTTCCTTCATGCTGTCATTTCGAGGAGCGGAGGAAGCGCGAAGTCCCTGGTTCTGTCGGGGAAAGTACCCGAAGTGACGAGAAATCCCTGAGACGACGCTATTCCTATTTCAAGCATCTTTAGAAAGCAATCCGTTCGTTTACAGAGAAGTTTTTCTCTCGAGAAACATCACAGGGATTTCTCGGTCGCCGTTTCACGGCTCGCTCGAAATGACAGGTTCCTAGCAGGAATAGCCTCCTCTCCAATGAACGAAATGCTACACTACGACTTAGAAGCCCTCCCCTCACAGCTTGTAGGACCTAGCGCTAGAACCCCCGGAGCAATCATGAGCGAATCACAAATCCATGCAGTTACAGGCGCCTATGGATACTCAGGAAAATACATCGCCTGGAAATTGTTGGAAAAAGGGCATACTGTAATCACGTTAACCAACTCTCCTCACCGCGCAAACCCATTCGGACAGAAGATACAAGCCTACCCCTTCAACTTTACTAACCCTGCAGAACTGATTGAATCACTGAAGGGTGTATCTGTTCTTTACAACACCTACTGGGTTCGCTTCAATCACAAGATGTTCCGCCACGAAGATGCCGTTAAGAATACGTTGGTTCTGTTTGCTGCCGCCAAGGCGGCCGGGGTCAATCGGATTGTTCACATAAGCATAACCAACCCATCGGAGAAATCTCATCTGGAGTACTTTAGCGGCAAAGCAAGACTCGAGACGGCGCTTATAGATTCGGGCCTATCCTATTCAATACTTCGCCCCACTGTCCTGTTCGGCAAAGAGGACATTCTCATCAACAATATTGCCTGGCTTCTACGAAAACTCCCCGTCTTTGGCGTGTTTGGTGATGGCGAGTATCGTCTCCAACCGATTTACGTAAACGATCTCGCGGCGATGGCCGTTTATGAAGGAGAAAACACCGAAAACTCTATCGTCAACGCCATTGGCCCCGAAACCTTCACTTACAAATCGCTTGTTGAGACCGTAGGAGAGATTATTGGGGAGAAAAAGCCCATGATCTCTATTCACCCAAGCATTGGGTACCTCGCCGGCCAACTGCTCGGAAAGCTGGTAGGAGATGTCTTGATCACTCGCGAGGAGATTGAGGGGCTTATGGCTGATCTTCTCTTCGTTGATTCCCCTCCAACGGGAGAAACAAAATTGACCCAGTGGGCGAGAGAGCACGCTGAGTCACTCGGGAGAACCTATACAAGCGAACTTAGGCGGAGAAAGAATCGGGCAGAGGAATATAGCAGCAATTAATTAGCGGCTACTCATGGGGATCTAAAAAGAAGAAAGCCGGATGGGTGTGTTCGTTAACCCTGGCCCTTCTTTCTTGAAGACCCTTTATCCACCCATGTCCTGTTTTTCTTTCAATCGACCATCTCGTCGAATTCGTCTGGTGGGCCAATATCTTCCAGCACTATGCTGACTCTATCCTGAAGCGATTTTCTATTTGGCCGACGCTGTCCCATCGTTTTCAATCTCTCAATAAGAGTCTCTCCAACCGCTCCGGAGATTCTTTTTAGCTCCTCTCTAGATACCTTTACCCCTCTCTCGAACCAGACCATTGCTCCATATCCTACTGCCACGGTCGTCCCCGCGGCGACGGCGGCCGATAGAATCCAGCCCGGTGGACCACCGAACTTGCTCAGTTCATAGAAAAGGGTCCTCCCGAGCATTCCCGCACCGAACGTCACGATTAATTCGCGCGCTCGCTTCATCGTGATTTTCTCTCCATAGATTCGTGCAATCCCCAGCACAAGAGCCGCTTGGACCCCTAAAAGGGGGATGAAATCAATGAACGGCAGTGGAGTGATCGCGATCGCTGCTGCCGTAGAAGACGCACGCCCAATCGCTGTTTGTGCTAAATCCCAGCGGTAGGCTGGAAGAGCCTTGCCCAACGCCGCGACGATCCTGGGTTCGCTCTTCGCAATTGCCTGGAGAATGGAGACCACCCCTTCCCCCTTCTTCGCGCTCAGGGGAATGATCTGCTCGACCCCAATTCCCAGGCCGGCCGCTGCTCTCCCCAGCACTTCCGGTTTCTCCTTGCCAATCAGGTCCATCTTGTTCAATGTGACGACGATGGGCTTGTTGAGATCACGAAGCTCCTGGAACAACGCCTCCTCCGGCTCCCGTATGCCATGAGCAGCATCGAACATGGCCACAATTACATCTGCTTCAGCGGCAGCTTCAAGAGCCTTTTCTTTTTCAACAATTCCTACACTTCCGGCTGCATCCGCCCCTGGCGTGTCAACGATGAGAAAAAGTCCGACGTCCGACTCCTGGGGATCGCGCGTCGTTCCAGGAACAGAGCTCACCTTTGCGCGGTCATCTTTGGTTTGAATCAACTGGTTATAAAGCGTTGATTTTCCAGCGTTTGCAGGTCCCGCGATCGCTATCGAACTCTTATCTCCTGCGGCAAATTGGATATGGTCAAGAGAGCTCTCAATCAGGGACTTCCACCCCTTCGGATCCAGAGGAAGCTGACCTAAAACCTTCGTTAGGTCATCTCTCTCTTCCTGCGCAAGAGAGTCCCATAGCTTGAGAATCTCCCCTCCCCAGCGACCGACGAACTCTTCAAATTGGCCCTGTTCTCTATCCATCTCTTCTTCCTCTATCCTGTTCTTCCCTCTCCAGCACCATTATCTCACCCTTTCTTCCTGTGGATAACTCTATTAAAGCTGTGGATATCTGTCCCTGCAGGGGGAGAAAGCTTGGATAACTATCTTTTAACCTTCCTTCTTTCCCCCTCTTTTTACGCAATAATTAACGATTCATCGCTACCCCTAGCCATCTCGTCTCGCCCCTTCTCTACTCCCCTTGTTCTCCACAAGCACACTGTAGATAGCCAAAGCTCACTTCCCCCCAATATATGCTGTCTACAAATAGTTACACCCCCTATATGGGTGAAATTGCTTTCCTTCTCTTCTTCCTCCACATACTCACACCCTCTACTACGACTACTAACCTTAATT